>JANYAZ010000022.1 GCA_025361045.1 Geothrix sp. | reverse complement strand
AAGAAGAAGTAAGCGTAGCTGGCGGGGATCAGACCCAGCAGCAGCGTGGTGGGCAGCCCCAGTGCGTAGCCCAGAGGCAGCATGATGGTGAGGGTCGCGGCCTGGCTTTTCACGAAGGCGGAGACGCAGAACATGGCGATGGCGAAGGTCCAGGGGGCCACCTGCACCATGCTCTTGATGTTGGCGATGAGGTAGCCCTCGTTGGCCTTGATGAAGGTTTCGCTCATCCAGGCGATGCCGAAGATGGAGACGACGGCGATCATGCCCGCGATGAAGACGCTGGAGCGGGCGATGTCCGGGGCCTTCACCTTGGTGGCGAAAAGAATGAACGAGCCGAAAGCCAGCATGACGATCTGCACCACGGTGGTCATGGGCACCACCTTGCCGTTCACCATGGGCAGCAGGCCCGGCTTCATGGCGATGAGGATGATGCTCAGCACGCCGGCGAAGAAGAGGGCCACCGAAAGTTTGGCTGAGGTGGGAATCACTTTGCCCAGGGTGGTGACGTCCGCATCCAGGGCCTTGGCGAAGTCGGGATCCTTCATGCGCTCGAGGAACTCGGGATCCTTGTCCAGGTCCAGGCCGCGGTTGTAGCTCCAGGCCGCGGCGGCCAGCACGCCGATGATGCCCGCAGGCAGGGTGATGCGGATGATCTCGAAGAGACCCACGGGGTGGCCGTTCTTGGCGGCCATGGCCAGGAAGGTGGTGACGGCGGCAGCCACGGGGCTGGCGGTGATGCCCATCTGGGAGGCCACGCTGGAGATCGCCATGGGGCGCTCGGGCCGGATGCGGGTCTTCAGGGCCACGTCGGAAATGACCGGCAGCAGCGCGTAGACCGCGTGCCCCGTACCCACGCAGACCGTGAGGAAGAAAGTCGAGAGCGGCGCCAGGATGGTGACGTATTTCGGATGGGCGCGGAGCAAGCGCTCGGTCAGCTGCACCAGGTAGTCCAGGCCGCCCGCCACCTGCAGGGTGGCCGAGGCGGTCACCACCGCCAGGATGATGAGCATCACATCAACGGGCGGCGTGCCGGGTGCCACGCGGAAGCCGAACACCAGCACCGCGACGCCCAGGCCGCCGATGAGGCCCAGGGCCACGCCACCCTTGCGGATGCCCACGAGGATGGCGCCCAGCACGCACACGAATTGGATCCAGAACATCAAGGCGGGGGACATGGCCGTTCTCCTGTTTTCAAGGGTCCGTGGTCTGACCACTGACGCCGGGCTGAAAAAATCGTAACAGACACTGTGGTAGTGAATGAGCTTGGACGAAGGTTTCTTTAGTTGCTTAAGGGTTTGAACCCGTTTCCAGGCGACCTGCCTTGCGAGGCAACCTCAGCACAGGGCCAAGGGCAGGTTAGGATGGCCCCTTCTGGATGTTGCCTTGAGCCCCCTTCCTTTTCACCTCGTGACCCTGACCCACCCCGAGTGGGAGAAGGCCTTGGCCTATGCCAGGCACCTCGGTGACGACGCCCTCCCTGAACTGCGGCTGGATCTCTTTCCCGAAGGGGATCCCGAAGCCCTGGTCGATGCCCTGAAGCGCCGCTGCCTGGTGACCTGCCGCCGGGTGTCGGAAGGGGGGCGTTGGCCGGACGAGGATGAAGCCGGACGCTTGGCTCATCTGGTGAAGGCCCTCAAGGGCAAGCCCCTCTGGCTGGACCTGGAATGGGATCTCCCTATTCCACCGGCGATCCAGCAGGTCCGCACCCATGTGCGGCTGCTGCGCTCCATCCATGTGCCGCCCGGTGTCTTCGATCTGGAGGCGCGGCTCCGCGCCCTGCCCGATGGGGAGGCCTTCAAGTGGGTGGGCTGGGCGGGGCGTCTGAGTGACAACGGTCGGCTCAGGGAACCCCTGACCTGGGCCCGGGACCACGGCATCCGGCTGTCCGCCTTCCTCATGGGTCCCAAGGGCCTGCCCAGCCGGGCCCTGCAGTCCGTCTGGGGCGGGGAATTCACCTACGCCGCCCCGGACAACGGCCCCGCCGCAGCGCCCGGGCAGCTGCCCCTGTCGACCCTGCGGGCCTGGCGCAGTGCGAAGCTGCACCCGGGCCATGGCCTCTGCGGCGTCATCGGTGATCCGGTACTGCACTCCAAGGGGCCGGCCTTCCACAATCCCCGCCTCCAGGGCGCCTTCAAGGATCTGGTCTACCTGCCCCTCGCCTGTGGCGAAGCCGAAGAGGCGGTCGAGGCCCTGGAGGCCCTCGGCATCCTGGGTCTGAGCATCACCGCTCCGCTCAAGCTCTCACTGCCCGAGGCGCTCGGCCTGAAGGGGCCGCTGAACACCCTCTGGCGACGGTCGCCGGAGGCTCCCTGGCAGGGGGCCAACACGGATGCCGAGGCCCTGGAGCAGTTCCTGTCCAAGCTGGAGTCCGGTCCCGTGCTGCTGCTGGGGGAGGGCGGCGTGGCCCGCACCAGCAAGGCGGTGCTGGAGGCGGCGGGACGCAGCGTCCTCCAGGTCTCCCGGCGTTCGCCGGTCCCGGTCGAGGCCGTGGCAGCCTTCGCCCCCGTGGGTCTGGTGCAGGCCACCAGCCTGGGCATGGTTGCCGAAGATCCTGCGCCCTTCCCGGAACTGCTGGAGGCGGCCCGTCCCAGTGCCCGCTGGGCCGTGGAGTGGATCTACAAAGAGGACACCGCCTTCGCCCTCTGGGCGCGAGCCGCGGGCCTTCGTCTGGTGGAAGGTGCGGCGCTCTTCGAGGCCCAGGCTGAAGCCCAGAGCCAGCGCTTCATCGAAGGCTGTGGCGGCGCCAGTTGAACCCGGATAGCTGCTAATTTCAACGCATGGACCTCCTGCTGGTCGAGGACAAGGACAGCTTTCGCCGCCTGCTGAGCCAGGCTCTGGCAGGTTCCATCTGGCAGGTCGAGGCCGTGGCCGATCCGCAGGCGGCGCTGCGGGCCCTGGAGGCCCGGCCCTTCCAGGTACTGGTCACGGATCTGCGGCTGCCGGGCATGAGCGGCCTCGAACTGATCCGTCGCGCGAGGCGACTGCACCCCAGCCTGCGCGTGGTGCTCATGTCGGCCTTCGGCGAGCCCAAGGACATCGTCGAGGCCATGCGGCTGGGCGCCGACGACTTCCTGCCCAAGCCCTTCGACCTGGATGCCTTCCTGGCCCTGCTGGACCGGTTGCGGGCCCTGGTGGGCGCGCCACCCCCTGATCCCGCGGAGCCATGGATCGCGCACAGCGCCGCCATGCAGGCCCTGGACGCGGCCCTCCGCCAGGCCGCCGCCTCGTCGTTGCCCGTGGTGTTCCGGGGCCCGCGGGGTTCCGGGCGGGAGCGCAGTGCCCGACGGCTGCACACGCTCCGCCATCCGGCCGCGCCCTACCTGAGCCTGGCCGCAGCGACGCTGGGCCCCGAGGGGCCCGACCCGCGACTGCTGCAGCTGCTGCAGGGCGGCACCCTCTTCCTGGGTGGACTCGAACACCTGGCCCCGGTCGCGGCCACACCCCTTGCCCAGGCCATGGATGGCCCCGAGGGCCGTGCCCTCGAGTGGATGGGCAGCGTCGACGCCGATGGCCCCCTCGCCCCCGAGATCGCCCAGCGCATCGGTGCGCTGGAGCTGCGGGTGCCCTCCCTCGGAGAACGACGCGAGGATCTCCTGGCCCTCACCCGGCTGCTGTTGGAGCAGGCGGCGAAACGGGAAGGGCGCCCGGCACCCTGGTTGGAACGCAGCGCCGAGCGGCAGCTGCTGGAGCACCCCTGGCCCGGCAACGTCCGGGAGCTGGAGGTGCTGGTGGGCCGGACGCTCCTGTTTTCCGAAGGGCGGGCCATCCGGGCTTTTCCGGACCTCGGATTGGGCCTGGCTGCGCCCCTCTGTCTGCCCTGGCCCGAGCCCGGGGGCCTCGACGCCATGCTCAAGGTCGTGGCCCAGGGCGCCGAGGCCCAGCTGCTGCGCCGGGCCCTGGGGGAAGCCGGTGGAGACCTGCCCCGGGCGGCCGAAGCCCTGGGGGTGACCCTGCGGACCCTGGCCCAGCGCTTGCGGGACCATGGCATCCCTCTGGAAGATAGAGACAGTTCGCTGCCCCGGAAGGAACCATGACCCAAGCGCCGCCCATCCTCGTCCCCCCAGTCCGCAGTCCGGAGGGGATCCGTCCGGCGGCTCGGGCCGGGCTGGCCGCGCTCCAGTCCGTGGTGGTGGGCAAGGAGGCCCAGGTTCGGCGGGCCTTCGCGACCATGCTGGCGGGTGGTCACGTGCTGCTGGAGGATCTGCCGGGTGTCGGCAAGACCACCTTGGCCAAGGGGTTGTCCCGCATCCTCGGCGGCTCTTTCCAGCGGGTGCAGGGCACCAACGACCTGCTGCCCTCCGATCTGCTGGGCGTGCACCTCTGGGACGCCAAGGAACAGGCCTTCCGCTTCCAGCCGGGCCCGGTGTTCTGCCACGTGCTGCTGCTGGACGAGCTCAACCGCATCGGCCCCAAGACCCAAAGCGCCATGCTCGAGGCCATGGTGGAGGGGCAGGTCACGCTGGACCGCAGCACCCACAAACTGCCCGAGCCCTTCTTCGTCATCGCCACCCAGAACCCGCTGGATCATGCCGGCACCTTTCCCTTGCCGGAAAGCCAGCTGGACCGCTTCTCCTGCACCATCCACCTGGGCTATCCCGACCGCGCCGCCGAGCGGCGCATCCTCACGGGCGAAGCCGGTGCCGAGCGGCTGGATACCCTGTCGCCGGTGCTGGACCTGGACGGCTGGCGGCAGGCGCGGGCGGCGGTGCGCAGCGTGAAGGTGGCCGAGGCCGTGCTGGATTACGTCGAGCGCATGGTGGAGCGCATCCGCGCCGGGGGTGGCTTCTGTTCCACCCGCGCCGCCAAGCACTGGCTGGCCTTGGCCCAGGCCGAGGCCTGGCTGGAAGGCCGCGATTTCCTCACGCCGGACGACCTGCAGCGCACCCTCACCGACACCATGGCCCACCGCGGCAGCCTGGACGATCGCCGCCTCAACCGCGGCGAGCGGCGCGAACAGCTGGCAAAGCTGCTGAAGGAACTTCCGGTGGGGTGGACCTGATGCGCGAGGACGAGTCCGTCGGTCAGCTCATCCGCCAGGCCCGCGAGGCCAAGGAACTGACCCTGAAGGCCCTGGCCAAGGAGCTGAAGTTGCCGGTGCGGCACCTGGAGGCCATCGAGGCCGATGACTGGGTGGCCCTGCCGCCGGGCCGTCCCCGGCCCCTGGCCCGACAGCTGGCCGAGCGGCTGGGCGTGGACCTCGAGTTCCACACCGGCGCCTTCCAGATCGTGCCCGGCGTGCCGGAGCTGGAACCCTCCGACCCCAAGCGCGAGCAGCTGGAACACCTGGTGATGGGCGTGCTGACGGCCGCCTCGGTGCTGTTGGTGCTGTGGCTGGTGGTGCCCGGCCCGAGCCTGGGCCGCAAGCCGACGCCAAGCTACCTCACGTCCCTGGGCAAGCCCACCCTGCCGCCACCCCCCGCGCCCTCGGTCGCGCCCTATCCGGTGCTCGGGGAGTTGCTGCCCGAGGCCCCCATGAGCGAGCAGGGCGTCCTGGTGAGCCTGCGCGCCCTGGACACCGCTGACATCCGCATCGAACCTCTGACCCCCGGCGGCCTGCCCATGGTGCGCACCCTGCGTGTCTCCGAGGCCTGGCGACTTAGGGTGAAGGGCCCCTTCCTGATTCGGCTCGACGATGCCGGCGTGGTGACGGTCGAAGTGGCCGGTCGCCGCATTCCCCACGGCCAGAGCGTGGGCGAGGGTTGGATCGGGCGGTTCGATGGTGATGGGCGCTGGCTCCAGCCCGTGCCTCCGGTACTCACCGAAGCACCTGCGGTACCCGATGATGAGTGAAGAGTCGCGTCCATGAGCATGCACCCCATCGTTGATCGGTTCCTCCATGGCGGCCTGGCCGAGCCCATGGCCATGGCCCTCGTCTGGGGCAGCCTGCCGGTGCCCACCAAGGATCTGCTACAGGCCCTGGCGCACGCGGGCCTGAAAGAGACGCCCTACACCCAACGGGCGCTGGATTTCTTCGCGACCATGCCGGAGTCCCTGCTCTCGGGCCTGATGATCGAGCCCTTCGATCCGCCCGCGCCCCTGCAGCTGGTGCTCTGCCACCGCAAGGAAACCGCGCTGCTGGAAACGACCCTGCTCAATGCGTCGCTGACCGCCGCCATCGTGGAAGCCTCGATACCCAGCCTGCCCGGCGCCGTCCTGGAGATCGTGCTGAACAACCAGGTGCTCTGGATGGAGCGCCACCGGATCCTGGACCTCCTCGAAGAGCACCCCGAAGGCGAGTACGTCATCAAACGGCGCGTCAATGAGTTCCGCTTCGACGTCCTGCGCCTGATCCCGGAAGAGGTGAAGAAACAGCGGCTGGAGATCATCGACGAAGTCGAGGCCGGCCGCCTGGATCGCGCCTGGTCCGAACTGCCGTTGCCCAAGGAGAAGTCCAGGGAAGAGGCCGACGCCGAGGTGGAATCGGAGGAGATGGCCGCCGAACGCCGGCTGCTGGCGCTGAAGCCGGCCGTGGACGCCGATGGCAACGAGATCACCCTCACCCTCACGCAGCGCGTGATGAAGCTCAGCACCAACCAGAAGATCATGCTCGCCATCAAGGGGGGCAAGGAAGAGCGCGCCCTGCTCATCCGCGAGGCCAACCGCCTCATCCAGGTGAACGTCATCCGCAACGGCCGCATCACCGAGGGCGAGGTGGCCTACATCGCCAACATGCGCACCGTGAACGAGGAAGTGCTGCGCATCATCTCCAACAGCCGTGAGTGGATGAAGAAGTACCCCATCACCAAGTCGCTGGTCATGAACCCCCGTACGCCGCTGCCCGTGGCCATGACCCACTTCAAGCGGCTCTTCGAAAGCGACATGAAGCTGCTCATGAAGGACCGCAACGTGGCCGAACTCTTGCGCCGCGAGGCCAAGCGCCTGGTGGAGATGAAGGCGAAGGGGAAGGGCTAGCCCCTCGCTCCGCTCAGATGAGCGCGGGCAGGGTGAGCGACACGGCGGCGAAGTGGCAGGCGGCCGCGGCGATCACCAGCAGGTGGAAGATCTCGTGGTAGCCGAAGATCCGGGGGAAGGGATCGGGTCGGCGCCGCGCATAGACTACGGCGCCCATGGTGTAGGCGATGGCGCCCAGCAGGATCAGGCCGATCACCACCGGACCCGCCACCCGGAAGAGCGAGGGCACCAGGGTTGCGAAGGACCAGCCGAACGCCACGTAGATGGCGGCCATGAGCTTCTTGGGTGCCTCTGGCCAGGCCAGGGACAGGGCGACTCCACATAGCGCTCCGCCCCAGATGAAGGCCAGCAGGAGGTAGCCTGTTCCCGGCCCCAGCAGCAGGCCGAAGGGCGTGTAGGTGCCGGCGATGAGCAGGAAGATGGCCGACTGGTCCAGGCGACCCACCAGGTCCCTGGCCCGGGGCCGCCAGGTGGGGCCATGGAAGGTGGCCGAGGTGGCGAAGAGGACGATGAGGCTCAAGCCATACACCGTGGCCCCCAGGCGGGCGCTGTCGCTGCCAGCCCCCGCCCACAGCAGCAGCACCGCAGGGGCCGCGAGGCAGGCCGCGAGCAAGTGGGAGACACCCCGCAGCCGGGGTTTCAGTCGGGCCGGGGTCGCCGCCCCAGCCGGGCGGATCGAAGCGGCATGATCGACTGGCAGGTTTGGTGGCATGGCTTGGTTCCTCGCGTCAGCTGGTTGGAGCAGGTTTCGCTCCAATTCGTAATGGATCTGCTTTCAACGCCTTGGCACCCACCAAAGTGCCCTGCGCCTGTGAAAGCCCGGCCAAAATGACGTAAGTTCCCTTCCAATTCGATGCACCCAGGCCGTGCCGGGGTCACGACGAACGCGCACCGCGCTGCAGGGCCGCAGCGCTGCCCATCTGGGTCCTGATCAGTTCCAACGATCCCTGCAACGCCTTCCGTGGCTCAGCGGGGCGGCTCGCCTCATGGTTGCGGTGCGCCTTCAGCCATCACCACCGTGATACGGACAGGCTCGCCGCGATCGAGGGCGGCCTGGACCTTGGCCTTCAGGGCGGTCAGCGCGCCCGTGGAAGTGCCACCGACGATGGTGTCCCCGGCCAGCTTGCTCCCCACGAGGATGCAGCCCTTGGTGTTCGCATCGTTGTTGCCGCTGTGGATGAGGATCCCGTCGAAGAAGGGGACATCGAGAGGGCGTTTATGGATGCAACCTCGACCTTGCTACCTGATGGAGTACCAGGGCGCCGTTCCGATGCCATCCGGATTGCCCGCATCGGGGTACAGCTTGCCATTCTGGATCCGGAACCAGGGCGCAGCGCCAATTCCGGTGGGGTGCCCGGCATCGGGATACACCTTGTCGCCACGGACGGCGAACCAGGGCTTGGTGCCGGTGCCGTCCGGGTGGCCGGAATCGGGGTACAGCTTGCCGTCGCGTAGGGAGAAGAAGGGAATCGGACTCAGCCCGTACGGGTGACCTGCATCAGGGAACAACTTTTCCATGTCGAACCTCCAGGGGATGGATTGGGAACGGCGTGACTAACGGGATCTGTCCATTCTGGGCCGCTTTGACATCCACGACCCACAGGGTCACGGAACGCGAAGATTCACTGCGACCCGTGTACCTGGCCTCTGAACCGCCCGGTATTTCTTGGACAGATGGTTGAGTGTATTCACGCGGCGGCTCCGGTGCCAAGGAGGTCTTGACGGACCTGGGCGGGAGGGCGGTGGTTGTGGCGTTCGATGAGCCACTGGTGGTTGTAGAGATCGCGAAATTCCTGGAGGGCCTGGTTCCCGCGAGAGGGCATCGAGTTCCTCGCCCCGAAGGAGCCGCAGCACAGCCTCAGCCTTCCGCTGGGAACTGAACCGCCCCTTCCGGCTGGATGTCTTCCTTCTTCTTCATGAGCACCTCTCAGGGGATTGTCCCCAGATGGGTGTCCAAAGGAATACCGGGGCGGTGGAGTAGTCAGGGTTAGGGCGGCCCTAAAAAAGCCAGACGGACCTGGGGGTGTCGGGTGGTCCGGGCGGGAGGCTTGCTGGGGCCGGCGGGATGCCTGGGGTGAATGGGCCCAGGGTATCAGGTTCGGATGGGTGTTCGCGGGGGTTGGCGGGCCGGTGGCCGCCGGGGCACCAGGCGATGTTCTCCCCAATCGCCCCAAGCAAAAGCCCCCCAAGGCGGGGGGCGTTCGGGTGGAGCGGGCGACCAGGATTGAACTGGCGACATTCAGCTTGGGAAGCTGACGTTCTACCACTGAACTACGCCCGCGGCAGGGGTCCATGCTAGCGCAAGAGGCGGCAGGGAGCCAACTAGCCCAGGTAGGCCGCGATCACGCGTTCGTTCCGGCTCAGCTCGGCGGGGGTGCCTTCGACGGCGATGCGGCCCCGCTCCATGACGTAGGCGTAGTCAGCCACTTCGAGGGCGCTCTTGGCGAACTGCTCCACCAGCAGCAGGGTGATGCCTTCCTCTTTCAGACGGCGGATG
>JANYAZ010000282.1 GCA_025361045.1 Geothrix sp. | reverse complement strand
TCCCCGCTAGGGGGGAAAATGATGTGGTCCACCTGGGGCTTGATCTCTTCCCACTGGTATTTCTCAAGGCTGGCGACGTCGATCTCGCTGTCGAAGTGGCCGATGTTGCACACGATGGCGTTGTGCTTCATGCGCTTCATGAGGTCGTGGGTGATGACGCGGAGGTTGCCGGTGCAGGTGACGAAGATGTCGGCCTGCTCGCAGACCTCGTCCATGGTGACCACGCGGTAGCCCTCCATGGCTGCTTGCAGGGCGCAGATGGGATCGATCTCGGTGACCCAGACCTGGGCGCTCAGCGCGCGCAGGGCCTGGGCGCTGCCCTTGCCCACGTCGCCGTAGCCGCAGACCACGGCGATCTTGCCGGCCACCATCACGTCCGTGGCGCGCTTGATGGCGTCCACCAGGGACTCGCGGCAGCCGTAGAGGTTGTCGAACTTGCTCTTGGTGACGCTGTCGTTGACGTTGATGGCGGGGAACTTCAGCTCGCCCTTCTTGGCCATCTCATAGAGGCGGTGCACGCCGGTGGTGGTCTCTTCCGTCACGCCTTCGATCTTGGCCAGCTGGGCGGAGTACCAGCCCGGCTTCTCGGCGATGCGCTTGCGGATGGCGGCAAAGAGCACGGTGGCTTCTTCGCTGTCCGGGTGGTCGAGGACGCTGGCATCCAGCTCGGCCCGGGCGCCCAGGTGGAGCAGCAGGGTGGCGTCGCCGCCATCGTCCAGGATCATGTTGGCGCCCCCTTCGAAATCGAAGATGCGGTGCGTGTAGTCCCAGTAGTCGGGCAGGGTCTCGCCCTTGATGGCGAAGACCGGCGTGCCACCGGCGGCGATGGCGGCCGCGGCGTGGTCCTGGGTGCTGAAGATGTTGCAGCTGGCCCAGCGCACGTTGGCGCCGAGCGCCTTGAGCGTTTCGATGAGCACGGCGGTCTGGATGGTCATGTGCAGGGAGCCGGCGATGCGCGCGCCCTTGAGGGGCTGCTTCACCGCGTACTGCTCACGGATGGCCATGAGGGCGGGCATCTCGCCCTCGGCGATGGCGATCTCCTTGCGGCCCCAGGCGGCAAGGGCAAGATCGGCGACGATGAAGTCGGTGGTGGCGACGGTCATGGGACCTCCTCGAAGGGCGGGCGACGGGCGGGGGACCACCTCATCGACCCGATTCAGGGTTGAGGTGAGCGCCGTTCCAGTGAGGAAGCGTCCGAGCCTGAGATCCCATGCAGCCGATCTGCCGGGTCCTGCAGCGCTCCTCGGACTTTCCCAGGATAATCGGTCCTGACAGGAATCTGGGATGGCGAATTCTTGGATCTTATTTAAGTGTCACTTTGCAAAATTTTTTCAAAATTTTATTACAAAAAATAAATATTAAAATAAATGAATTTAATATAATTTATTAAAATTTTGTCATTTTTATATAACTAAATTTTTTCGTAGAAAAAATTTAGCAAAGCAAATAAACGACTTATGATTTGGCACAACTCTCGATTGGATTGGCTTGCCTGAAAGGAGGCAACCATGTCCAACCCCTTCACCTCCCTGGCCTTGGCACTCGCCCTGGCCTTCCCCCTCTCCGCCGCGCCGGATCGCGCCCCCCGGGCCCCTCAGCGACCGGTGAACCTCAACACGGCCACCGTGACCGAGTTGATGCAGCTGCCCCGCGTCGGGCAGAAGACGGCCGAACGGATCGTCGCCTTCCGGAAACAGCACGGTGGCTTTCAGCGGTCGGAAGAGCTGATGAACGTCAAGGGCATCGGCGAGAAGTCCTACGCCAAGCTCAAGCCCTTCCTCGCCACCAGCCCCGCGCCGCGCCCCGCGGCCGCCAACAAGTAGGAGGCGGCGATGCGTCCAGGCTGCCGACGCTTCACCCAGCAGGGCACCTCCCTGCTGGAACTCACCGTGGTGATGGCCGTGATCGCGATCCTCGCGGTGGTGGGAACGGTCACCTGGGACACCGGGGCGACGGAGCTCTCGGCCGCCCACCAGGAGATCCGCGGCAGCCTGGAGCAGGCCTTCACCCTGGCCCGGGCCCGGGGTTCGAACGTCACGGTAGCCCTGGGGAAGGCCAGCGGTGCCGGCGAGCATCTGCCCGTGCAGCTCAGCCGCAAGGTGAAGTGGGGCAAGCCCGCCCGCATCCCCCTGCCTCCCGACATGGACATGCCCCTGGTGGCTGCCACCACCGGCGAAGCGCATCCGATCCTCACGGTGACGCCCCGGCGCACCGCCCTGGCCAGTGTCTGGTTCCTGAACGATGGCCGGGAAGCCCTGTGCATGCGCCTCTCCGGACACGGCCAACTGCAGGTGCTGCGCTGGCGCCAGGATCTCCTGAAGTGGACGAGGGTGTGATGGGCGCCGCCACGACCCACTTCCTCCAGCAGGTGACCCGGGCCGCCGCCGCCCTCCTGCCCGCTCCCCTCAGCCCACCCCTGCGGGCCGCCCAGACCGAACTGCGCCGCAGCCTCCACCTCGCCTTCCAGTTGGCCGCAACCCATGACCGTGCCGTGGTGCTGGAACCCTGCCGGGCCGCCACCGAAGGACGCGTGTCCGTGCACCTGCCCGAAGGGGTGCACTGGGGACGACCCACCGCGATCCCCCTGCCGCCCAGCCTGGCGGACAGCGGCTGGCGGTGCGGGCATCCGCGCCCCATCACCGTCATGCCGCAGCGCCGGGCCTCGGCCAACGTCTGGTTCCTCCACCACGGCCGCCAGGCGCTCTGCCTGCGCCTGGACTTGTCCGGCTCGATGGAGCTGCTGCGCTACCGCCCCCTGCTCGGCACCTGGGTTTCCTGCTGAAAGGTCCCTCATGCGAATCCTTGATCTCTCCCCTGACCAACGCCCCCGCGAGCGCCTCCTGGCGGGCCACGGCGAAGGCCTGGCCGACGCGGAGCTGCTGGCCCTGCTCTGGGGCACGGGCCGGCGGGGCCAGAGCGCGGTGGAACTGGCGCAGACCCTGCTCGGCCGAACCGGTGGCATCGCCGGACTGCTCGGCCTCGGCCTCACGGACTGGCTGGAGCAGCCAGGGCTGGGGCCCGCCAAGGCCGGCCAGCTCTGGGCGGCCATGGAACTGGCCCGGCGCTGCCAGCGCAGCGCCGAGCGCCCCCGCATTACCAGCCCACGGGCCGCCGGCGCCTACCTGTTGCCGCGCTGTCAGGGCTGGACGGAAGAGCGCTTCGGTCTGCTGGCGTTGAATGCCAAGGGGGACCTGCTGGCCGAGCGCATCCTCAGCCAGGGCACCGCCACCGCCACGCTCATCAGCCCGCGGGAGTTCTTCCGCGAGGCCCTGCGCTACGGCGCCACCACGGCCCTCGCGTACCACAACCACCCCAGCGGGGACCCCACACCGAGCCGCGAGGACACCCAGCTCACGCGGCGCCTGCAGGCCGCGGGCGAGTCCCTGGGCGTGCCCCTCGCCGACCACCTGATCCTCGGGAACGATCGGTACCACAGCTTCCGGGCCGCGGAGGGCTGGGACGGGAAGCCCTAGGTGCGAACCCCGCACTCCCCGCCTTCAAACAAATGCGCCCCGCATTCGCGGGGCGCTGATCTGGCGGAGAGTGAGGGATTCCCTCCGGGGCCACCGCCTCGCGGCGTCCCCTCTGGCCGCACGAATCACTGGCACGCCGCTTCACGGCCCCGACAGCCCCCCGGGCTGCCGAGGCCTGCGGCTACCTGCCAGTGATTCAGTGACTTCGAACCCCGCACTCCCCGCCTTCAAACAAATGCGCCCCGCATTCGCGGGGCGCTGATCTGGCGGAGAGTGAGGGATTCGAACCCCCGAACGCTTGCACGTCTTCAGTTTTCAAGACTGACGCCATCAACCACTCGGCCAACTCTCCGTGCCTCTATCTTGAAGGGTGGGCGCGGCTTCCGGCAAGAAGCCTTGTGTCAACCGGGCCCCAACGGTAATCTGGTTAGCCTTGGAGAGATGCCGGAGTGGCCGATCGGGCTCGCCTGCTAAGCGAGTGTATTGGGTCAACCAGTACCGGGGGTTCGAATCCCCCTCTCTCCGCCATGGGAAGCCGCCGCCAGGCGG
>JANYAZ010000272.1 GCA_025361045.1 Geothrix sp. | reverse complement strand
AACTCCAATGGTTAGCCGACAGAACCTTCGAGCTTGAGGGAGAGCAGCTTGGTGGCTTCCACGGCGAACTCCATGGGGAGTTCGCGGAAGACGTCCTTGCAGAAGCCGTTGATGATCATGCTAATGGCCTCTTCGGCGGGGATGCCGCGCTGTTGGAAATAGAAGAGCTGCTCTTCGCCGATCTTGCTGGTGGTGGCCTCGTGCTCCACCTTGGCGCTGCGGTTCTGTACTTCGATGTAGGGGAAGGTGCTGGCGCTGCAGGCCTGGCCGATGAGCATGGAATCGCACTGGCTGAAGTTGCGGGCGCCTTCGGCCCTGGGCTGGATCTTCACCAGGCCGCGGTAGCTGTTGGAGCTGTCGCCGGCGCTGATACCCTTGCTGATGATGGTGCTCTTGGTGTTGCGGCCGATGTGCACCATCTTGGTGCCGGTGTCCGCCTGCTGCTTGTGGTTGGTGAGGGCCACGCTGTAGAACTCGCCGATGCTATCGTCGCCCAGCAGGATGCAGCTGGGGTACTTCCAGGTGATGGCGCTGCCTGTCTCGACCTGCGTCCAGCTGATGTGCGAGGCCTTGCCCTTGCAGAGGCCACGCTTGGTGACGAAGTTGAAGATGCCGCCCACGCCGTTCTTGTCGCCGGCGTACCAGTTCTGCACGGTGCTGTACTTGATCGAAGCGTGATCCAGGGCCACCAGTTCCACCACCGCCGCGTGCAGCTGGTTGGTGTCGAACTGGGGCGCGGTGCAACCTTCCAGGTAGCTGACGCTGGCGCCCTCCTCGGCCACGATGAGGGTGCGCTCGAATTGGCCTGAGTCCTTGTTGTTGATGCGGAAGTAGGTGCTCAGGTCCATGGGGCAGGTGACGCCTTTGGGGATGAAGACGAAGCTGCCGTCTGTGAACACGGCGCTGTTGAGAGCGGCGTAGAAGTTGTCGGCGGCGGGGACCACGCTGCCCAGGTATTTCTTGATGAGCTCGGGGTGTTCCCGCACGGCCTCGCTGAAGCTGCAGAAGATGATGCCGACGGTGGCCAGCTTCTCCTTGTAGGTGGTGGTCACGCTGACGGAATCGAAGACCACGTCCACGGCCACACCGGCCAGGGTGGCCTGCTCGTTGATGGGTACACCCAGCTTCTCGAAGGTGCGCAGCAACTCCGGGTCCACCTCGTCCATGGAGGCGTACTTGGCGACCTTCGCCTTGGGGGCGCTGTAGTAGACGATCTTCTGGAAGTCGGGGCGGGGGTAGTGCACCTTGGCCCAGTCTGGTTCGGTCAGGGTCAGCCATTGGCGGTAGGCCTTGATGCGGAATTCCAGCAGCCAGTCGGGCTCGCCCTTCTTGGCCGAGATGAACCGGATCACGTCTTCATTCAACCCGGGCGCGACACTGTCCGCCTCGATGTCGGTCACGAAGCCGTACTTGTATTCCTGGCTGGTGACCACGTTCAAGGTGGTGCTCATGGCCATCCCCCGATTCCTACCATTCTGGAATCTCGACTAAAATTGTCAACTTAATAGGTTGTGGCCCCGGTCACGGGCCCCCACTCAAGCCTGGATCGTCTCGTCCATCTCCTTCAAGAGGCCACGGATCTGGGATTTCACGCCCTTGGCCTGGCTGTCGTTGAGGTCGCCGGCCTCGGCATCCAGGCCCGCCTGGAGCAGGGCCCGGGCCTCGTCCAGGTTCCCCAGGCCGAACAGGGCGGCCCCGAGCTGGAAGTGGTTGATGAGCGTGGGTTCCTTCTCCAGGAGGGGGTCCAGCAGGTCCAGCACGTCCTGGTGGCGCTTGAGGGCCAGGAGGTATTGGCCTAGCAGCGTCCGGGCCCGGGGTTCGAGGCCCGGCAGGGGATGGGCATGGAGCCGGCGGACCTCGATGAGGTCCTGGTCCGTGATCTGCCCGTTCATGAGCCGGTAGGCCAGACGCATGAGGGCCGCCTCCCAGGCGACGGTGCTCTTGGGATGGCGGCCGAGGAAGGCATCCAGGGCGAGGGTGATCTCAGGTTCGCGTTTCTGCTCCATGAGGTGCTCAAGGACCAGGCGCAGGGCCAGGAAGCAGAGCCGGGGATGCCGGTCGGAGCAGGCGAATTTCATGGCGGCCTTCAGCTGCTGCTCGGGGTCCTTCACGAACGCCAGTCGCAGTTCGAGCCATTCGGAGCGCTGGCTCCGGCCCTTGCGCCGCACCCGCTTGAGCAGCACGTCCGCACCTTCGGTCTGGTTTTCCTCCAGCAGCGTTTCGGCCTCGTCCAGCATCAGCTGGGTGCCCGCCTTGCCGTCCCGGGCCTCCCGCAGCTGGGGGTGATTCTCGGCATCCACCATGAGCAGGAGGTGCGGATCTCCGGGATTCTGCATGAGCAGTTCCTGGAGAATGGCAAAGGCCTTGGGGCGCTCTTCCTGCAGCAGGTAGGCCTCGGCCAGGGCTTCCCGCACGTTCAGGTCGCCCGGGAGGTAGGCGCTGGCCTCCTTGAGGGCGGGCACGGCCATGGCGCTTTCGCCGCGGGCCAGGTGGACCTGACCCAGCAGCAGGAGCGTCTCACCGTCCTTGCGCCGCGCCACCGCCTCCTGGGCCGCCTCCAGGGCACCCTGCAGGTCGTCCTGATCCAGCAGCAGCTCCGCCAGCAGCATGCGCGGCTCGGGGTCGTCCGGGCGCAAATCGGCTGCCTGGTGCAGGGCCTCGATGGCCTGATCCGCATGCTCGGGCAGCTCCTGGAGCAGCTTGCCCAGCAGCATCCAGGCCTCGAAGTGGCGGGGGCTCAGGCCCACGACCTTGCGGGCGAGGACTTCGGCCTCCTCGAAATTCTGGGAAGCCTCATGCAGTGAGGCCGCCGTGAAGAGCAGCTCGTAGTTCTTGGGATCCAGGGGCAGGGCCTGACCCAAGCGCTGGGCCGCCCCCGGCAGGTCGGCGGCCTCCAGCAGGGCCGTGGTCTCCAGCAGCGCGCGCTTGAGCTGGGCCATGGACTTGGGGCGGGCGATGGGCAGGATGCGGGCCCGGTAGCGGGTGAAGAGTTCGCGCGCACTGATGAGGTGCAGGTTTTCTTCGACCAGGTTCTCCCAGCGCTCGGAGAAGGCGTGGGCATCCAGCTGGCGGTTGTGCTCCATCTCCTGCACCAGGGCCATGAGGCCGTTGCGCAGCATCACCTCGCTGCGCTCCAGCTTGCCCAGCTGGTCGGAGACGGTCTCGAGGTAGGTCTCCACCCGGCGGAGGGTCTCCTCCAGCCCCGTGATCCGCTCCAGCAAGTGCTCCTCCAGGTCCTCGCCCCCGTCCGTGTCCTCCGGTTCGTCCTCCCAGGTCTGGTCCCCGGCCAGGATGAGCAGCCGGGTGCCACATTTCAGGCACGTCTCGCGCTCCCCGGGGTTCCAGGAGAGGCAGTTCTGGCAGAAGGAACCCGGGAGATCGTTGGCCATGGTTCCAGGATAGAGGGTTATGGTGTTCGCCGAGGCCTGAAGGTTTTATCCTGGGACCAGCAAGGAAAGTCCGATGAGCGACGCGCAGGACCGACAGGACAAGCGGCAGGAGGCCATGGAGTGGGTCGGCAAGGCCTACCAGCTCCACAGGAAGGGTGAGGGGGAGAAGGCCATCGGTCTCTATACCAAGTCCATCGAGATCTGCCCCACGGCCGAGGCCTACACCTTCCGAGGCTGGGCGCGCTCCTTCGAGAAGGACTACGCTTCCGCCATCGAGGACTGCCACCGGGCCATCGACCTGGATCCCGAGTTCGGCAACCCCTACAACGACATTGGCGCCTACTACGTCGAGCAGAACGAGCCCGATGATGCGATCCCCTGGTTGCGCATGGCCCTGAAGGCCAAGCGGTACGAGAGCTACTGCTTCCCCCACTTCAACCTGGGCCGCGTTTTCGAAGCCAAAGGCCAGTTCGACAAGGCGCTGGAGCACTATCGCCAGGCCCTTGAGGAGAACCCCCGCTACGCCTTGGCCGCCAAGGCCGTGGACCGTGTGAAGGGCAAGCTCACCGCGCGGAATCCAGAAGCCATCAGTTAAAAAACGGGTCTGAAATCCGGATCCCTCCGATCTGTGCTGAACTGGACGGCGAGGATTGCCATGAAGCTCACCATCGCCCACAGCCCCGATTCCGACGACGCCTACATGATGGCGCCCCTGGCGCTGGGGTGGCTGGATCCGGAGGGTTTCGGAATCGAGTTCATCCGCAAGGACATCGAGCAGCTCAATGCCGAGGCCACGGAAGGCCGCTACGACGTCACCGCCATCAGCTTTGGGGCCTATCCAGAGTTGAAGAATCGGTACGACCTGTTGACCGCTGGGAGCAGCATCCAGGAGGGTACGGGTCCACTCGTGGTGAGCCGCACGCCAATGGACGTCGCCGCCTTGAAGAGCCTCAGCATCGCCATTCCGGGGCGGCGCACCAGCGCCTACCTGTCCATGCGGAAGTGGTGTGCTGAGCACGGCTTCGAACCCGCAGTCGAGTTGTTGCCCTTCGATCAGATCCTCCCTGCGGTGCTGGAGGGCCACTTCCAGGCCGGGCTGCTGATCCATGAAAGCCAGCTCATGTACCGCGAGGCGGGCCTGCGCCTGGTGGTGGATCTCGGCGCCTGGTGGAAGCATGCCTACGACCTGCCCCTGCCCATGGGTGGTAACGCCATCCGCAAGAGCCTGCCCGCCGAGGTGAAGCAGCGCTTCGCCGTGCTCATGCGGAAGAGCGTCGAGCTGGCCCGCGCACGCCACTGGGAGAGCGTGGACTACAGCCAGTCCTTCGGCCGCGGCATGGACCGCGAGATGATCGGCCGCTACGTCAACGCCTGGGTGAACGACTTCACCGTGGATCCAGGTCCGCGCGGACGCGAGGCGGTGAAGCTGCTGCTGGGGATCGAGCCGGTGTGGATCCAGGTCTAGCCAGAGGCTTTTTTGCACCATAGCCCGAGGGGCGTAGCCTTTGGGTCCCACTTGAGGTGTTCCATGCCTTATCACCGGGTTCGAAGTCGCGTTGACGCCTCCCCTGAAACGGTGTGGGCCGTGCTCCTCGACAAGGTGGAACACCCCCAGCGGTACATCGAGGACGCCCTGGGCGCCGAGGTCCTGGAGCGCTCCCCGGGAGGCGTGATCCGTCAGATGACGCTGCCTGGCGGCGTGGACTTCCGCGAACGCATTGTCGCCGATCCCCGGACGCAGACCATCACCTTCACCCTGCTGGATCACCCGGTCTACGAAGGTACTGTGCTGAACCGTCTGGAGCTGGCACCGGATGGAGCGGTCGAGCTGGCCTTCGAACTGGACTGGACGCAGCGTCCAGGTTGCGATGATGGTCGGGATCCCGACGAGCTGCCCGCTCTGATTCGAAGCTCTGTGATGCATACCAAGCGCATCGCCGAGGCCCTGGAGAATGGTTCGTAGAAATGCCTACTCCCGGGCCGGCTCCAGCCTGATCGGGAGCCTGATTTTCCGACCCTCACGCTCGACCTCCAGCTGCGCGGTGCCCCCCAGGGGCAGGGCCTCGACCGCGTCCAGCAGGCCATCCCAGTCCTC
>JANYAZ010000242.1 GCA_025361045.1 Geothrix sp. | reverse complement strand
GTCGGGGTTCTGAAAGATCACGCCCCGGGCCTGGGCCAGGCCGAGGCGGTAGAGCCAGGTCGTCAGGGTCCTCAGGGCGTTGCCCTTCACAGCCATGAGCGGGGTCCCCCGCCCGGTGATCATGGCGAAGCGGGCAGGCACTCCAGCAAAACGAGCGGCGATGCTGCCCCAGATTACCGGTTTGACCGTATAGGCCAACAGAAGATCTGGTCTGAGTTTTCGAAATAACCTATGAAGGGCCCACACGGATCGCAGATCTGATATCGGTCCACGGCCCGTCCTGTTCAAGGGAATCGAAAGATAGGCCGCACCCATGGTATTCAAGCGAGCGCTGATCTCGGGGTCCACTTCGGGAGCCAATGCGATGACTTCATGGCCGGCCTTCACCATGGCTTCGATCAGGTGACCACGAAAATTAATCAGCGAAAAGGCGGATCCGCCAAATACGACAATTCTCATTTTTTCGAACCCTGATTTTGCACGAACCAACCGATGGTTTCATCAAGTCCTTGGGCGACTGAATGGGTGGGTTCGTAACCAAGCAATCGCACCGCCTTTGAGATATCCGCATTCGAATGAGTAATATCCCCTGCCCTAAAATCGGCGTACAACGCTGGCCGCCCGCCTATAGTTGGCCCCCACTCAATCAATCGCTCTCTGATCATCGAATAGAGTTCAGTGAGGGTGGTCCGTCCCCCAACAGAGACGTTGAACACTTCCCCAAGAGCCTCATCGCCGCTCATCCCAGCGAGGATATTTGCTTGCACTGCATTGGCCACGAAGCAGAAATCCCGGCTGGTTTCACCGTCACCATTGATCTGGCAGGTTTCTCCATGGAGAAGGGCGCCCACCCATTTCGGGATGACGGCGGCATAAGGCCCATTCGGGGTTTGCCTGCGGCCAAAGACGTTGAAATACCGCAATCCGATGGTACGAAACCCATACGTATGCGCGAAGACCTTCGCGTATTGCTCGGCAATGGCCTTGGTCAGGGCATAGGGTGACAGCGGCTTGCCGATGCGTTCCTCCACCTTGGGCAGATCGGGGTGGTCCCCATAGACCGAGGAGGAGGAGGCAAACACAAACCTATGGACGCCTGTGTCTTTGGCCGCGACCAGTAGGTTGAGTAACCCATCCACATTGGTTTGGTGACTGGCGATGGGGTCCTTGATGGAGCGTGGGACACTCCCCAAGGCAGCCTGGTGCAACACCATTTCGACCCCTGCACAAGCGGCATGGCAGGTGGGCAAGTCGCGAATGTCCCCTTCGATGAAGCGGAACCGGCCCCAGGCCTCCTCTCCCACGCAGTGCCGCACATCCTCCAGGTTGTGCTGAAACCCAGTGGCAAAGTTGTCCAGGCCGACCACCGTCTGGCCCAGGGTCAGCAGGGATTCAAGGAGGTTGGAACCAATGAAACCCGCGCAACCCGTCACCAACCAGGTATGGGGCTGTTGTCGCAAAGAATCCTGCAGATCCTGGTAACGGGTCATCACAGGCTCCAGTAGGTGATGCCCTGCGGGAAATCCCTTGGAGCAAAGGCCGATTTCACATCCACAAAGATCCCCTGGGGATGAAGCCTCCCGGCAAGGGCTTCGGCACCCTGCCCCAGGTAGTCCCGGTGGCTCACAGCCAGGATTAGGCCATCCAGGTTCTGGAAGCTGTCCAACTCTGACAACGCCACACCATACTCATCCTGAGCCTCCCGCGCTGAGGCGACTGCATCATGCACCAGCGGCGCGATGCCGAACTGCTGAAGCTCGTGGATAATGTCTGGCACACGGCTGTTGCGGAGGTCGGTGACATTCTCCTTGAAGGTGAGGCCGAGGATTCCAATACGGGCCCCCTTCGGCGGAATGTTTGCGTGGATGAGGAGCTTGATCAGCTTCTGGGCAATGATGGCCCCCATGCCATCGTTGATGCGCCGTCCGGCGAGAATGACTTCCGGGTGATAGCCCAGCGACTGGGCCTTGGTGGTGAGGTAGTAGGGATCCACGCCGATGCAATGCCCCCCCACCAGGCCCGGAGTGAAGGGGAGGAAGTTCCACTTGGTGCGTGCCGCCGCCAAGACATCCGCCGTACGGATGCCCATGCGGTCGAAGATGAGGGAGAGTTCGTTCATCAGGGCGATGTTGATGTCGCGCTGGGTGTTCTCTATCACCTTGGCGGCCTCGGCCACCATGATGGAAGGTGCCCGGTGCACACCCGCCGTGATGATGGCCCCATAGGTGGCCGCCACCACGTCCAGGGTTTCCGCGTCTTCCCCGGACACCACTTTGACGATGCGTGCCAACGTATGATCCTTGTCCCCCGGATTAATACGTTCGGGTGAATAGCCCAGCTTGAACTCCCCCCGCG
>JANYAZ010000164.1 GCA_025361045.1 Geothrix sp. | reverse complement strand
CCTCCTCTCCAGCGCCGACCTCATGCCCCGGAACCTCGACCGACGTGTCGAACTCGCCTTCCCACTGGTGGATCCCCTGCTGGCCGCCCAGGTCATGGAGATGGTCGAACTGCAGCTGCATGACACGCTGAAGGGACGCGTCCTCGGAGTCGAAGGTGAAGTCATTCGGCGCGGTTTCGATGCGCAGGATCCACCCCTCCGCAGCCAACTCCGAATTTACGAACACACCCTGCTCGCGAGTGGGGTGGGAGCCTTGACCCAGAAGCTCGGTCCCCTGGATCCGGACATCTGAGCTTGGCTGTTCGGACTTCCATCCGCCCCGTGTCAAACTGGTGGGCTGGAGACACGCATGACGAAAATCAGCCGCGCCGCCCTGTTCGAGGCCCTCAATGCCTACACCGTCCCCGGGACCAACGCCAACCTGACCACCCTGAAGGCCATCAAGGGCATTGATGTCACCGAAGGCAAGGTGACCGTGCTGCTGCAGCTCATGGAGGCCTATCAGGATCGCGTGCAGGCCATCAAGCAGGCCCTGGAAGACCTCATCATGAACCAGCCTGGCGTGGCCTCGGCCGAGATCGAGATCGGCTGGGAGAAGACCGCCCAGGTGGAGTTCAAGAACCTCATCCCCGGGATCAAGCGCTGCGTGGTGGTGGGTTCCGGCAAGGGTGGCGTGGGCAAGAGCACCGTCACGGTGAACCTGGCCGTGGCCATGGCCCAGCAGGGCCTGAAGGTGGGCCTGCTGGACTCCGACATCTACGGACCTTCCATTCCCATGATGCTGGGGCTGAAGGATTCACCGCTGGGAACTCCCGACGGCCAGATCCTGCCCCTCGAGAAGTTCGGCATCAAGGTCATGTCCATGGGCGTGCTCATCGAGGAGGACCGCCCCGTCATCTGGCGCGGCGCCATGCTCAACAAGGCCCTCCAGCAGTTCCTGAAGGACGTGGCCTGGGGCGACCTGGACGTGCTGCTCATCGACCTGCCGCCGGGCACCGGCGACGTGCAGCTCACCCTCATCCAGAACGCCCAGGTGGATGGCGCCGTCATCGTCAGCACCCCGCAGGACGTGGCCTTCCTCGATGCCAAGAAGGCCATCGGCATGTTCGGCACCGTGAAGGTGCCCATCCTCGGCATCATCGAGAACATGAGCAGCTTCCTCTGTCCCGGCTGCGGCAAGGAGACCCAGATCTTCGGCCATGGCGGCGTGAAGGCTGCGGCAGCGCGCATGGAACTGCCCTTCCTGGGCGAAGTGCCCATCGACCTCGCCATCCGCGAGGGTGGCGACAGCGGCCAGCCCCTGGTATCCGCTCACCCCGACAGTCCTCAGACGAAGGTCTTCCAGGGCATGGCTGACACCCTCCGGAGTGTGCTTAAGCTCTGAGTCGCCGCAGCGAATCTGATCAACGGGCTGGGCCGAAGGCCTCCATGCGCAAGGGACGGCTCACGGTCACCATGACGGGGGTGCCCTCCTGCGTGGAAATGAGATGTCCTGGCCCCAGGCGGAACACGTCCTCGTAGATCGAGTAGCTTTTCCCACTGGGCAGCAGCAGGGACTGGAAGCCGACGAAACGGAATTGGTCATTGAGACGGAACACCTGGGCCACCAGCTGGGTTCCCGCGGGCAGGAGCACCGTCCGGCCGTTTCGCGAGACCAGGGGCAGGAGGAGTTCCACATGGAGCTGCGTGCGTCCGGGGTCGGTGGCGGGAAGGACCATGGTGCCTCGGACCTTCGCACCGACCTGAATGCCTGCATTCACTGGATAGGTGGACTCATCCAGATTCCACCGCAACTCTACGGGCTCCCTCGGTGGACCTGCGATGGGATCAGGGATCACCAGCGGTGGGCTGGGTGTCGGCACCTGGGCCAGACCGCTGACAAGCAGGGCCAGGAAGAGAAGGAGAATACGCATGCTGGAGCCCGGAAACGAGCATGGAAGGCTTAGTTGAGCTTGCCGACGCCCATGGCTGCGAGGTCGCCGGGGATGGCGACAGCGCCGAAGCTGGCTGCGCCGGCCTGGCCTTCCTTGGATAGGACGAACCGGATGAACTCCTTCACCATGGGGTCCAGGGCTTTGCCGGGGGCCTTGTTCACGTAGATGTAGAGAAAGCGGGTCAGGGGGTAGCTGGCGTTCTGGATGTTGGCCAGGGTGGGATCGATGAAGCGGTCGCTCTTAAAGCCGGCCACGGGGACGCCCTTCACCATGCGGTTGGCGTACTGGAGGGGGCCGTAGCTGATGCCGCCGCCGTCCACGGCCGGGGCCTCCACCACCGCGAACTGGTCCATGTAGGCCTTCAACGTGGGCTTGAAATCGCCCTTCTTCATGACGTGCTCCTTGAAGAAAGCCCGGGTCCCAGAGTTCTCGTCGCGGCCGTAGCACTGGATGTCCCGCTGCTTCCAGTCGCCCCCGAGGCCCAGATCACCCCAGGTGAGGAGATCTTTGGGGACGCCACCCTTCCGGGTGGTGGAGAAGATGGCGTCCACCTCTTCCATGCGCAGCTGCTTGATGGGGTTGTTCGAATTTACATAGACCACCAGGGCATCCACCGCCACTGGGATCCGGGTCGGAGCGTAGCCGTACTTGGCCTGGAAAGCGGCGAGTTCCTGCTCGTTCATCTCGCGGCTCATCTGGCCCACGAGGGCGCTGCCATCGAGGAGGGCTTTCGGTGCTGTGCCTGATCCCTTGCAGATGAAGAGGGTGCTGACGCGGGGATGGAACTTCTTGAAGTCATCGCCCCAGAGCGCCATCAGGGGTTCCATGGAGTCCGATCCGACGCTCTTCAGCTCGCCCGAGACTGGGCGTTCCGCCGTGTATGCGGGGAGCGCCACTTCCTTGACGGACGCAGCAGCGGAGGCTGGAGCCGGCTTCGAAGGCGCCTCATCGGGAACCTGGCAGGCCAACCCCAAGACCAGAAGGGCGACGGGAAAGAGCGTGCGCAGGGACATGGGTAATCCTCCATCATGATTGGCTCACGAGCCTGTGAAGCGCCTGTGCACCCGGAGTTTCATCGGTGTGACCTCCCGCCTCGCCCTGCCCGCGGCTATCCTGGGCCATGGCCAAGCCGCAGATCCCCGAGACGCTGGCTCCGGATCTCCTGGAGCGTCTTCGCTTGCGCTTCCACCCCTGGGACCTCATCAAGAACTGGGGGCTCACCATCGAATCCGCCACGCCAGGCACAGCGGTCATGCGCCTGGTACCCACCAAGGCCGTGATCAACGGTTCGCGGGGCAACGTGAACGGCGGGGTGCTGGCCACCATGGCCGACATGGTGTGCGCCCTGGCCCTCAGCACGGCCTTCGATGGCGCCATGCCCTTCGCCACCTCAGACCTGCACATCCGCT
Source organism: Geothrix sp. (assembly GCA_025361045.1). Classification (GTDB taxonomy): domain Bacteria; phylum Acidobacteriota; class Holophagae; order Holophagales; family Holophagaceae; genus Geothrix. Next base: position 24,406 of record JANYAZ010000164.1, on the reverse strand, counting down.
ACCTGGAACCTGCCAAGGGGGAGGTTCTGGGGGAGGCAAAGGTGATCCGCTTCTCGGGCCGGGGTGCCATCCTCGAATGCCGCCTCACCTGCGGGGACCATCTGGTGGCGGTGGCCACGGCAAACTTCGCCATCAAACAGGGCATCGGCTGACATGCGCATCCCCACGCCCTTCCCCTACATTCCCCAGCACGATGGCGATGCGCCACTCAAGCGGCTGCGCTACGCCCTGGTGCTGCTGGCCGTGGTGATCTTCGCGGGGGCCCTGGGCTACCACCTGTTATCGAAGCTGAACGCCCTCGATAGCTTCTATATGGCCATCACCACGCTGTTCACCGTGGGTTTCCGGGAGCTGGGCGAGGTGAACGCCCGCACGAAACTCTTCACGATCTTCTACCTCATCGTGGGCCTGGGTGTGGCCACCTACGCCATTTCGAACCTCACGGCCCTGCTCCTCGAGGGTGACCTCCGGGGCTATCTCATGGAGCGGCGCATGCAGAAACGCCTGGACGACCTCAAGGATCACGTCATCGTCTGCGGCTTCGGGAAGATGGGCTTCCAGGCCGCCTGGGAGCTGAAGAAGGCCGGCGTACCCTTCGTCATCATCGAGCAGGACGAGACCAAGGGCCGCAGCCCCCGCTTCGCCGGTGAACTGATCCTGTACGGCAACGCCATGGACGATCTGACGCTCGAGCGGGCCGGCATTCGACAGGCCCGGGGTCTCATCACCGCCCTGACCACGGACGCCGACAACGTGCTGGTGACGCTCACGGTGAAGCAGATCCGCCCGGATCTGCCGGTGGTGGCCCGCAGCGCGAAACTGGGAACGGAACGCCAGCTGAAGGCCGCTGGGGCCGACCACATCGTGAGTCCTTATGAAATCGGCGGACGCCGCATGGCGGGCCTGCTGCTCAAACCCGAAATGATGAACTTCTTCGACATCGTGCTGCAGCAGGAACAGTTCGAAATCGGCCTAGAGCGAATCACCATTTCCCCGGGCAGCCCCCTGGTGGGTCAGACCCTGCGGGAGGCCCGCCTGCGTCACGCCACGGGGTCCCTGCTCGTGGGGCTCGTCCACCCGGGGGCAGGTCTCCGCTTCAATCCGTCGGGCGACGAGCGGTTCCAGGCTGGGGACGAGCTGCTGATCATGGGGCCAGCGGAAGCTCTGGCCAACCTCACCAGGCTCGCCAGGGAAGGCCTGACGAGGCAGTGACCTGCCCCGGTTGTGGGGTTTCGTTTAGCGGGTCGTCGCAGGGGCCTCGGACGCGGGACGAGCAGGCCGTGCCACCACCCCATGGGGCAGGCGACCCTCCATGTTCAGTAGCTCCCAGGCCGTGACGGCCATGGCCTGGGCCCCCTGGATCAGCTGGTCGGGCTGCAGGTGATCCGGGAAGTCCATCTGGCTGTGGTGGGTGCCTTCAAAATAGTCCACCGGATCCTGGATGGCGGCGAATGCGGGCACGCCTGCGCGATCGAAGGGGGCGTGATCCGTGCCGTTCATGATGGTGAGCGGCAGCTCCCGGACCCCCAGATCGTTGACGGGTGCAATGGCCTGAGCCATGAAGGCGCGAGCGTTCTCCCGGGCCTGGAGGTCGAAACCCCGCACCATGCCGGTGCCCATGTCGTGGACCAGGACGGCCTGGATGGCATCCAGTTCAGCCTTGTGGGCTTCGACATAGGCGCGGGAGCCCAGCAAGCCCTGCTCCTCGCCACTCCAGAGAATGACGCGGAGGGTGCGCTTGGGCTTCAGCCCCGTGGCCTGCAGGGCGCGCAGCACCTCCAGGCAGACGGCGCTGCCCGTGGCGTTGTCCGTGGCCCCGGTGCCCAGGTCCCAACTGTCGAGGTGGCCTCCAATGATGACCACCTCATTGGCCTTCTCCGTGCCGCGCACTTCACCCACGACGTTGTAGGCCTGCACGGGCTTCGCCGAAAAACTGCCGCCCAGGCTGAGCTCGAGGCGGACGGGTTCCTTCCTGGCCAACTGGCGGAGCAGCATCTTGTAAGGTTCCTGGGGCACAAAGGCCGCCGGGAGTGCTGCCTTCTTGGGATCTCGCCCAGGTCCGCTGGTGGTGAAGCCCAGGCCATTCTTGCGGCCGGACATGGACAGCATGGCCAGGGCGCCTTCATCGAGCAGGAACTGCGTCATGGCCGATTGCTCGGCCTGGAAGGAGGCCATGTCGCCGCCACCGCGGCGGGGTAGGGGAGTGCGCTTGTCGAAGGGATTGGAGCGCAGGAGGATCTTGCCTTTGAGCTGTCCCTGGAAGGCCTTCAGCTCCTCCAGGTTGCGCGCGTCGACCAGCAGGAGTTCGCCCTGGATGGCCCTTGGCGTGGCCGGTGACCAGGCCACCTGATCCACGCGAAAGCGCAGCCCGTTCTGGGTGAGCAGGCGGGCGCTGTCCACACCGCGAGTCCAGGCCAGACCGAAGTCGTAGGCTTCCTCATGCACGTTTTCAGCCCCCAGCTTCTTCATCTCGGCCAGGGCCCAGGCCTGGGCCCGGCGCAGCTGCTCGGAGCCGGTGAGCCGAGGGCCAATCTGGTCGGCCAGGTGTTCCACCCGCGCGACGACCTCGGCGTGCTCTTTCACTTCCTTCAGGAGCTTGCCAGCCGGGGTGTCGGGATAGCTGGCGAGGACCGGAACCGGAGAGGGCGGCGGGGTGTTGCGGGAAGGATTCTGGGCCTGCAGGACCGTGGCGAGGGTGAGCAGCAGAAGGGCGGGTGTGGACCGCAGCATGAGGACTCCGGGTTGGGGTGCCTCCAGGTAACCTCATCTTTTGAGGCATGACAACAGAAACTGTTTGAAGGTAAGCTGGAGTTGTTTCGGAAAAATACGAAATGACGACTGACACCCTTCGTCCCCTGGTGGACACCCTCAAAGTCCTGGCGCACCCCGTGCGCCTGCGGATCCTCGTGCTTCTGCGCGATGGGGAGCTCTGCGTCTGCGAAGTGGCCGAAGCCCTGGGCCTGGCCCCTTCCACCGTGTCCGAGCACCTCACCAGCATGCGTCGAACGGGATTGGTGCGGGAATGGAAAATGGGTCGCTGGGTCCATGTGGCCCTGTCCGAAGACGCCACCGCCCGTCCCGTATTGGAGTCCCTCTGGCCCCTGATGGTGGCCGCGGAGGCCGAGTTGGCCCGCGACCGCGCCCAGGCCCGGGCCCTGCGGTGCGAAGTCTGCGATCCAGCCGACTGTCCCGTGCCCACGCCAGAGTCCGCCTGAACCCTGTCACCTTCCCTACCTCAAGGAGCCCCCATGACCACCCAGACCGATGCCCCGGTTGAGACCGGCCTCAGCGAAATCACCCTCAACCTTGTCGCCCTGGGGGCCGCCATCGGCGCCAATGCCGAGCGCGCTTTCCGGGCCCACCAGGCGCGCCTGGAGGCCCTGGGCGTGTCCAAGGAGGCCATGATCGAGGTCGTCAACATGGCCCTGCGGGTGAAGGGCGATCCCCACTCGATCATGATGGCCCTGGCCGAATCCACCCTGACCGAGGGCGGTGGCCGTTGCGGTGGGTCCTGCGCCTGCGAGGCCGAGGGCAAGGAAAAGGGCGACTGCGGCGACGACTGCGCTTGCTAGGAGATTCCCGTGGCCACGGGGCGACTCTCCTTCCTTGATCGCTACCTGACCCTGTGGATCTTTCTGGCCATGGCGATGGGCATCCTGCTGGGTCGCTTCGCGCCGGGTTTCAACATGGCCCTCAATGCCTGGAACGTGGGCACCACCAGCGTGCCGCTGGCCATCGGGCTCATCGTGATGATGTATCCGCCCCTCGCCAAGGTGCGCTACGAGGAGCTCCACCTGGTTTTCGAGAACCGCAAGGTACTCGGGCTCTCCCTGGTGCAGAACTGGGTCATCGGACCGCTGCTCATGGCGGGCCTGGCCATCCTGTTCCTGCGGGACCGGCCGGAGCTGATGACCGGCCTGCTCCTCATCGGCCTGGCCCGTTGCATCGCCATGGTCATCGTATGGAACGATCTGGCGAAGGGCGACACGGAGTACTGCGCCGGGCTCGTGGCCTTCAACTCGATCTTCCAGGTGCTGTTCTTCAGCGTGTATGCCTGGCTCTTCATCACCGTGTTGCCCACGAAACTGGGACTGCAGGGAACCCGCGTGGACATCACCATCGGCCAGATCGCCACCAGCGTCTTCATCTACCTGGGCATTCCCTTCATCGCAGGATTCCTCACCCGGAAGGTGCTTGGAAGCCTCAAGGGCCTTGACTGGTACCACCGCGTCTTCGTGCCGAAGATCAGCCCCATCACGCTCATCGCCCTGCTCTTCACCATCATTGCGATGTTCAGTCTTCAGGGTCGCCAGATCGTCGCCCGACCGACGGATGTGCTGCGGGTGGCGCTGCCGCTGCTGATCTATTTCGTGGTGATGTTCCTGGTCAGTTTCTGGCTGTCGAAGAAAGCTGGGGCCAACTACCCCCAGAGCGCCACGCTGAGCTTCACCGCCGCCAGCAACAACTTCGAGCTGGCCATCGCCGTGGCCGTAGCCACCTTCGGCCTGGGTCATGGGGCGGCCTTCGCCGCCGTCATCGGCCCCATGGTGGAAGTGCCCGCCCTCATCGGGTTGGTGAATGTATCGTTGTGGCTGAAGAAGCGCTGGTTCCCGGAGGAGCCTGCTGAGATCAGGGACGCGGGTTGCTGTAGCTAGGCCGAGGGAGGGTGCATGCGCTTCGCCATTGCGATCTTTCTGCTCATCCACGGGTTGATTCACCTGATGGGGTTCGCCAAGGCCTTCGGCTTGGCCAAGCTGCCCCAGCTCCAGCAGGGCATCACGCGCCCTGTGGGGTTGCTCTGGCTCGCCGCGGCGCTGCTCCTGATGTGTGCGGCCGCCTTGCTGCTCCTGTCCCGGGGCGGGTGGCGCTGGGTGGCCCTGACGGGAGCCCTGCTGTCCCAGGGGATGGTGCTCCTCGACTGGCAGGACGCCAAGGCCGGTACCCTGGCCAACCTCGTGGTGCTGCTCTGCACCTGGTTCTTCCCCCGATGAAGGATTGGTCCTGAGTCCCTCGATCCTCTTCCTCTGTGTCGCCAGCAGCGCCCGCTCTCAGCCCTCCTTGCGGTCTTCCTCGGCACAGTGGCCCTGGGCATCGTGCTGGTGGGGTTTCTGTTCAACCTGCTGATGTAGGAGCCGCCACGAAGATTGAAATCCTGGGGACCGGGTGCGCCAAGTGCAAGCTGCTGGCCGAGCGGGCGGAAGAAGCCGCCAAGAACCTGGGGGCGGCCTACACGCTGGTGAAGGTCTCGGAATACCCGGACATCGTGGCTCGCGGGGTGATGTCGACTCCGGGTCTGGTGGTGGATGGCGTCGTTAAGAGCCAGGGGCATGTGCCGACCGTGGCGGCCATCCAGGAGCTGCTGCGGTAGGATCATGTCCTTCCACTGGAGATTCCATGCGCATCGGCATCCTGGGCTATGGCCGTTTCGGGAGGGCGCTGGGCGCGCTGCTCCATGAAGCGGGTCACGCCTATCGGGCCTGGGATCCGGTCTCGGAAGTGCCCATGGAGTGGCGCCTGGGTAGCTTCCATGAGCTTGTGGAGGCCCACGAGGCCCTGGTGCTGGCGGTGCCCATCCCCGCACTGGGTGGCCTCATCACGACTCTGCGCCCTCTCCTGAGACCGGACCACCTCGTGTTCGATGTCGGCAGCGTGAAGGTCGGCCCCTGTGCTCTGTTGGAGGAGCACCTCGGTGCGGCCATTCCCCATGTGGGCACCCATCCGCTCTTCGGGCCGGTGAGCCTCGCCCGCGCCGAGCGACCCCTGCGAGTGGTCCTCTGCGCCTCACCCCACCACCCGGCCGCCGCCCAACGGGTCGAAGGGCTGTTCCACAGCCTGGGTTGCGAGGTGCTGCGGCAGAGCCCCGAAGACCACGACCGGGTCATGGCCACCACCCATGCGTTGACCTTCTTCATCGCCAAGGGCCTGCTGGCAGTTGGGGCCGGGGCCGAGCTGCCCTTCACGCCACCGTCCTTTCACGCCATCGCCCGCACCCTTGAATCTGTGCGGGAGGACGCGGGCCATCTTTTTGCGGCGCTGCAAAACCAGAATCCCTTCGCGGCCGGGGCTCGGGAGGGGCTGCTGGAGGCCCTTTCGGCCATCCACCAAAGTCTGGCTGAGGCTGTTGCCAGCGGTGCCGCAGATGAGCAGCTCTCCATACCCGATCTGGGGACACGCTCTCCAGCTCTGCAGGAGGCCCGGGATCACATCGACTCGCTGGACCAGGAACTGGTCGCCCTGCTGGCACGACGCACGGAACTGGTGCTGCGTGCCGGTCGGGCCAAGGCCGAGTTGAACCTCCCCGTTCACGACCCTGAGCGCGAAACGGCCCAGCTTCAGGCCCGCCGGACCTGGGCGAGGGAATCAGGGCTCGATGACCAGGGGGTCGAAGAGGTCTTCCGGGCGGTCCTCAGGTCGTCTCGTTCCGCTCAGGGTGGGGCCGGCTGATCTGCCCGCGATGACTCGCTCCAGGCGACCACCGCTGCGCCTGCAGGCTGGTCGGCCGGCTGGGTTTCACGGGTGATGCGCAACTCCAGGGGCCAGGCCTCCGTCAGCCAGGGAGCTTCGAGGATCTGGAGGGCCCTGCCCTCGCGATCGGGAGCCAGGAGTTCCATGTGCCGCCAACCCTGGGCCGTCCGCACCCAGAGGACATGAAGCGCGCCCTCGGGCGGATCCGGGAAGTGCGTCAGAGTGAGTACTGCGAGAGCCGAGCCCGGAGCGCCGCGGAAGGTGGCATGGAGGCCGGCTTCCAGTGGGGCCTCCACTCCGACGGGAACGAGTCGCAAGGCCTTCGTCTGGCTGTCGGAAAGCAGGTGAATGGCCCGACGGGACTGGCCGGCCCTGGCGGCCTGACGGAGGTAGGCCCAGGAACCCACACCCAAGGCCAGGATCAACAGCGCGACCAGTCCGCCCAAGTGCCGCTCCAGTTGGCGCAGCCCGCTGCGGATGCGGGTCTTGGCGGTGCCCAGGGGCACCTTCAGGGTCCGGGCCACTTCCTCGTGAGTGAGGTCGGCGAAGAAGGCCAGCCGCAGCGCCGCGCGCTGCGGCTCCGGGAGGGCGGCCAGGGCTTCCGAGATGGCATCGCGCTGATATTCCAGCCACAGCGTTTCATCGGGAAGGGGATCCTCCGCGGACAGGGTGGCCTGGTCCAGCAGATCACCTGCGGTTTGAGGGCGTCGGGAGCGGGCTCGCAGCTCGTCCAGCATCCGATGGTGCCCGATGCTGAGGAGCCAGGTGCGGAAGGATCCCCTCGCCGGATCGAAGTCGGCGGCCCGCCGCCAGACGGCGAGAAAGGTGTCCTGCACGATCTCCTCGGCCGCCGCGCGATCAAGGGCGCGACAGGCCAGGTGGAAGACCAGGGGCGCATAGCGCCTGTGCAACTGCTGGAGGGCCTCCTCCTGGCCATCACGGACCCGCCGGATGAGGTCATCATCCATTGCGCGGTCAGGACTGAAGGCATCGTGGGGGTTCCCGGAGGACATGGTGGTTCCATGCTCGTCCTGTGGCCTCCTTCTGGCCAGCCCTTGCGGGCTTCGCGACTCGATCAAAGCCGGGTCCCGGGGGGTACCGTGGTGGAGATGTCCACCTGGAGCAGGCCCTTCGGCTCGACCTCCTTCACCTCCAGGTGGCGCAGGGGGAGCTTGGCGGGGCCTTCCGTGACCTCGCCCTGGAGGTTGTAGGCACTGTCGTGGCAGGGGCAGCCGAAACCCGAGGGCCCTTCGGACAGGACGAGGCAGCCGCGGTGGGTGCAGACCGCCGTCAGGGCGAAGATGCCACGGTCATCGGCAGCCAGGTAGAAAGCTCCGAGCTTCCGGTAATCCAGAACTTGGCCCGGGGTCATCTGGGCCCGGGTCGCTTCAGTGAGCTTCAGCGGATGGGGGTCGGGCGTCTGCTCGGCGGCCCCGGGAGCTTGCCCTTCGCCGTGGAGGAGGCTCGCGGCCATCAGGGCACAGGCGGTGGCACAGAAGGTCCGTCGGGACTGGCCCTCGGCCGCAGGCGGATCAGTGCTGTGCTCATGCGTCATGCAGACTTCCCCGTGGCCTTCAGGGTGTCGGCCAGCGCCTTTTCGGAGAGCAGGAGAAGCCCTTGCCCATCGCCCGCCTTCATCTGGGCAGGCTGGGCGTGGACCTGCCGGAAGCCCAGCCCCCGGTAGGGATGGGTTGGATCCCAGGGAATCGGGGCCCGTTTGGGGGTGGAGCCCGGCGCGGGCAGCGGGAAGATCAGCGAGGTGGCCGCGTGGTGCTGGATGTGGCCGGTGGTGTGGTGGTGCTCCTGGTGGATGTGCCCGTAGAACACGGTGACGTAGCGATGCTCCTTCAGCAGGTCGAGGGCCTTCTGGCCGTCGGTGGTGGTCCAGTCCCAGTCGGGGTAGAGCTCGAAGAGGGGCCGGTGCGTGAAGATCACGAGGGGCTCGTTCTTCGGGGTTCCACTCAGCTCTCCGGCGAACCATTTCAATTGCTCGTCGCCAAGGATGGAGCCCTCCTGGGAGACATTGTCCAGGACGATGCAGTGGATGCCCTTGTGGGTGAAGGCGTAGCGGGAGGCTCCGAAGGCCTCGCGGAAGGCCTCGCCATGATCGCCGGACGCATCGTGTTCTCCGGGCAGGTAGCGAACCTGCCGGACCTTCAGCCGGCCTGCCTGCGCCTTGAACTCTGCCATGCGCTGGCGGCGCACCGCCGGGTCATCGGTGATGTGGGTGAGGTCGCCGGTGAAGATGACAAAATCCGGCGGCGGGTCGAGGGCGTTCACCGCATCGATGGCCTTGCCCAAGGTGCCCGCCGCGTCCGGGTTCGCCTTGGCCCCTTCGAAGCCCCAGTGGGTGTCCGTGAGCTGGACGAAGTAGAAGTCCGATGCCTTCGCCTTGGCTGCGGAGCCGAGCGTTTCCGCAAAGCCTGGCAATCCCGTGGCGAACACCGCCCCGCCGATGCCCATTACCTTGATGAAGGTCAGCCGATCCATCTGCGATCCCATGCGCCCTCCTCCCGGGTTGGCCCGGATCCAGGTGATGTCCGCCCAGGGGGGCGGTCATGGATGGATACGCCGGGGCGGGGGCGTTGGATGGGGCGACACAGGATCAACCGAAATCAGTTGGGCCCCCTGTTCGGGGGCCCAATCATCGGTGCGCAGGGATAAGGTGCCTATTTCCAGAAGCGCTTGCTGACTTCCTTCAGGTATCGGGCGCGGGGCACCCCCCTGTTCAGCCTTCGGCTTCACAGACCTGGAGCCTCCCACTTGATGTTCTCGACGAACACCTCAAGGTATTTCGCGCGGGCGGTACCGAAATCAACCATGGAGGCTCCGTCTCCAAGAGCGCAGCCCCGAAGGGGCAAGCGATTGGGAGCACAGCACAGGGCGCTGTGCGTCAGACGGAGGTGTGCGACCGGAAGAAAAGGCGGGCCCCCCAAGGGGGGCCCAACCTTGAGCACGCGTTGAGAGGCGCGAATGCGCCCGCGCTTCTACTTGCCGAAGCGCTTGCTGACTTCGCTCCACTTGATGTTCTCGACGAACACCTCAAGGTATTTCGCGCGGGCGGTACCGAAATCAACCATGAACGCGTGCTCCCAACTGTCCAGGACGATGAGCAGGTCCTGCTCGATGGGCACGCCCAGGTGGTGCTCGGCGACGAAGTAGGTGTGCAGCTTGCCGTCGCGGCGATTGCGGGTGAGCAGGGCCCAACCGGGGCCGCCCATGGCGGTGGCCTTCAAGTCGGCGATCACCTTGTCCTGGCCACCGGCGGCGTCCAGGGCGGCCTTCAGCCCGGCGCTGACGTCGCTGTCGGTGCCCAGGTTCTCGAAGTAGAGCTCGTGCAGGAAGGAGCCGTTGAAGGCCACGGACTCGCGGCGCTTCAGCTCGCTGAAGTCGTTGAAGGAGTAGTTGGGCTTGGTGTTGTCCGCTGTCGCCAGCTTCTCCTCGATTTCGTTCAGCTTGGTGACGTAGCCCTTGTAGAGACCGAAGTGCTGATCCAGCTGGGAATCGCTGAGCCCTTTCAGGGCGCCGCCCTTCAGGTGGTCATAGGATTTGGCGGTGTAGGCCATGGTCATCTCCTCAGGTGCGCAGGTCGCGGATTAGTAGTTTACCAAAAAAGTCGGAAATCAGAAAAAGCAGACTATCCAAGCATCTCGCGGAGGAACCAGGCTTCCTTCTGATGGACTTGGACGAAGCGCGTGAGCAGGTCTGCAGTGCCCGGGTCCCCGGTGCCATTGGCCAGTTCGATGCCCTCATGCAGGAGGGCCACGGCGGCCTCTTCGTTGGCCAGGCCCTCCTTCAGCATGGCTTCGGGATCCAGACGGGCGGCCGGGCTGGAGATGGCGGCCTTGGTCTGAGCCTCGATCTGGGCGGGGGCGTGGATGGGGATGCCGCCCACCATGCGGATCCGCTCAGCCAACTCGTCCACCGTGCCGTCGGCGGCGGTGTAGAGGTCCTCGAAGCGCAGGTGGTAGTCGCGGAAGTGGGGGCCGGTGACGGTCCAGTGGTAGCGCTTCGCATTGAGGGCCAGCACAAAGGCGGTGGCCAGTTCGGCGTTCAGGTGGTCGATGACAGAACGGTTCATGGAGATCTCCTCAGGAAGGCCAGGCGTTCCAGGCTGCGGGCGCAGGCCAGCGACCGGAAACCTCGGCGTGGTTGGAGACGAGGGCGGCGATGCTGAGGCCGTCCGGTATCAGGTAACGCAGGGCCAGCACGGAGGGCAGGCGATCCTCGGGACCCGCAGTGCCGCGGTCCACGATGGGTGGGGCCACGGTCCCGTCGCTCAGTTCCAGGCGCAGGTCATCGGGGAACCCCTGGAGCGAAGCCAGCCGTGCGTTACGCACCTCGTTGGAGAACCCCAGGAACAAGGTGGCGACGATGCTCTGGCCACCCGGCTCGCGGCGCGGGGTCAGGGCGGCAAAGGCAGCGCGTGCCTCGGCGAGATCCTCCAGGGGAGCTGATTCCATGGTCATGCCTTCGGCCCAGAGGGTCTCGACAATCTGGTCCTCCACACTCTCCAGGGTCTCGGGCTGAAACGTGATGCCCTCGGCCAAGTCCAACCGGAGGGCTGCCTGACGGGTAAGGAATTCCAGCCGTGCCGCAAAGCGGGCACGTTCGGTGGCGGGGTCGAAGGCCAGGTTCACCTTTACCTCAGATGTGCTTGGCGATGTCGGCGTCGGGGGCGGCGATGGCACCGGACTCGAGCCGCGTCAGAGCGTCCTGGAAGCGGCCCGCGTGAAAGCGCTCCACCTTGGCCAGCGTCTCGAACCAGGCGGCGATCTCAACGTGGCCCTCTTCCCGGGCCACGCGGGCGAAATCGGGATACATGTCGGTGTACTCGTAGGTCTCGCCGGCCACGGCGGACTTGAGGTTGGTGAGCGAATCGCCCAGGGGCAGGCCCGTGGCGGGGTCGCCGGCCTTGGCCGCGAGGTACATCAGGTGCTTCAGGGCGTGGCCGGTCTCGCCATCGGCGCTGTGCTTGAAGAGCGCGGCCACCTCGGGCAGGCCCTCCTTCTCCGCGACCTGGGCCATCCAGGTGTAGCGCCGGTTCGCTTGGCTCTCCCCGGCGAAGGCGGCCTTGAGGTTCAGGTGGGTCTTGGACTCGGTGAAGGACATGGGGATCTCCTGTAGGCCACGATCGGCGGCCTCAAGGTAGTGCCATCTCCATGCCAAAGCAATAAGTCAAGTCATTGAATACATTCTGTAACTTTGGCGATCCCCGGGCCGGGGCGATTCCCGACCGGCCGAGACTCTAATTCACGACATGCCGAGAGCATGGGTTCCAGGCGGCATGAAAAAGCCCCGGTGGTACCGGGGCTTTTCGTGGCTGTGCGGTGGCTACTTCAGGCGCTGCCAAAGGAAGGTGTAGGCCAGGGCGCTCATGTGGGCGGCCTGAGCGTTGTTCGCGGCGCCGCCGTGGCCGCCCTCGATGTTCTCGTAGGAGCGCACGTCGAAACCCAGGTCCTTCATTTTCGCCATCATCTTCCGGGCATGGCCAGGGTGCACCCTGTCGTCCCGCGTCGAGGTGGTGAAGAGGACCGGGGGATACTTCGCATCTGCCTTCACGTTCTGGTATGGGGAGAAGGTCTGGATGTAGGCCCACTCTTCGGCTTTGTCGGGATCGCCATACTCGGCCATCCAGGAGGCGCCTGCCAGCAGGTGCGAGTAGCGCTTCATGTCGAGCAGGGGCACCTGGCAGACCACGGCGCCAAAGAGCTGCGGATACAGCGTGATCATGTTGCCCATGAGCAGGCCGCCGTTGCTGCCGCCCTGGGTGCCCAGGTGTTTCGGTGTGGTGACCTTGCGGGCGATGAGATCCTCGGCCACGGCCGCGAAGTCCTCGTAGGCGCGGTGGCGTTTCGATTTGAGGGCCGCCTGGTGCCAGCGGGGGCCGTACTCGCCGCCACCGCGGATGTTGGCCACCACGTAGACGCCGCCCTGGCTGAGCCAGGCCCGGCCGGTGTTGGGGTTGTAGCCGGGCGTGAGGGAGATCTCGAAGCCGCCGTAGCCGTAGAGCAGGGTGGGGTTCGTGCCATCCAGCTTCAGGCCCTTCCGGGCGATCTGGAAGTAGGGGACCTTCGTGCCGTCCTTGCTGGTGGCGAAGTGCTGGCTGACTTCCAGCCCGCTGGCGTCAAAGAAGGCCGGCAATTCCTTGAGCTTTTCGGGGGCCTTCCCGATGGTGCCATGCAGCAGCGTGGTGGGTGTGAGGTAGCCGCTGGTGGTCATGAAGTAGTCGTCGTTCTCATCAGAATCCACGCCGCCCGCGGACACCGTGGCGAAGCCCGGCGCACCGGCCAGCGGCTGGCGGTTCCAGCCTTGCTTGCCTGGCGTAAGGATGGTCAGGGTGTTCTTCACGTCCTCGAGCACGTTGAGGATCAGGTGATGGCGCGTCCAGCTGGAGCCAGCCAGGGACGTGTGTGCCGTGGGCTCGAAGAGCACGGTCAGTTCACGCTTGCCCTTCATGTAGTTGTCGAAGCGGGCCACCAGCAGCGAGCCCGCGGCGTAGGTCTTCCCGCCCACGGTCCAGGCGCTGCGGGGGGTGATCATGAGCCACTCGCGATGGGGGCGGGCGCTGGCGTCCTCAGGCACATCCACTTTCTGCAGCTTCCCGTCCTTGCCCAGCAGGAACAGCTCGCCCTTGTAGAAGGCGGGCGTGCGGTGGACGAAGTGGCGCTCGAAACCCTTGGTGTCGTCGTAGCCCGCGCCCACGGACATGTCCGTGGCCTTGCCTTCGAAGATGACGTCCGCCGCTGCCAGCGGAGTACCCCGAGTCCAGCGCTTAACGATGCGGGCGTAACCCGAGGTGGTCAGGGAGCCAGGGCCGAAGTCCGTGGCCACGTAGACATGGTTGTGGTCGATCCAGGACAGCTGGCCCTTGGCCTCGGGCAGCTCGAAGCCGCCCTTCACGAAGCTGCGGGTCTGCAGGTCGAACTCGCGGACCACGTGGGCGTCTGCGCCGCCGCGGGAGAGGCTCACCAGGGCGTAGCGGTAGCCACCCACCTTGAGAATCTGTGCGCCGCCCCAGACCCAGTTCTCCTGCTCGGCCTTGCCGAGCGCATCCACGTCGAGAATCACGTCCCACTTGGGCTCGGGCTTGCGGTATTCCTCCAGCGTGGTGCGCCGCCAGATGCCCCGGGGGCTCTGAGCGTCCTTCCACAGGTTGTAGTAGAACGGCCCCTGCTTGGAGACGAAGGGAATGCGCTCCTTCGAATCCATGATCTTCAGCAGGTCGGCCTTCAGCGGTTCGAAGGTGGCCACCCCGGCAAGTTCCTTGCCCGATTCAGCATTGCGGGCCTTGACCCAGTCCAGGGCCTTCTCACCCGTGACCTCCTCGAGCCACAGGTAGGGGTCCTCTGGGGCCGGAGCCGGCTTGGCCTCCTGGGCGACAATGGGCAGGGCCAAGGCCAGGCCAAGGGTGAGGGTGGTCCAGAGGCGTCTCATAAGGGGGCTCCCTTCGGATGCGATGAGAAAGAGGGCGGGAGGTCCCGCCAGGGGAAGTCCCGCCAGTATACCTCATCTTCCGAGGGATGACCGATCAGACGACCGGGTGTTCGGTCCCTTCTTCCCCGGCTTCATCCGCACCTTCAGGTTCATCCGTCTCAGGGATGTCGTTCCCCAGGGCGTCCTTCTTCAGGGCCTTCTTCTGCAGTTTCTCTTCCTTCTTCTTGATGCGGGCCAGATCCTTCTGACGCTTCTCGAAGTTGTAGTTGGGCTTTCTGGCCATGGCGAGTCCGATCACGAGGAAGTTGAAGCTGATCCAGCACTCGGCTCAGTCTACCGCCTTGGGCGCTTCAGTGCCTGGATCAGGTCGTCCAAGCGTTGCAGAAAGGTCGAGCGGTCCCTGGCTGTGAAGGGCGGAGGTCCGCCGCCCATCTCACCCATGGCCCGCAGATGCGCCATCAACTCGCGGCTGGCCAGGGCGTCCCCGATGGATTCGGGCAAATAGACCCGGCCCTTTGCGTCCAAGGCCCGGGCACCCTTTTCGAGGCAGCGCGCCACCAGGGGGATGTCGGCCGTCACGGCGATGTCGCGGTGTGTGATCTGCTCGACGATCCAGTCGTCGGCCCCATCGAATTGCCCTTTCGCCACCACTTTCGCTTCGAAGAGTGGGCTGCGCGGGATCCGCAGCGGTGAGTTGGAAACCACCAGCACCTTCAGCCCGCAGCGCGTGGCCACGCGGAAGATCTCGTCCTTCACCGGACAGGCATCGGCGTCCACAAAGATGCGGATCCCGGGGGTTTCCACCTCGTCGTTCATGGAGTCCCTCCGGCGCCGCTCAGGGCGTCCGTTCCGCCGATGCGGTTGCGCAGGTCTGCCACGGGTGGCGGCAGGGGCTCGAGGTCGCGCTCCGGACTGTAGTGGGGCAGGTCGTCCAGGCACTCCCAGAATTCGATCTCCATGCCAGGGGGCGCGAGCAGGTCCGCCTCGCGGAGCAGCAGGGTGTTCAGCGACTGCGGCCGCAGGCTCCCGGAGAGGGCGAGGACTCGCAATGGCTCAGCCCTTTCGCCGCCAGATCAGCACCGTGCCCACCGCTATGGCCGCCAGCCCCGCCCAGGCGGGGATGTGGATGGTCTCCTTTTGCTTCAGGGTGAATTCCAGGGGGCCCAACTTGGCGTCGTGGCTGTCCTTGGTGTAGGTGAGGTCCGGCCAGGCCAGGGAGGCCGTCCCCAGGGCGATGAGGGCCAGACCTGCGTACGGCTTGAGCGACATGGGAACTCCGGGTCAGGGCTTCTTTGCGGTGGCTTTTTTCGATGCGCTTCTTCTCCGCTCGGGCTTCTTGCTCTTGCCCGGCTGATGGGTGGCGGTGTCGTAGAGGCTTTCCAGGCGGATGGCCTGGGTGGAAGTATCCGCGGCCTTCTGGATCTCCTTCAGGACCGAGGCGACCAGGTCCAGGTTCGCCTCATCGCCCTTCAGGAGCTCCTGGAAGGCCGCCGATTTCAGGGCCTCCAGCCGCTTCGACTGACGCTTGCCTGCGGCCCAGTTCAGCAGCTTGGAGAAGAGCTCGTAGCCAAGCTTGAGTTCGGAGGTGGGGAGGGACATGGGGTCAGTTTACAGAGGTGAGCGCAGGGGGCCATAGGCCGTTGGTCGCCCCCGAGCGGCAGGGCCTTCGGTGGTCCGCATCCGATCAGGTCAACCCAGTCCAATCCTGCCCATGGCGCAAGAAGGCTTGGCGGATGGGGTTCACCTGATCGGGGGGCAAAGGCCCCTTTTCGACCCAGGTCAGGTTCTGCTTGAAGTGGGCCAGGTCGCGGGTTCCCACGATGCTGCTGGCCACGCCGGGCCAGTGCGCACTGAAGCGCAACGCCACTTCGTTCCAGGGCAATGCATCAGGCTGGGCGGCCAACCCCATGGCCTGCCAGCGATCCCAGTACTGGCCTTCAGCATGGTCATCTGGTCGCCGGAGCTGGTTCCAGACTGCGCCCGCGATGGGGCGCTTGGCGATCACTCCCAGACCCAGTGCCTGCAATGCGGGCAGGCGTTCGCCGAGATTGACCTGGTCGCAGACGCTGATGGAGGTTTGCACCGCGCCGAAACGGCCCGAGCGGGTGGCAAAATCCAGTTCGGCATTGTCACCCGCATAGGCCACGACGCGCAGCTTGCCAAAGCGGGCACAGGTTTCCAACGCGGTGATCACATCCCCCTGCTCCAGGATCGCCAGCGGACAGGAGTGCAGGTGGACGATATCGAGTCGCTCGCAGCGCATGCGCGTCAGGGCGGCGTCCACACCCGCCAGGATGCACTCAGCCGTCCAATCCGGAATCCCAGGGATACCGTAGCCCACCTTGGTCGACAGCACGAAGTCCTGGCGTCGATGGGCGAGGTGCCGGCCGATCCGCTCCTCCGAAAGGCCATAGCCGCGAGCCGTGTCGATGAGGTTGACCCCCAGATCCAGTACGGCGTTGAGAAGACGCTCCGCTTCGATCTCACTGACACGCCCGTCATTGAGGTGCATGGCGCCGAAACCCAGGGGGGTGACCCTGAGGCCAGTCGTTCCAAAGACTCGCGCCTCCATGGGGTCCCTCGGATCACGCGGGGCAGTAAGGCCACGTGTGGTTCGAGTTAAGCATGGGATCAGGCTAGGCCTTGGTCCCCGTTTGCAGTTCATCCAGAAGCCGGTCGGCGGCCTCAAGGCTGTTGGCCTCGTCAGCGTGGTATCCCGCGGCCTCGGTGATGCGCTCGAACTGCAGGCGACTCAACGGGATCTTCACCACGCGAACGATGGGTCCGGCGCCTTTGAGTTTCAAGGCAGCCTTGACCCGCAGGAGGTCTTTGAAGCCCTCCTCGTTGGTGGGGTGCAGGGCCGAAATGTCGCTGACCACGCCGAAACCTTCAGCGAGCTTGGTGGCCTCCGCAATCAACATCTTCATGGCCGACTGACGTTCGGGCCCCTCCAGGTGACCGGCCAGGGTGATGTAGAGGCGGTTGCGCTCGAGGTCGGAGCTGACGGTGAACACGGCTGGCCCTTAGGTCCGGAACGGTGGAGGTGGGGTTGTTTCCCAGGCTCCGCCCAGCAGGGTGGTTCGCACGGACACACCCGGGGTCTTTACGCCCCGGTGGCTCATGCAGGTGTGCACCGCTACCAGTTGGACGCCCCAGGCGGACGGTCGCAGGTGGGTTTGCAGGGCCTCCGCCATCTGCTGAGCCATGCGCTCCTGCACCTGCAGCCGCCAGGCATAGGCCTGGACCACCCGCACGAGCTTCGAGAGGCCCACGGTGCCGCCTGCGCCGGGCAGGTAACCGATGGTGGCGTGACCTTCGAAGGGCGCCAGGTGGTGCTCACAGGTACTCACGAAGGGAATGCGCTCGAGGATGACGGGAACGGGGGCCAGGTCGCCGGGCAGGGGCTTCAACTCGGCCGCGAGATCTACACCGTAACCGGCCAGCCGCTCGGTCCAGAATTCCGCCACTCGGGCTGGGGTATCCCGCAGTTCCGGTGCCTCCGAATCCTGCCCGAGGCTGCGCAACAGGGCCCGAACGGCCGCCTCGGTTGCGGCACGATCGACGGGAACGGCGGACGGGTGGGTCATGGTTCCGCCAGTCTACGCCAGGGCTTGAGCTTTCAGGCCAACAGGTCCAAGCCCGATGTCAGCAGGGCCTGCTGCGCCGAAGCGGCGGCCTGTTTGGCCGAGGTCTGGGGGTCCTGGCTCTGGTCGTAGGTGTACCGAAGCAGGGCTTCGGTGGTGCCGGGCGACAGGGCCGCCGCGGACACGGGCAGGCCATCGGAACCGGAGAACAGGGCCGAGCTGCCACCCGTCAGGGAGGCCAGCATGGCCTGCACGGCCGACGCACCGTTGCCGAGCGAAGCCGACGCGTTGTAGGCCAGTGACGTCAGAGCCTGACTGTTGGAGCCCCCGCTCAATGCGGCAACGGGATCCACAGAGCCGGCACTGGCGAGCAGGGATCCGACATCGGCGGCCTGGGACTGGCCTGCCGCGAGGGCCTGGATCAGGGCCTGGCTGCTGCTTCCGGTCTTGGACAGGGCGCTCTGGTAGGCATAGGAACTGAGGGCACCCGTCGCATTCACATCCATGGGCCCTCCTTTCCAACCCCCACTCATCGGCCGATCCGCCGGGAAAGATGAGACTTTCTGGCAAAGACTTCAACCTCCTGGCTGAATGGGGGCTCCCTTGGGTGGGAGTGCCCCATGCCAAAGGATCCCCATCGGCCCCTGACCCACCTCGTTCTGGAGTCGCAGCCAGCGTCGGGCCTGGAATACGGCATGCTTCACGGCTGGATCCTGCTCATCGCCCTGGTGTTGCTCTGGATCCTGCTGAGCTGAGGCTCAGGCGAAGAGATCCACCCGGCCGGCGGCGGGCGGAATCGAGAGGGCGGAGAGGGCCTCGTAGCTCCGCAGCACCCTGGCATCAAGGGCAGGAGGGGGGGTGTAGGCTTCGGGTCCAGGTGCCCCAACGCCGGGCTGCAGGTTGTCCAGGCGCGGCACCGCCGCCGCATCCCGCACCAGACTGGCACCCAGGTTCGAAACGGTCGGGGCCGGGTTGGCCTGGGCCGTTACCCCCGCCCCGAAGCGCAGGGCCGTCTGCAGGGCGAAGTCCGCAGTCGAACTGGTGGCCAGGGCATCCTGGGTGGCCGAAAGGTCGCTCTGGCCTGTTACCACTGGGTTGGCACTGGGTGCGGAGGAGGGTGCGGTGCCGGCGACCGGGTTGGTCGTGGCCTGAGGGGCTGGGGTGGCATCAGCGGGAGCCTGGGGCGCTGTCAGGGACGCCAGCAGGGAGGCCGTGGCTTCCCGGCCTAGTCCGATATTGCCGGCGGACGCGTCGGTGACCGGGGCAAGGGTGGTGGCCTGGAGGGCCTGCTGGAACAGGCCCTGGGCCAGGTCCTGGATGGAAAGGGCACTGGATCCAGAGGTCTTGCCGCCCTGGATGACCAGGGGTTGGACGGGACGAAGGGCGCTCAGCGCACTGAGGGTGGCGGGACCGATGGGGGTGACAGAGAGGGCGTCCATATCACTTCCAAGGATAGGCCTTTCCTGGTGGAAGGTTTGGAATCGGCGCAGAAAGAACCCTGTGGGATCATGGACGATTCTGGAGGGGCCATGAGCGAGAAGGTCAGTTACGCATCCAGCGGCGTGGACATCAACCGCCAGGACGAGGCACTTCGTCGCATCAAGCCCCACGTGAAGGCCACCAAGACCCCCGGCGTCCGTAGCGACATCGGGTTGTTCGGGGGGCTCTTCGATGCGCGCTTCCCCGAGACCAAACCCATTCTCGTGAGCAGCATGGATGGCGTGGGTACGAAGATGAAGGTGGCCCGCCTGGCGGGCATCTGGGACACGGTGGGCCAGGACCTGGTGAACCACTGCATCAACGACATCCTGGTGCAGGGCGCCCGGCCTCTGTTCTTCCTGGACTACATCGCCGCCCAGCAGTTGGAGCCCGAGGTCATCGAACAGATCGTCAAGGGCATGGCCACCGCTTGCCAGGCGTCCGGTTCGGCGCTGATCGGCGGCGAGCTGGCAGAGATGCCCGGCGTCTACGCCGAGGGCGAGGTCGATGTAGCCGGGACCATCGTGGGTGTGGTCGACGAGGCCGATCTGCTGCCCCGGCTCTCCTACATGGCCGCGGGTGACGTGCTCATCGGCCTGCCCAGTTCGGGCCTGCACACCAACGGCTACTCGCTGGCCCGCAAGGTCTGCTTCGAACTCGAAAAGCTGGATGTCAACGACACCCTGCCTGGCACGGACCGGACCGTCGCCCAGGCGCTCCTGGCCGTGCATCGGAGTTACCTGAAACCCCTCATGCCCCTTGTCAAAGGAGGCAAGCTGGCGGCCATGGCCCACATCACCGGCGGCGGTCTGACGGACAACATCCCCCGGGTGTTGCCCGAGACGCTGGATGCCGAGATCGATACCACCAGCTGGCAAATTCCGGTGCTCTTCCGTTTCCTGATGGAGAAGGGTGGCCTCGGCATCGAGGACGCCAGGCAGGCCCTGAACCTGGGCGTGGGCATGGTGCTGATCGTCAAGGCCAACCGGGCGGAGGAGGTACTGGCCGACCTGCATGCCGCCGAGGAACCGGCTTGGGTGATGGGGCGTTTGGTGCAGGGGACGGGCGTGGTCCTGTACTGCTAGGGACAGGCATCTGCACTTCGTCTGCGAGTGAAGCCTGCTTGACCCACCAGAGTGGTCGGGCCGCCGCATGTGGTGAGGGCAGCGGCTCAACTCATGTCCTGGGCAGTGTGATCCGATATCTTCTTTTAGAGATAGCCTTATCGTCTAACTTCCACGGGTAGCATGGGGCCGATCATCATCTATGAGCCTGGTTCAACGGGTTCAAGCTGGAAGGTGTTGATGAAACTGGATCTTCAAACGCTGGCCTTCATCTTGAGCCTGACCTGCATTGCGCAGGTCATTGCTATATTTGTTCAATATAAAGTTAATAAAACCTATCAAGGAATCGGATGGTGGTTGCTGGGCTCCCTATTGATGGCGATGGGGTTCATATCGCTGTCCTTGGCAACCATAAATACCGTTGGTAAGATTGCCGCCCTGGGTAATCCAATGCTCATTTTAGGTCGCACTTGTTTATTGGTTGGAACGTTGCGATTTGTTGGAAAAAAAGAATATAAACAAACAATCATTTTTTCTTTAATTGTATTTATTTGTTCATATTATTATTTTTTATTTGGTTATCGAAATATTTCAGGGCGAATTATTGTCGTATCAACCGCAATTTCTATATTTTCATTGATAACTTCCTACATTTTATTTTCCAGTGTCAAGAGAGGCTTTTCTGGTGCCGCCAAATTTACAGGCAGCATCTTTCTTATGCACGGGCTTTATTTAATTGTGGTTATTGCGTATACGATTTTATCAAAACCGATTCAATCTTATGTTGAATTTGCTCCCATTCAAATGGCGGCCTTCATTGTCCCGACGCTGACCAGTACTCTCTGGACGTTTGGGTTCATCCTCATGATCAATCAGCGATTGAGCTCAGACAACCTGGAGGAAAAGGAAAACCTGCAAAAGGTGTTCAGCACGAGTCCTGACGCGTCTTCCATCACTCGTTTGGAAGATGATTTATTCATGGACATCAACTTGGGATTTTCCGCCATTAGTGGTTATTCGCGATCTGAAATCATTGGAAAATCGAGCATGGATTTCAGTTGGTGGCAGGATCCGGGGGATCGTGATCTTTTCGTATCGGAACTGGATAGCAGGGGATTTTGTGAAAATCGGGAGTTTGTTTTCCGACGCAAGGATGGCAGCCAGTTCGTGGGCATGACCTCGGCCAGGACCATCAGCATGAGTGGGATTCCGCACGTCATGACTGTCATCCGGGATATTACCGGGCGAAAGAGGGCCGAAGAAGCGCTCCGGGAGAGCGAAGAAACCTATCGATCCATCCTCAAGGCTTCCCCGGATGACATCACCATCACAGACCTGGAAGGTCGCATCCTCATGGTCTCGCCTGCTGCCAACGCCATGTTCGGCTATGAACAAGGCGAAGAAGGTGGCCTGCGCATCCACGACTTCATCGTGCCCGAGGATGTGGACCGGGCCCAAGTGAACATCCAGCGCATGTACGAGGGTGGTCATCCAGGGCCCAACGAGTACCTTGGCCTCCGGAGGGACGGCAGTGTTTTCGATATCGAAGTGAACAGTGGGTTCATTCGTGGCCTGAATGGGCGGCCGATCAAGATGGTGTTCATGGTCCGGGACATCTCGGAGCGCAAGCAGGCAGAAGCCGAAAGGAGCAGGCTGGAGGCGCAAACCCACCAACTCCAGAAAGCCGAAAGCCTCGGCCGCATGGCCGGGGCCATTGCCCATCATTTCAATAACAAACTTCAATCCGTGATGGCCAATCTGGAACTGCTCGGTGGACTCCCGAAAGCCATGGACCCGACCCGTTACCTGACCATGGCCAAGCAGGCCACCGAGGGGGCGGCCGCGGTGAGCAGGTTGATGTTGGTCTACCTTGGGCAGGCCTCAGACAAGCGGGATCCCCAATACCTCTCCAAGGTCTTCCAGGAAGTCACGCCCCGCATTGCGGGCACACTGCGTGGAACCACGACGCTGGAGGCGGACTGGCCTTCCTCGGGTCCAGTGGTCAATGCCAATGCCGATCAGATTCAACAAGTCCTGACGAATCTCGTGGACAACGCCCGGGAAGCCCTGGGGGACGCGGGCGGTTGCATTCGCATGGGCCTTGGCACCTGTCCGGCGGCGGAGGTTCCCAGCGCGCATCGCTTCCCCATCGACTGGCAGCCACAGGCGGTGAACCATGCCTGTCTTCAGGTCGAAGATGGGGGTTCTGGGATCGCGGAGGCCGACCTCGAAAAACTGTTCGATCCCTTCTACTCCACAAAGTTCAGTGGCCGGGGCCTGGGTTTGCCTGTGGTCCTGGGCATTGTCCAGGCCCATGGCGGCTGCATCGTGGTCGATAGCAAGCTGGGCCGCGGCAGCGTCTTCCGGGTTTACCTGCCCATCTCCACTGAACCAGTGCCCAGTCCTGCGGAGCCTGGGATGCCAGCCTTGGAGCCGCTGCAGGGTGGCTCGGTGCTGCTGGTCGATGATGACGAATTCCTGCTCTCGGCCACCGGCGCCATGATCGAGATGCTGGGTTTCACGGTGCTGACCGCGCAGGACGGTGTAGAGGCCGTGGAAGTGTTCCAGCGGAACAGGGCTGACATCCGTCTGGTGGTCACCGACCTGACCATGCCCCGCATGGACGGTTGGGAAACCCTGACGGCCCTTCGACAATTCGACCCAAACCTGCCGGTGATCCTGTCGAGTGGCTACGACAAGGCCCAGATCATGGCGCAACCCCATGCGGAGAGACCACAAGGCTTCCTGGGAAAGCCCTACACCCTGCAACAGCTGCGCGAAGTGCTGGCCATCGCCCAGGACCCTGGCGGGAGGTTCTGAAATCCAGCGTGTACAGGGCATCCCGGGCGCATCGTTCTTGCCTCGCGCCACCGTGCCCGAATAAAGCTGCACACGGTTTGATTCACCGGGGCCTATCCTGATCCTTGTTCAACAGTCTCATTCCAGGTAGACCGTATCCGGTGTTTCGAATCCCAAGGCAGGGGAGGCTTTTTGGCCGATGCGCCCGTGACCAATACCCCCACTCGCCTTGGCTTCCTGGATCCCCTGCGCGGCATCCTGGCCTTGTGTGTGGCGGTGTACCACCTCAGCGTGTGGTTCGACCTGACCCAGTCGGGCTCGGGCCAGAACATGGCCCTGGCGCGCTTGGGGAACTACGGCGTGTCGGCTTTCTTCGTGCTGAGCGGCTTTCTGCTGTTTCGCACTGCATCCTGGGTGCGCATCCAGAAGGAGGGGGTCTGGCGGTTCTGGTTCCGGCGCTTCCTGCGCCTGGCGCCGGTGTTCTACCTGGCCTGTACGCTGAACGTCGCCTTCCACCTGGGCATGGGACCCGATCCGACCTGGCGCTTCATTCTGGAAAACGTCACCCTCACCTTCGGCGCCTTTCACCCGAACCACGCCCTGGTGACTGGCGGATGGTACGTGGGGCTGGTGTCGCTGCTCTACTTCACGTATCCAGCGTTGGCTTGGCTTCGCGAAAAGGGTGGCCTCTGGTTCCTGGCCGCGCTGGCCATGGGCCTCTGGCTCTGGAGCCTGCCCTCAACGCTTCACGGCGTCATGGAACAGCCCCTGTGGAACCGATTCCACACCTATGTGCTGGCACCGAACCAGGTCTTCCTGTTGGCCTGGGGCGGCCTGCTGGCGGGGCTTCACGCGTCCACGGAGGAGCGCCTGGATCCGAAAGTCGCCCTGCTCATCGCCCTGCCCATGCTGTGGCTGCTGCTGCGGCCCGTGCCCCAATTTTTCGACCACCTGGCGGCCCTAACGGGCTGGATCCGGTACCGGTACTTGCTGGTCGTCACCATCCTGGTGGCCCTCGCAGCCTTCACGCGGGACGGGAAGCCCGGATGGTTCGGAAAGGCCCTCACGCACCTGGGGGCCTGGAGCTATGGTCTCTACCTGCTCCATCCCTTCACCATGAAGCTGGTGGCGCCGCACCTGCAGGGGCGCTTGGGGTTCTCGCTTTCGCTGGTGCTGGCGATCCTCGCCGCGGCGGCGGTCCATCGCTGGATCGAGGAACCCGCGGGCAGATTGGCGAAGGGCTGAACTTCCAGCCTTTTTGGCTTTCGAGAAAAACGCTGGTCGCGGAGACCACAGAAGTGCGCAGAATGACGCGGAAAAGGGCTAGGGCGTCCACTCATACCAATCTGCATTCAAAAATAGAGATTCACCACGGAGACACGGAACCCACGGAGGTGGGCCGGCGGGCGACCCAGCGCATCCCCGGCGCCCGACTCGTGGAATTCCCCGGCCTGGGCCACGCGCCCCAGATCCAGGACCCCGAGGCCTTCCATGCGGCGCTCCTGGGGGGGGGTGGCGCACTGATACCAATCTGCATTCAAAAATAGAGATTCACCACGGAGACACGGAACCCACGGA
>JANYAZ010000155.1 GCA_025361045.1 Geothrix sp. | reverse complement strand
CCCGGCCCAGTTTCTGAACCAGCTCGCGCTGGGTGCGGATGAGCTTGTTGATGGTCTCGATCATGTGCACGGGGATGCGAATGGTACGGGCCTGATCGGCGATGGCGCGGGTGATGGCCTGCCGGATCCACCAGGTGGCGTAAGTCGAGAACTTGAAGCCGCGGCTGTATTCGAACTTGTCCACGGCCTTCATGAGCCCGATATTACCTTCCTGAATCAGATCCAGGAACTGCAGGCCGCGGTTGGTGTAGCGCTTGGCGATGCTGACCACGAGGCGGAGGTTGGCCTCAATCAGCTCGGCCTTGGCGGCGCGACTGATGGTCTCTGCACCCTTGAGGCCGTTGAAGTCCTTGTGGAACTGGTCGCTGGTGGTTTCGTACTTGATGAAGAAGTCGGCCAGGGTCTTCTCGATGTGGGCCAGTTCTTCCTTGTACTTGTCCTTCAGCTTGGCGAAGGCAGGGTTCTTCAGCCGGTCTCGCAGTTCGCGGCACTTCCGCTCGCCGGCCATCACCTGGCTGTGCTGATGGGTGATGCGGTCGATGAGGCGCGTCACTGCCAGGCTGTTCAGCCCCAGCTTGCGGATCTGGCGGGACAGCCGGCCGCGGGCTTGGAGGATCTCCCGACCGAGCTTGCGGCGCTTGGGAAGGGTTTTGGTGCCGGCATCGACGTTGACCTTGAGTTCCAGCAGGTCCTGCAGGGCCTGATCGAACACAAGCAGCTTCTCGAACTGGTGGTGCACGTGCTGGGTGGCTGACGTGCTTTCGGCATCTTCGTCGTCATCCACTTCATCAGAAAGCCCGACGACCTCACGGATCTTGCCTGGGTTCTCTTTCAGCATGCGGCCGATGTCGATCAGCAGGCTGGCGGCCAGACGGGACCGGGAGAGGGCGCGCATCACGCTGCGGACACCCACTTCGATGCGCTTGGCAATCTCGACCTCGTCCTCGCGCTTGAGGAGGGGGACTGTGCCCATTTCCTTGAGGTACATGCGGACGGGGTCGTTGAACTTGTCGCTATCGGGACTATCGATTTCGACTTCGCCGTCCTTGTCACCCTTGCCGCCGCCTTCGATCAGGACAAACTCGGGCTCGATGGCCTCGCGGGCCGCCTGAGCTTCCTCTTCGGTGGCGCCGATGCCCACACCGAGACGCGAAAAGAGAGCCATGAGCATTTCGAGATCCAGGGGACTCGAAGCGGTCATGGGCAGGAAGTCATTCAGCTGGTCTACCAGCAGGAATCCGTTTTTCCTTCCGATGGAAATCAGGGCTTTGGTCAGGGCGTAGTAGGTATCTAGGTGCGGCGTCGGAACCATTCGTACCTCAAAGAGCGCTGCGAACGTCGGACCGGGGGACCCGGTATCCGAAGGATGTGCAGAACTCGGCCAATGTACCGGCCAAGTCCGGAACTTTTCAGTATACGGAATATGCGGATTCAGGCAAGGGCTGAGGTTCTGAATCCCGTCAGCGCGGGCCTCGGCGACGGCGGGAAAGCTCCTTTTGGCGGGCCAGCAGGTCATTCTGCCTCCCCATGACCCGGTTCATCAGGGCCAGGTCCACCGTGGTGGCGGGATCCTGCAGCAGGCGGTTGTTGGCCTGGAGCTCCCGATCCACATAGCGACCTTCCAGCCTCACGAACAGGGTTTCGGCATCCCGGCCGGCCTCATCCTGCCGGCTGGCCTGGGCCTCCAGATGGCGGAGGGCCGCCACAGCGCCATCCGGCAACCGGGTGATATCCCCCTCGGCGTCAAGCAGGGCTTGAAGCAGGGGCGCACCCTCAAGACTCTCCCACCAGGCTGGGGGAACGTCTTGCACTCGCCCCCAATGCCCTGCGGTGCTGAGCAATAACAGGCTTCGGATGAGTTCATCGAGTTCGGGCAGGGTGACGGCACTCGCAGGGACATCCTCGGGGGGGTGGACTGGGACATGTCGCCCCCGAACGGCCCGATCCAATTCCTGCAGTGGAACCTGCAGTTGGTGGGCCAGACTGGCGAAGAGATCTCGACTCTCCGTGGTTCGCGGCAGGTAGGGCAGGAAGTCCAGCAGGTCCTTGAAGGCCCCCATCCGATCTGTGATGCGCCGCAGGTCCTTGCCTTCCATGGCCCGGTCCACCATGAAGGCCGTCCAGTCCGGCGCCGCGCGAAGCAGCTCCTTGAAGGCCTCGCCACCGAGCTTAAGGCACCAGGTATCGGGATCCTCGCCTTGGGGGAGTTCCAACAGACGGACCTCAAAGCCCAAGGGCAGGGCCATCCGCAGGCTCTTCTCCATGGCCCGACGCCCGGCGGCATCCCCATCAAAGCAAAGGATGACGCGACGGGTGAAGCGTCCCAGGGCCTTCAGGTGGTCCTCGGTGAGGGCCGTGCCGAGCGGCGCCACCGCCTGGTGGATGCCATTCTGGTGGAGCTGCAAGACATCGAAATAGCCTTCCACCACCAGGGCTCCGTCCTTCATGGCGCCCTTGGCGCGATGGAAGCCGAACAGGGTGCCGCCCTTGTGGAAGAGGGGCGTGTCGCGGGTGTTGAGGTATTTGGGCTGGCCCTCGCCCATGATGCGGCCGCCGAAGGCCACCACCCGGCCCCGGGCATCGTGGATGGGAATGGTGAGGCGGTTGCGGAGGAAGTCGATCTGCGTGCCGCGCTCACTGCGGCTGGCCAGGCCCGTCTGCTCCAGCAACTCGCCGGAGAAATTCAGGCCACGGAGGTGGTTCACCAGGCCGTCCCAGGCATCCGGTGCCATGCCGAAGCCGGCCTCGGTCAAAAAGGGGCCTTCGTAGCCGCGCTCCCGCAGGTAGGTTCGGGCTCCCTCATGCCGGGCCAGCTGGGCTTCGAAAAAGGCCTGGGCCGCGTCCAGGGCGGAGCGCATGCGGGTTTCCAGGTCCACTTCGGCGGAGGGACGTTCCCGACGCTCGGGCAGGTCGACGCCTGCGGCCCGGGCCAGCTGCTCTAGGGCCTCGGGGAAGGTCATGCCTTCGCGTTCCATGAGCCAGGCGAAAGCATCGCCATGTTTGCCGCAGCCGAAACAGTGATAGAAGCCCCGGTTGGCCACCACCTGGAAGCTGGGACTGCGTTCAGCGTGGAAGGGGCAAAGCCCCACATGGGCCGAGCCCTGCTTGCGCAACTTCACCGCCTGGCCCACCAGGGCCAAAAGGTCCGTGGCGTCCCGGACACGCTCGACGATTTCGCGGTCACGCATGTGTGGAGGAATCCTGAAAAAAGGAACCACACTCGCTGAGGGTCGCCGAGGTGGTGGAGGGTGCGGAGACATATGCCTATTAAGAGCATACCTCCGCAGCCTTCGATCCATGAGTTGACTGCGAGCGCAAATCAATAGGCTGGTCACGAAAGACACGGAATTCCACAGAGGACGCGGAAGGGGCCGTGATCATCGCCGCATGGGTCCACCGAAGGTGTAGCCCATGCTATCGGAGCGGTTGCCCCTGCCTTTTTCCGTGATTTCCTGCTTTCTTCTGTGTCTTCCGTGACCAGCGCTTTCCTTGCCGAGTGCGGTTCAACCGTGATTACCGTACCGCCGAGGCATGGCATGCTTGAGGATTCGTTTGGTGGAACCCATGACCCAGCTCCTCGATACCATCCTGCTGTTCAGCCTGCCGGCCTCGGGCAAGTCGGAGGTGCGCCGATACTTGGCCAGCCTCACGCCCGACCAGTGCCGGAACGACTTTCACATGGGTCCCACATTGCAGCTCGATGACTACCCGTATGTGCATCTGATGCACCGAATCGATGACGAGCTGAAGGCGAATGGCCTGGACTATGCCTATTACCACGGACCAAACCGCCCCTTCCGCGACAACTGGACCTGGGCGGTGCTCATCGAACTGCTGAATGAGGACTACCGCAACCTCCTGGCCGGTCGGCAGACGGTGGTGACCAGTGCCGCTCAGCACCTCTTCGACCGGCTGGACGCCGCCCATGCCAAGGTGGGCCTATCTCAGCCCCTGGGCGAGATCCCGCACCGCGTCCGGGTGCGCATGGCGGAGGCCCTAGAGGTCGAGTGCCGGGCCGAGCTGGAGGCGCTGAACCGCCAGAATGCCCAGGACAAGGCGGGGCGCACGCTGGTGATCGAGGCCGCGCGGGGTGGTGCCCA
>JANYAZ010000207.1 GCA_025361045.1 Geothrix sp. | reverse complement strand
GGCCGTACTTCACCCGTGAGTCCCACCTCGCCCATGAACAGGCATTTCTCGGCCAGCAGACGGCCCCCGGCGCTGCTGCAGAGGGCGGCAATGACGGCCAGGTCCGCAGCGGGGTCCTCGATCTCCAGGCCGCCGGCCACGTTCACGTAGACATCCCGGTCGTGCAGCTGCACGCCGCCACTGCGCTCGGCCACGGCGCAAAGCATGGCCAGGCGTGGACCATCAATGCCCAGGGCCGTGCGGCGGGGGATGCCCAGGCCTGCAGAGGCGACGAGGGCCTGGATTTCCACCACCATGGGCCGGGTGCCGCTGAGCACGACGGTGGCCGAGCAGCCCGGCCGGGGCTCGGCATCCAGGAAGAAGGGATTGCCCTCGGCGGGCACCAGGCCCTTTTCCGTCATGGCGAAGACGCCCAGCTCGAAGGCGGCGCCGAAGCGGTTCTTGAGGGCCCGCAGCAGGCGGTGGTGGTGGTGGCGATCGCCTTCGAAGGCCAGCACCGTGTCCACGAGATGCTCCAGCACCTTGGGGCCTGCGAGGCTGCCGTCCTTGGTGACGTGCCCCACCAGCACCAGGGGCGTGCCCGTGGTCTTGGCCCAGCGGGTGAGCAGGGCCGCGCAGCCCCGCACCTGACTGACGCTGCCTGCGCTGCTTTCAAAATCTGGATCAAAGAGGGTCTGGATGCTGTCCACGAGCAGCAGGTCGGGTTTCATGCGCTCGGCTTCCTCGAGGATGCGACGCACGTCCGTTTCGGCGAGCAGGTGGATGCCTGGGTTCTCCGCGCCGAGGCGCTGGGCCCGCAGCTTGATCTGGCGCTCACTCTCCTCGCCGCTCGCGTAGAGCACGGTACCTTGGGCCGTGGCGGCCCACTGCAGCAGCAGCGTGGACTTGCCAATGCCCGGTTCGCCGCCCAGCAGGGCCACCATGCCCGGTACCACGCCGCCACCCAGCACGCGGTCCAGCTCCCGCAGGCCTGTGGGGGTACGCTGGGTATCCGAAACATCCACATCCGGGAGGGCCACGGGGCCCGAGTAGTGGCTCTGGGCATAGGCTGAGCCGGCCCGCTGAAGGTCGCGCTTCAGGGCACCTCGCACCTCCTGGACGGCGTCCCAGGCACCACAGCTCGTGCACTTCCCCATGGCCTTGGGGTGGCGCGCGCCGCAGGCCGTGCACTCGAAATGAGGACTGGTCTTGGCCATCAGGCGGAAACTTCCTTGCGGATGAACGCCACGATGTCATCGGTGTTGGTGCCGGGCTGGAAGATCTCGCGGATGCCTGCGGTCTTGAGCGCGGGGATGTCCTCGTCTGGGATGATGCCGCCCGCGAAGACGAGCACATCGTCCGCGCCCTGTTCCTTCAGCAGGCGCAGCACCTCGGGGAAGATCTGATTGTGGGCTCCGCTGAGGATGCTCATGCCCAGCACGCGGGCATCCTCCTGCACCACGGCCGCCACGATCTGCTGGGGCGTCTGCCGCAGGCCGGTGTAGATCACTTCCATGCCGGCGTCCCGCAGCGCCCGGGCGACGACCTTGGCGCCGCGGTCATGCCCGTCGAGGCCCGGCTTGGCGATGACGACGCGGATCGGCGCTTGACTCATAGGGACTCCCGGGGATTACCAGTTCTCAGTCTGCCTCAGGGCCTCGTAAAGGCCAATGGCTGCGGCCTGGGCGAGGTTCAGGCTGCGGTGGTGGTCGCCCACCATGGGGATGCGCACGAGGTGGTCGGCATGGGCCGCCAGGATGTCGTCGGGAAGGCCCACCGTCTCGCGCCCGAAGACCAGGCCATCCCCATAGGCCCAGGGTACCTGGGTGTGCCGCCGGGCCCCCTTGGTGCTGAAGAACCAGAGCCGCTGGGCGGGATTCTTGGCCAGGAAGTCGCCCCAGTCGTCGTAGTGAGTGGGCTCCAGCTTCTCCCAGTAGTCCAGTCCTGCCCGGCGCAGGTAGTAGTCCGTGGTCTCGAAGCCCAGTGGATGGATGAGGTGCAGTTTCGCGCCATTGTTCACGCAGAGGCGGCCGATGCTTCCGGTGTTCTGTGGAATCTCAGGCTGGTGCAAGATGATGTGGAACATCGGAGGTCCTGATGAGCGCCCCTGCGAGCGAATGCCTGTTCTGTAAGATCGCGCGGAAGGAGATCCCTTCGGCCATCGTGTACGAAGACGATACGCTACTCGCCTTCAAGGACATCTTCCCGCAAGCGCCCGTGCATCTGCTCATCATTCCCAAGGCCCATAGTGAAGGTCTGGCGGATCTGACCCCGGAAACGGCCCCGGCTGCCGCCCGCATCCCCCAACTGGCCGCAAAACTGGCTCTGGACCAGGGTATCCAGTCCGGCGGCTGGCGACTCATCAGCAACTGTGGCGCTGATGGTGGCCAAACAGTTTTCCACCTGCACTTTCACCTGCTGGGTGGGAAGCCGCTTGGGGGGAAGCTATGCCAGTAGGGTCGATCCCCAGACCTCACCATTCAGCGGATCGGGTGGGTCCCTGACGGGCGGACAGGGCGGGTGCCGGCATGCGCCGCCGCCATGGCTTCGTCCCCGCAAGCGAGGAGCTGGTCCACGATCTCAGGCTCCGCGAGCCCCCTGGCCGCCAGGTCCGCCATGAAGGCAAGGGCTTGGGTATGGTTGAGGCCCTTGCGGTAGGGGCGGTTCTGGACCATGGCCTGGAAGATGTCTGCGATGCGCAGGATGCGGGCTTCCAGAGGCAGGATGCTGGCGTCCAGATGAAAGGGGTAGCCGCTGCCACCCGGTTCTTCATGGTGATGGGCTGCCCATTGGGCAATTTCCTCGAAACCGTGAATGTGCCGCAGGATCTGGTAGGTCTCAAAGCTGTGGGAATTGATGATCTGCCGTTCGAGGACGTTCAACCCTCCGGGCTTGTCCAGGATCTCGTCCGGTACCCTGAGTTTCCCCACATCATGCAACAGTCCAGCGATCTCGAGCTTGGCACAGCTGCTTTCTCCGAGGCCCATGTTCTCAGCCAGCAGGCAGGAGAGCCCAGCCACGCCCAGGGAGTGCTCCGCGGTGAACGGACTCTTCGCGTCGACGATCCTGGCGAAGATCTCTGCGAGCTGCCTCAGGTCACCCATGGTGGCCCCATAGCTCAGTCGATGGCCCCGTACGTCCTGGACGAAGTGATGCAGGGGTCGGGGCTCCAGCATGAGCCAGAACGCTTCGGTCTTTGAGGTCTCCAGGAAGAGGTCCACGAGTTCCGGGTTGAAGTCGGTGCCGGCATGCTGCTGCACTTTCTCCCGGATCTCGGCAGAGTGACCCAGTGCGGTGCCATTGGCATGGTGGGGAATGGCCAGGGCGTCCACCCGATCCACCAGGAAAATGAGGTTGGCCTGCCAGGCCAGGGAAGGGCTGATTCCTGCTTGGACCACCTGCGTCCAGGGCGTGTGGTGGAGCTTCACCGCCGGCGCAAGGGAGGCGAGCGGAGGAAAGCTGGCCAGTAGCGCGGCGCCGATATCGCAATGTGTCTGGGAGTCTGGCCTGGTGAAGGTGCTGATGATGTCCCGGTGGACCTGGGTGGACGAGACGCCGATGTCGTGCAGCATGCCCAGGTCGAAGAGGAAGGTGACCTCTTCTGGATCGAGACCGTACCGTCTGCCGCACTCCGCAGCCATGATGCCGACCCGCTTGCCGTGACCGACGTCATCCACGCCCACCAGGTCCAACGAATCAGACAGGGTGCAGATCAAGTTGCGGAGATCGGCCTGGATGGTCATGTCAGCTCGGTCGCCTGGGGCGGAATCATCCAGAAGATACTCCCTTGAAGTGCGCGGGACGAAGGGCTGAATCGTCTTAATTTCGCCATCAGCTCCGGCCAAATCACCTCCGAATCCAGGTGAGGGCTCAGGGTGATGCTCGCCTGCCGGCGGGATATCTCCCCGTCGGTAGTCAATTTTCGCTTTTATTTCCTCTTGTTGACTTCCTTGGTGTTTATACACTTCGAAGTGGTTCTCAGTGGAGAAAAGTGGGTTGAAGTGGATTTAAGTGGTCTCACTTCGTGCTCATCGGCCTTTCCTGGGCAGAGATTTGAAAGGCGATACCGGTGCTGCGACTTCGCGGAAACTCACCGGCCACGGTGGATGAGAAGGGACGACTGAAACTCCCCTCCTCCTTCAAGGCCGAGTTGGAATCCTTCGCCCAGGGCGAAGGGGGCGAAGCCCTGCGGCATTACCTGACCTCGCTGGACGGTCGCTCGGCCCGCCTCTACCCCATGCCGGTCTGGGAGGCCATCGAAGCCCGGCTGGCCGCCCTGCCTTCCACCAGTCCCGCCAAGCGGAAGTTCCTGGAGACCACCGCCTACTTCGGCAGCGAGGTCGAGCCCGATGCCCAGGGCCGTTTCGTCATCCCACCCATTCTCAGGGAAGCCGCCCAGCTGACCGGTGAGGTCGCGGTGCTGGGGCAGATGGATCACCTGGCCCTCTGGAACAAGGCCGGTTTCGAGCGGCGCCTGGCCGGTGAGCCCCTCGGTGCCGATGACCTGGCCCAACTCGCGGATCTGGGGATCTGATGATGACGACCCAGCCGCCCCTCCATATCCCGGTCCTCCTGGCCGAGGTCCTGGCGAACCTGCCCCTGCCACCAGCCGCCCGCATTCTCGACCTCACCCTGGGATTGGGCGGCCACGCCGAGGGGCTGCTGGCCCAGGCTGATGCCGACACCCGCTACCTGGGCGTGGACCGGGATCCCGAAGCCCGCGCCCTGGCCGCCAAGCGCCTTGGCTCTGATGGGCGCCTCAGCATCCTGGCCTGTGCTTACGAGGATCTCTGGGAAGAACCCCACTTCCTCGCCTGGCGCGCCGCCCAGGCTCCCGCTGGCTTCGACGCCATCCTGGCGGATCTCGGCGTCTCCACGCTCCAGTTGCGCACTCCCGACCGGGGTTTCAGCTTCCGGGACGAGGGACCCCTCGACATGCGCATGGATCAGGAGCACGGCCTCTCGGCCCGCGCCTGGATCGCCGAGCAGACCGACGAGAGCCTGGCCGATGCGATCTATCAGTACGGCGAGGAGCGCGCCAGCCGGCCCATCGCCCGGGCCATCCTGCGGGCCCTCCATGAAGGCCACCTGGACACCACCCACGACCTGGCCAAGGCCGTTTATGCGGTCATCCCCCGCGAGCCCGCCAAGCGGAAGGGGCACAGCGATCCGGCCACACGGACTTTCCAGGCCATCCGCATCGCCGTGAATGGCGAACTGGACCGCCTGGCTGCTTCCCTGGAATCTGCCGTGTCCCACCTGCGCCCCGGCGGTCGCCTCGCCGTCATCAGCTTCCACAGCCTGGAGGACCGCATCGTCAAGCAGACGTTCCGTCGCCTGGCGGGCATCTACGACGGTCCGGGCCGCACCGCTCCGGTCGAACTCCCCAAGATCCTGAAGCTCGTTCATGCGGGTGGCCTCGCGCCCAGCGAAGCCGAAGCCGCCGCCAACCCCCCCTCCCGGTCCGCCCGCCTGCGCGTGGCGGAACGACTCCCTTGATCGAGGTCCCCATGGTCGCTGGAACGCTCCCGAGCCCCGCTCCCACCCGGATGGTGGAGAGCGAAGGCATCCTGCGCATGCTGCTGCTGGTGCTGGCCCTGGCCATGCCCCTGGGCACCCTCGCCTTCCTGAAGATCCAGAGCACCCGGCTGAGCTACGCCATGGGCGAAATCAAGGAGCGCATCCGCAAGGAGGAGGAGCTGCAGCGGAAGCTGATGCTCGAACGCAGCCGCTTCCAGCGCGACGAGGAGGTCCAGGTGTACGCCCAAAAGGCCGGGCTCCAGCCCCGCAAACAGGGCCACCTGATCCAGCGGGCCTTCACGCCCGAAGACCAGCGCATTGCCAAGCTGCGTCCCGTGTCGTCCGAGGGGCTGTAGGCTAGAGGCTGAGCCCGTCCGGGCCCAGCGCCTCTCAGGTCAACCCCCGTGCCCCTTCGCTTCGCCACTGAACCCCGTATTTCCCGGCGCCTGCTGGGTCGGCAGGATCCCCAGGACCTGCTGAGCCAGCGGATGCCTTGGATCATGGGGGGCATGGCCCTTTGGGCCTTGCTCATCCTGCTTCGGCTGCTGTGGCTTCAGGGGGTGGAGCACCAGCGTTACCGGGCCAAGGCCGAGCAGCAGCACACCACCACCGTGCCCGTTCCACCCATTCGCGGTGAACTGCGGGATCGTCGTGGCGAGCCCCTCGCCATCTCGATCAAGGTGGAGAGCCTCTTCGCCGATCCCCGCGTGTTCTATCCCGACTACAAGCCGGGCAAGGGCGAGGATCGACAGTGGGGCAATCCCGATCGCAAAGCCGCCTCCGAGGTGGCCGCGAAACTCGCACCCATCCTCGAACAGACCAAGGGCCAGGTACTCGACAAGCTCCTTAAGAAGAAGACCTTCGTCTATCTGGAAAGACATCTGCCGCCGATGAAGGTGGCCTCGATCCGGGGCATGGAGCTGGATGGCATCGAGTTCCAGCCCGAGAGCCGTCGTTTCTATCCACGGGGCAGCTTGGCAGCCCAGATCATCGGGTTCACGAACATCGATGGTCTCGGTCAGCTTGGCATTGAACAGAGCTACGACCGCCAGCTGGCCGGCGTGAAGGGGGAGCTCATCGCGCCAAGGGACGCCCACGGCAAGCTGCTCATCCTCCAGGAGAACTACAGCCAGATACCGGTCAATGGAGCCTCCCTGCAGCTCAGCCTCGACGCCTCCATCCAGCACATCGTCGAAGACGCCCTGGAGGAGGGCATGCGGGTTTCGCGCCCGCGGACGGCCTACGCGGTGGTCGTGGACCCCCAGAGCGGCGAAATCCTCGCCATGGCGGGAACGCCAACCTTCGATCCGAACCACATCCTGCCCAAAAAATTCCGCAACCGGGCCGAATCGGAACTCAATGCTGGCGAGCGTGAGGAACTGCGCCGGGAACTGGAACGGCAGAAGGCGGCCCGTAAGGTGCATCCCGTCGAGGATGTGTACGAACCGGGCTCCACCATGAAGATCTTCACCGCCGCCATCGCCCTCGAGGAACGCAAGGTTCGGCTGGGCGAACGCATCGATTGCCTGGGGGGGCGGTGGCTCTACAGCCCGAAAGTTCCTCCCATCACCGATACGCATCAGCATGGCGTTCTCACCTTCGAGGAAGTCCTCTGGCAGAGCTCCAATGTCGGTGCCGCCAAGATCGGCATCCGACTCGATCCCTCGATCCACTACCAGTACCTGCGCAAGTTCGGCTTCGGCGATGCCACCGGCCTCAACTTTCCGGGCGAAAGCCAGGGCCGCATGATTGCACCGGATCGTTGGAGCGTGCCCACCCAGTACACCTTTTCCTATGGCTATGGCCTCAGCACCACGCCCCTGCAGATCCTCATGGCAGGTTGTGCCCTGGCCAATGGCGGCAAGCTGATGCAGCCGATCCTCGTGCAGCGCATCTTCAACGACAAGGGCCTCTTGATGAAGGAGTTCAAGCCCACCGTGCGGGGCCAGGTGGTGAGCGAGGAAACGGCCAACCTGATGAAAGAAACGCTCAAGGGTGTGCTCACGCAAGGCACAGGCAAGCGGGCCAAGCTCGACAACGGCATCGAGTCCTTTGGCAAGACAGGTACCAGTCGAAAAATCGGGGCGGATGGCAAGTACGATCCCAAGCGCCACTTCGCTTCCTACATGGGCTTTTTCCCCGCCGACCGGCCTCAATTCGGGGTGCTGGTGATGCTGGACGATCCCGCCGGCGACACCACCGGAGGTGATGTGGCGGCCCCTCTCTTCAAGCGCATCGGAGACAACATCCTGCGCTTCCGCGAGACCTCCCCGGATCCGGATCGCGAAGCGGATCTAAAGCTGTCCCTGCGAGACTGGCCCGTAAGCGAGACCGATGAGGCCGCCGTGCACGTGGAACGGGGCAGGGTGCCCGATCTCAGGGGTCTCAGCCTGAAAGCGGCCATCCATCGCGTGGTGCTCGTGGGCGGGAATCCCAGGGTGGAGACTGGGTCCACTTCCACAGCCACCCGGGTGCTGAGCCAAACGCCTGAACCGGGTGCACCCTTGGAGCCAGGCACCGTCGTAAAGATCAAGGCGGGGCTGCCATGAACCTTGACTCCCTCATCGATGGAATCGCCCAGCGGCATTTCGGGCCGGATGTCGAGGTGATGGATGTCACCAGTGACAGCCGGGAGATCTGCCCCGGGTGGGCCTTTCTGGCTCTCAAGGGAGAACACGCAGACGGAGCGGCTTTCTTGCCTCAGGCCCTGGCTCGCGGTGCGTGTGCCGTGATCTCCGAAGACCCCCTGGTGGTGCCAGAAGGCGTTGCCGCTTGCGAATTCCTGGCCGATCCTCGCCTGCGCATGGCCGAGATGGCCCGCAGGTTGAATGGCACGCCGGACGAACATCTCGCGCTCATCGGTGTGACCGGGACCAACGGCAAAACCACCACGACCACACTGATCCGCCAGTTGCTGCGCGGCGCAGGAATTGGCTGCGGACTCGTTGGCACCGTACTCAACGCCGCCGGAGACGTTGAGGAAGAGGCCATCCGTACCACGCCGGAGAGTCCAGCCTTCTACCGTTGGCTTCGACGAAGTGTTGATGCGGGTGATGCCGCCTCGGCGGTGGAAGTGAGCAGTCACGCCCTCTGCCTGGGGCGGGTCCACGGCGCCTTGTTCAAGGTGGGCGTCTTCACGAACCTGACGCAGGATCACCTCGATTACCACGGCACCCTGGAGGCCTACTTCGAGGCGAAGGCGCGGCTCCGGAATCAGTGTGGCCGGTTCCTGGTGAATGCCGATGATCCCTATGGTCGGCGCCTGCTGGAAGGGGGTCGGTGCTGGAGCTACGCCATCGATCAAGAAGCAGACTATCGGGCCATGGATCTTGAACTGGGTCCCACGGGCACTCGGTTCCTGCTGCGGGGCCTACGGGCCGACTTCCTCGTGGAGAGCCCGTTGCTGGGCCGCTTCAATGCCTACAACCTGCTGGCGGCCCTGGCCGCCTGCTCAGAGGCTGGTTTTGATCTCCATCGGCTGGTACCAGCCGTGCCGAAGGTGACGGGTGC
The DNA here is from genome assembly GCA_025361045.1 of Geothrix sp. GTDB lineage: Bacteria > Acidobacteriota > Holophagae > Holophagales > Holophagaceae > Geothrix. Next base: position 3,309 of record JANYAZ010000207.1, on the reverse strand, counting down.
TCCAGGACGCATCGAGCGGGTGGATTGTGGCCAGGCCTTCGGCGTCATGGTGGATTACGCCCACACACCGGATGCCCTGGAGAAGCTGCTGGCCGAGGGGCGGCGCCTGCTCCAGCCCGGGGGACGCCTCCACGTACTCTTCGGTTGCGGGGGCGACCGCGATCGTTCCAAGCGTCCCCTCATGGCCGCGGCCGTGGCCGCTGGGGCAGACGTGCTCTGGCACACCAGTGACAATCCCCGTACCGAAGATCCGGAACGCATCCTGGATGACGCAGCACCGGGTATCCCCGAGGTGGTCCGCAGGGATCCTGCCCGCTACCACCGGAATGCGGACCGCAGAGCCTCCGTAAGCGAAGCTCTGGAGGATTGCCGTCCCGGCGACCTGCTTCTGCTCGCGGGCAAGGGCCACGAGCCCTACCAGGAAATCCATGGGGTGAAGTATCCCTACAGCGATCGGGCTGCGGTCGAAGCGGTGCTCGGGAGTCGCCAGTGACGCGCATCCTTTCGGTCGATGGACCGGAGGCCCCGGTCATCAAGGAGGCGGCCGCCATCCTCGCGGCGGGAGGACTGGTGGCTTTCCCCACGGAAACGGTCTACGGCCTGGGGGCGGATGGGTTGAATCCCGAGGCCGTGGCCCTCATCTATGCCGCCAAGGGGCGCCCCTCGACCAATCCCGTCATCCTCCATGTCGATGGCGTGGACTCGGCGAAAGCGCTGGCCTCCCACTGGCCCATCGAAGCCCAGCAGATCGCGGATCGCTATTGGCCCGGGCCCTTGACCCTGGTGTTGCCGGCCTCGGAGCGGGTTCCCCCCATCGTCCGAGCGGGTGGGCCCACCGTGGCCCTGCGGTGCCCGGCCCATCCGGTGGCACTGGCCTTGATCCGCGCGGCGGGACGGCCGCTGGCGGCCCCCAGCGCCAATCGCAGCCAGCACCTATCGCCCACGCTCGCCGAACATGTGGCCTCCAGCCTGGGGGGGGCGGTGGATCTGATTCTCGACGGCGGCCCCACAGAGGCTGGTCTGGAATCCACGATCCTCGACCTGAGCGGGCCTCGACCGCGCATCCTGCGTCCGGGCCCCATCCTGCCTGCGGAACTGGCGGCCATTGTGGGCCCGGTGGCCCTGTGGGCAGGGGCGGTGCGGATGGGCGCCACCCAGGCTGCTCCCGGGATGGCGGAGCGGCACTATGCGCCCAGGGCCAGGCTGGAGTTGGTGACGCCTGGAACGGGCCTCTCCCCAGGCCCCGGTCGGGCCGCCTACGTGGGATTGGGAGCCCTTCCGTCGCTGCCGGTTTCCACCCGGGGCATTCTGCTGCCCATGGATGCGGAGGCCGTGGGGTCGAGGCTGTTCGCCCTGCTGCATGAACTCGATGATGAGGGCTATGACCGGGTGGTCATGGAGTGGCCCCCAGAGGAAGAGGCCTGGATGGCGGTTCGTGATCGGCTGCGGCGGGCCTCTGCGAAGGAGTCGGAATGAGCCTCTGGTCTCTGTTTCAGGCCGCTTCCCAGCTGGGCGGGGAGATTGTCGGCGATGGCTCGGTGGTGCCGACCTCCCTCTCCCTGGATACCCGGACCCTCGAACCCGGCGCCTGCTTCGTGGCCCTGAGGGCCGAGCGGGATGGCCATGACTTTGCCGTCCAAGCCGCAAAGAGAGGGGCTGCAGCCCTGCTGGTGGACCATCAGTTGCCCATCGACTGTCCGCAGTTCGTGGTGCCCGATACCCTGGTCGCGCTGCAGCAGTGGGGCCAGGCCCGCCTGGCAGCGGTGCGTCCGAAAACCGTCTTCGGCGTCACGGGAAGCGTGGGCAAGACCAGCACGAAAGAACTGCTCGCTGCGGCCGTAGGCGGGTGGAAGACGCCCGGGAACCGCAACAACCTGCTGGGACTTCCCGAGGCCCTGGCCACGCTGCCTGAAGGACTGGGCTCGGCGGTGCTGGAGATGGGCATGAGTACCCCTGGGGAAATCCGGCGACTCACGGGCATTGCACCCTTGGATGCGGGCGTGATCACGCTGGTGGGCACGGCCCACATCGAGAACTTCTCCCACGGACAGCAGGGCATCGCCGAGGCCAAGGGCGAGCTGGTGGCGGGCCTGAACTCTGGAGGCGTCTGGGCGCACCTGGCTTCAGACCCTTGGTGTCGCTGGATCGCAGCTCAGCCCTGGGCAGCCCATGTGGAAGCGCTCCCGGTGGGGGAAGGCGAGGCCTTTGGCTGGGAGGCCGTGGAATCCCTCGGGGTGGCTGGCGGTGCCTTTCGGCTCCGGACGCCTTCAGGCTCAGTTCCCGTGCGCATTCAGCTGCCCGGCGAGCATCAGATCCGAAACGCCGCCCTGGCTTCGGCTCTGGCCATCCGGCTGGGGTACGGTGCAGAACAAGTGGCCCTGGGCCTTAGCAGGGTGACACCCGAGCCCGGCCGGGGGCGGCTCCACCCGCTTCCGGGCGGCGGTTGTCTGCTGGATGAAACCTACAACGCCAGCTCCGATTCCATCCTGGCCTGCGCGCGCGCCCTGCTGCAGCTTCCCGGGGGTGAATCCGCGGCGGTGCTCGGCTCCATGCGGGAGCTGGGGCCGGATGCACCAAGGATCCACCGGGAGACTGGCACGGCTCTGAAGGGGTTGGGGCTTTCCGGGCTGTGGGCCTACGGCGACCATGCGGGCGAGTACGCCGAAGGATTCGGCCCGGGTGCCTTCGCCTTCCCGGATTTCGACGCCTTGCGTGATGCTGCATCAGGACTCTCCGCAATTCCATCGGGAGCCCGTATCCTGGTGAAGGGAAGCCGGTTCTGGCGCGCGGAGCGTGCCGTGGACTGGCTCCTTGCCCACTGATCTCTAGGAGCGTGTCCAAGTAATCGATAGGGGCTGCATTGATGGCAAAGGGTTTCCAGACAAGGAAGTGGGCGCAGGGCGGTGCGGGTTCACCGTTCAAGCCCGGTGACGCAGTATGGGAGCCCTTTGCCATCAACCCTACGGGCTGGGGCGGCAGCCGTCGGGATGCTGCGTCAGGCTCCTCGCCCTTGGAACCACCAAGGCCTTCGTCGCCTTCCTTGCCTCCCTCGGCTGGCGCACCAGTGCAGCCCCCACCCATTACTTGGACACGCTCCTAGGGTCCCCCAGGCTGGGCCTTGTCTCCGAGCCGTTGAAAGCGCATCGTTCTCCTGGGATGACCGGGAGCTGCCGTGACCTTGACGCCGAAGCGTGAGACTTCGCCCCATGACACGGCGGAGTACACCTTCGATGAAATCGTCGCGAGGTTAGAACAAGGGCGCCTTCAGGTGGAGGCCACGGAGGTCGGTTCCCGGCTTGTCATGGCCCA
>JANYAZ010000135.1 GCA_025361045.1 Geothrix sp. | reverse complement strand
GGGAGGGTTGGGGGGCGGGATGGATGTCCAGCTAGAGGGCGGTCTGACCAACGGACCAACAGGCACTGGAATGGGATCAGACGAGTTCAAGCTAAGCGGGCATTCAAACGGCGTCCACCAAAATCCCAAGGAGGTTCCCGCCCTTGTGATGCAAGGCACATCAAAGTTCCGCTATTTCTGTGAATTTATGGGAACAAAGATGTTACCGATTGCTGCCTAAACAATTCTCATGATCGCGCCATCCCAGCCCAAGTCGTTTTTGCACCTGATCCTGGATTGGAAAAAAAATCGCAAACCCTAGGTTCCGGACTGGTTGCCGGAGGGACCAAACAAGTAACATTGGGGAAAAGCCAGCTAATCCCCAAAAGCGATCCCCAGGTCCCGTCCGGTCTGGAGGGTGTCGCAGTCCAGGGGTACTGCCTTCATGCGGCCCGCCACCTCTTCAAGGGGTACGTAGTTCACCCCAGCCAAGGCCAGGGCCACCATGATGCCGTTCTGCCCTTCATCCAATGCCCGTACGGCGGCAGTACCGAAGCGGAGGGCGGCGAGACGGTCAAAGCTGGTGGGGCTGCCGCCCCGAAGCAAGTGCCCCAGCACCACCACGCGGGCATCCTTGCCGGTGCGCGCCTGCAGTTCCTTGGCCACCCATTCACCGACGCCCCCCAGCCGCTCGGCGTGTCCGATCTCCGCCTGCTCGAGCACTGAGCGATGGCCGTGGGCGGGATTGGCACCTTCGGCGACCACCACCAGGGAGTACATGCGTCCCACCTGGTCCCTGGACCGGATCTTGGCGGCGACCTTGTCCAAATCGAAGGGGATCTCGGGGATGAGGATGGCGTGAGCACTGCCGGAGATGCCTGAATTGAGGGCGATCCAGCCCGCGTAGCGACCCATCACCTCCACCACGAACACCCGTTGATGGCTCTCGGCGGTGCTGTGCAGTCGATCCAGGCACTCTGTAGCGAACCCTACCGCCGTGTCGAAACCGAAGGTGGTGTAGGTCTTGTCCAGGTCGTTATCAATGGTCTTGGGCACTCCCACGACCCTCAACCCTCTTTTAGAGAGCGCATGGGCAATGGTCAGGGACCCGTCGCCACCGATGGACACCAGCGCATCCAGTTCCTTGCGGGCGAAACACTCCAGGATCTCGTCCGTCCGATCCACTTCCTTCACCGAGCCATCGGGCATCTTCATGGGAAAGTGCAAGGGATTGCCTTTGTTGGTCGTACCGAGAATCGTGCCGCCCAAGTGGCCGATGCCTCGCACTCGATCCCGGGTCAACCGGAACACGCCGCCTTCAGGGAAGCGCTCGGGGAAGAGGATGCCGTTGAAGCCCTCGCGAATGCCGTAGCATTCCCAGCCGCGGTTGGAGGCCGCGATGACCACCGCACGGATGACGGCGTTGAGGCCGGGAGCGTCTCCGCCCCCGGTGGAAATGGCGATGCGTCGAATGGCGTTGGACATGGGCACACTTTCTGGAGGGCAGTAATTCATGCTAGACGAAGGGCGCGGTCAGGGAAGAGGAACGGGAATGGCGTGGGCCTTCCAGATGTCCCTGGCGTACTCCCGTACGGTGCGATCGATGGAGAATTTCCCCATGCCCGCCACATTCAGGATCGACATCCGAGCCCATTCCGAAGGGTTCGCATAGGCCGCCGATACGCGGTTCTGGGTCTCCAGGTAGGACGCATAGTCAGCACAATGCAAGTAGTGGTCAGAGTCCATCAGCGCACGGCCCAGCGACTGGAAGCGACCCCCATCCAAGGTCGAAATGGTGGCGATGGCCCGCTGTAACTCAGGATTGGACTGGATCCAGGTCCCAGGTTGGTACCCCGAATCACGAAGCCGGACGATGCCTTCCGCTGTATGTCCGAAGATGAAGATGTTGGCGTCACCCACCTCTTCCTTGATTTCGACGTTGGCGCCATCCAGGGTGCCGATGGTGAGTGCCCCATTCAGGGCCGCCTTCATGTTGCCCGTGCCAGAGGCCTCCGTACCCGCGGTGGAGATCTGTTCTGACAATTCTGCGGCGGGAAAGACCAGTTCCGCCAGGGTGACGCGGTAGTTCGGCAGGAAGGCCAGGCTGAGCCGCCCCTTCGCGGCAGGGTCCTCACTGATGCCCTGGGCCATGGTGTTCGTCAGATGGATGATCTGCTTGGCCACCCAGTAGGCCGGGGCAGCTTTCCCGCCGATCAGAACAGCACGGGGCACGCCTGACTCCGCACCGTCCCTGATCCGATTCCAGAGCGTGGCCACATGGAGCAGGTTCAGTAACTGCCGCTTGTATTCATGAATCCGTTTCACCTGGACATCGAACAGGAATTCGGGATCCAGGGTGAAGTCCATGGTCTGTTGCGTCCAGGTGGCGAGGGCTCGTTTGTTCGATCGTTTGACCCGTACCCACCGCTCTTGGAAAGCAGGGTCTGTCGCCCACCCTTCGAGGTCGCGCAGGGCATCCAGGTCCCGGGTCCACCGCTCACCAATGGCCTCTGTCACCAGGTCCGCCAGGCCGGGATTGCACTTGAGCAGCCACCGTCGAGGGGTGATGCCGTTGGTCTTGTTGTTGATCCGGCCGGGGAATAAGTCGTTCATTTCGGCGAAGGTGGAGGCCTTCAGGATGTCGGTGTGCAGCTGGGCCACGCCATTGACGGAATGACTGCCCACGATGGCCAGGTTGGCCATCCGAACACTATGGCCATTGTCGACGATCGCGAGACGCTGAAGCTTGGCATCATCGAAGGGGTAGCGATCCCGGACGGTCACCCGGAACCGGCGGTCGATCTCCTCGACGATCTCCGCATGACGGGGCAGCAGGTTACGCCACAACTCCATCGGCCAGACCTCCATGGCCTCGGGGAGAATGGTGTGGTTGGTGTACGCGCAGACCTGCTGGGTCAGGGCCCAGGCCAGATCCCACTCCAGCGATTCCTGATCCAGCAACACCCGCATCAACTCAGGTACCACCAGGGCCGGGTGGGTGTCATTCATCTGGATTGCGACCTTGTCCGGGAGTTCCTCCCAACGCCAGGTGGGCCGTTTCTTGAAGCGCCGGACCACATCCTGCAGGGTGGCCGACACGAAGAAATACTGCTGTTTCAGACGCAGCTCCTTGCCGGCGCTCTGGTCGTCAGGCGGGTACAACACCTTCGAGATGTTCTCCGAAATGGTCTTGTCTTCAACGGCCCGGACATACTGCCCGGCATTGAATTGCGTGAGGTCGAACTCGCGGCTCGACTTGGCCGACCACAGCCGCAACGTGTTGACCGTACCATTGCGAAATCCCGCGACGGGCGTGTCATAGGCCATGGCCCAGACATCCTGCGTATCCAGCCAATCCACCCGGTATCGACCGGCATCGTCGAAGTGGCCCTGGGTCCGGCCGTGGAAACGGACCGGGAAGATGGCATCAGGACGCTGGATTTCCCAGGGGTTCCCGTAGCGAAGCCAGCCGTCGGGGTACTCGACTTGCTGACCCTCGACAATCTTCTGCTGGAAGATCCCGTACTCGTACCGGATGCCATAGCCGTAGAAAGGCAGTTCCAGGGTGGCCGCCGCGTCGAGGATGCAGGCTGCCAGGCGGCCGAGCCCCCCATTGCCCAGGCCCGCATCCCATTCCTGTTCGGTGATGTCCTCCAGCCTGAACCCGAGTTCCTGCATGGCTCGCGTGTAGGCATCCTCGGCCCCAAGGTTCACCACGTTGTTGCCGAGCGCCCGCCCCATCAGAAACTCCAAGGACAGGTAGTACACCCGCTTGGCATCCTGGCGATAGTAGGTGCTTTGTGTCTCGAACCAGCGCTCCATGAGCCGGTCACGCACCGCGAAGGCAAGCCCCTGGTAGATGTCGAATTCGCAGGCCGTGTGGGAGTCCTTGGCGATCGAATACATCATCCGATGGGCGAAGGCGTCGATGATGTTCGGCACATCCAATCCACCGGGCGAAGGCGTTGGGATGGTTCGTGGTGCAGCACTCATCGACACACTCCCTCGGGGCGAGGCACAGCCTGAAATCCTCAGACTTCAAATCAAGCCATGAGGTGGCGGCCAGTCCTGCGCTTATCGGGAGTTCAGGGTACGAGGGTAAAGAGTGGCCTCACTGACCGGTAGAAGGGGTTCCGCAGACTCGTGCGCGACCCAACTTCGTTTCTTGAGCAGGTCTTCTTGTGCCCCTAGCCACCTGCGTCCATCCTATGTATTGATAGGATTAATGATTATTACGCCGTTCCTTCCATCAACTCAACCCGAGAAAGATGTCAAGGCGCTGGATCGCACCTGTGCGTTCGAAAATGGCAGCACTGATGGCTGGATCAAGCTCATGGCCCTTGGATTCCAATGTGGAACCATCCTGTCTTGTGATGAGGATTCGGGGGTCACCTGAGCGGTGGGATACCACTGGTACCTGGCAGATGGTGAAGGCCAGGGATCCCTTCTCAAGTTCAAGGCTCTTTGACTGGCCGTTGGCATCTATATGTCGAAAGGAGGATGGTTCATCAAGGAACTCGGTGCTGGAAACAAGCTGCGGCTTAAAGGTGATGCACCCTTCCTTGACCTGCATCCCCATTTCACTGAGGCGCGTCAGGATGTCTTCCTTGACCTGACCGGTCATACCCGGTTGTTGCGCACCCGCAAAACCGGGCGTGTGGGAGTATGGATCCGTTGGGATGGCCCCATAGTCGGCTGGAGATTTGTGGACGCCAATGCCCTCCCGGATGGCCTGGTAGTGGATGTTCAGTCGGGCGAGGGTAACCGTGTCATCCGCTGGCGTGCTACCCCGGATCTCATCGACGGCCAGGAGGAGCTTGGAGACCATGTGCCAGTAAATGCACCCCAGCCCTTCATACTTGTAGAAACTCCCGGAGCGGCCTGTGAAGGACTGGTGATCGAAAACCTGCTCGTAAATACCCAGGATGAGGTCGGACTCCTGCTCTGCCAGATCCTGGTACTCTCCCTCCCTTAGGCCATTCAGGGCGGCCTTCAGCAGATCAGCGTTCCGGAAGTCCGCGTTGAAGTGGACCCCCCCGTCGATGTCCCGGTCCACGATTCTCCCATCCCCGGTCAGGAGCATGGCCTTCAGCAGGTCGGAAGTGGACACGGCCGTTTCTGGAACATTGTTCGTAACCGTTCAGGCCTGATCGGAGGAGGGCACCAGACGTTTGGTCGTTTTGTTGGTTGAACGCGGCTTTCTGAGTTTGAATGCAGACCTGAGGCAG
>JANYAZ010000201.1 GCA_025361045.1 Geothrix sp. | reverse complement strand
CAAGCGGATCGTCCGCGCCGGACGGAGCCGCGATGCCATGACAGCAAGTATCCGCGGTGACGCAACTGACGTTCTGGTCGTTCTGGCCGGACGATCCACGGCAATCGGCGGCAGGTTATTTTGCGGCGGCTAGCATGTCCTCCTTCGCCGCGGTCCACAAGGATTGCCACAAACGACACCTTGCCGCCTTCGACTTTGAACTCTTCGGTGCGGGTGCGATTCGTGGTGGTTTCGGTGGTCATGGCCAGATCCTTTCGGAAGGGGAGAATGGGTTCAGACGCGGACCAGCAGGTGGCGGGCCAGCCAGACCTGGAAGCGGCCCAGCAGCAGGCCCAGATGGAAGACGAGGGGGACGAGGGCCAGTCCCGCCAAACCACAGAGCACGGCCGTCAGGTTCGGGTTCAGGCTGATCCAGGCCAGGCCACCCAGGTCCACATCGAAGTGACCGGTGGCCTGGAAGATCCGGGCCACCGGTACGGCCAGTAGGCCCAGGCTCACCGACAACAGGCTCACCAGCGTGGTGAAGTAGGCGATGCCGAGGGGCATCAGCAGCACCAGGTAGAGCAGGCTTGTCCAAGTGCGGCGGTCACCCAGCAGACCCTTCAGGCGGGCCCAGGGGCCGATGCCACCTGGCAGCAGGGCCGGGGCTTCAGAGTCGCCATCGTCCACCAGGAGCCGGAGCAGATGCACTTCGGCCACCGAGAGCAGCCGGGCGCCCAGCAGGAAGATCAATGCCACGGGGATCCCGATGATGAGGATGGCCAGCCCCGCGCTCAGGGAAAGACCCGTCACCACGAAAGTGAACGTGCAGATGCCGGTGGCCAGGGACAGCATCAGATAGAGCAGGGTCGTGTAGGCCCGCCGCGTGGTCAGGACCTCGAAGAAGCCGGGGTGGGGCAGGGACAGGGGTGACATGGCGCCTCCAGGGGTGTCCCAATCTACGGAGCGGCCGAGGGCCAAGGGGCCATGTACCGGCGAACGGCGGGCTGGCGTCGGTGAAACCGGACTCAGCCCAGGGTCGGCACCCTCCATAGGGCGAGTTCCTCACCCAGAGCCGGGGCGGGGAGCAGGCCATTCTCCACCGCGCCATCGTCGCTCTCGGGCTCGCACAAGTAGACGGCAATGGCCCCGAGCGGCTGATCGGTGGGGACCAGGGCCCAGCCCGGAGGCACAGCACGGGGACCATGACGCCAGGACACCGAGAGCTCACCCACGGCGGCGGCTTCCAGGATGGCCCGCCCCCCTTCGGAGTCCAGCTTCTCCACCACCGGGGTTTCAACTTCAAAGGTCCCCACGGCCTCCTGGAGGCTGAGGCCATGGAGACGCAGGTGGGCCGCCATGGTGGCGGGCACCAGGTAGGCTTCCGGGCGGGCCACGACCGTGGTGCCCACGAAGCGGCCGAGGTAGGGCAGCGTCAGGCTCGTGGGCGCCCCATCCAGCGTGCGGGGCGTGCGGGTGAGGATCTCGATGGGAGTGCCGAAGCGCTCCAATCCATAGCGCACGGCGATGCGCTCGCGGGGTGTCCGGCTCTCGGCGACGGTCTGCACCACCTCGTCCCCGTGCGCGGCCACGTATTTGAGCGTCTCCAGCATGAAGGCGTAGGCCGTGTGCACCCGCTCGGCGAAGCTGATGTAGGAGTAGCACTCCAGGAGCAGGTCCATGCGACTGGTGAGGCCCCGGTAGTTGCTGCCGAAGCGCGGGTGATGCGGGTAGGTCATCCAGCCTTCCCGCACGGGCAGACCGGGCTCCACGTCGATGTCGGCATCCATGGCCCGCTCATCTTCGACGAAGTTGCCGTACCAGCCCGCATCCAGCCCGTGGTTGGCCCTCAGGGCCGCAGTGACTGGGGGCAACAGGCGGTTGCGCATGAAGTTGATGGGCTCGCTCCGGCCGCTTTCCACGGTGTGGGGGATGTCGTAGGTCATGGAGAAGCGGTGCACCGAGCCGTTGGTGGCGTGGTTGTCAATGGTGAGCTCCGGCTCCCAGAGCTGGCAGACGCGGGTCTGCAGCAGGCGCATCTCTTCGCCCTGCATGCGCAGGTAGTCGCGGTTGAGGTTGATCTTGGCGGCGTTCACGCGGGTGCCCACACCGCTGTCGGGGCCCAGCTGGCCCTCGAGCTTGGGCAGGTGCAGGCGGCGGTTGCCGGGGTCGATGGCGTCGTTGCCGTCGGGGTTGAAGAGGGGCACCACCACCAGTGTCAGGTCGGCGAGGATCGCTCCCGAATCCAGGCCGGGCTTGTCCTCCAGCAGATCCCGGACCAGCATCAGGCAGCCTTCCTTGCCCTCCACCTCGCCGGCATGGATGCCGCTGATGATCAGGACCACGGGGCGGCCCAGGCTGCGTGCTTCCTGCGGCGTCTTCACGCCGTGGGCGGACAGCACCAGCAGGGGCAGCTCGCGCCCCTGGGGGCTGGTGCCGAAGCTGGTGACGTGCAGGTGCTTGTCCCCCTTGGCCTGGAGGCCAGCCACAAAGGCCATCACGTCCGCGTGACGGCTGGTCTCTTCATAGCGGGTGAATTCGGCGCGGGTGAGCAGGGACATGGATGCCTCCTTCCGGGGTCGAGGTGGGCGTCGGGCTCAGAGGCTCCGCTTCAGCACTTCCTGGCCCATGTGGGTGACGCGGTATCGGCCGATGGCCCGCTCGCGGATGAGATCATGGCGCTCCAGGTAGGCCAGGTCTGCGTCCGTGGCCCCTGCCTTCACCAGATGATCCCGCGCCACGTCCGGGTGCTTGGCCACCACCTGGAGCAGGGTGAGCTGGCGGGCGGTGATGGGGTCAGCCACGGGGGCTCCTCGAATTAGTCGTTGATCTGGCGACGGTAGCTGGCTCGATGGATGTCCGTGATCTGAACGGTGAGGCTGCACTGCATCTGGGCGAGGGTGCGGGGGAAGGCGGAGGTCAGCACGGGGAGCAGGGCCTCGCTGAGCTGGGCCTTCACCTCGTCGGTGCGCCCGCCGAGGATCTGCACATTCAGGGTCACGAAGGCCTGGTTGGGGGCGCCGTTGCCGATGGCGAAGACCCCGTGCCGGATGAGGCGGCTCTTGATATCGGCCTCCACGAAGAGCCCCGTGGCCACCAGGGTGCCGTTGACCTCCCGCAGCAGACCCGGCCAATCGGGCTGATCGAGGAGGTTGTCAGAAGCTTCGAGGATGCAGTGGGGCATGGGGTACCTGGTCCGGCGATGAAGGCGGTATCGGATGCTACCGCCGATGGTCCGGTTTGCGCTGAACGGCCTTGTTCGCCCCCTTGTCCCAGTAGCTGGTCTCCTCGGCGAAGCAGATGTTCTCCAGGTCCGTCACGCGCTCTTGAAAGCAGGCCTGGGCATCGCTGATGGCCTGGTTGTAGATGGCCGGGCCGAGCTCCTTCAGGCAGAAGCGCAGGAAGGTGCCCGCGCCCAGCTCGCCGATGCTTTCGCCGTATTCCTCGGCCACGAAGCGCTGGATTGCACCGCCCAGGCGCTTTTCGGTATCGGGGGAGAGCTTGATGTCCATGGATGCCTCTGCGTTCCAGTGTGGCTGCGGTTGACGGGGGCGCGAAAGGGTGTGCAAAGGTTTCCATGCCGGTGGGCGAGGGCGCAGAATGGAGGCATTCCAATTCCAACTCCGAGGTTTTCCATGAAGCTGCTGGCCTGCACCCTGTTCCTTCCCGTGTTCCTGGGGGCCCAGACGCCCGACCCGGCCCCGAAACCCAGCGGGCCCGCACCGATGAAGGCCAAGGCACCCGTGAAGCCCGCCGAGGCGCCGAAGGCCGAAGTTCCCAAGGCCGACCCATCCAAGGTGGAAACGCCCGACAAGCAGGGCTGAGCCTGTTCTCGGCGACACGGCGAACCTCGCCCGCCGGGGAGGAAAGCCGATCCGGCCCTATCGTTCCTCGTCGGCGCTCTTCTTTTCTGGTTTTTCTGCACCTGCCTCGGCAACCTCGGGCTTGGCGAAGCGCTGGGCGCGCAGGTGGAAGTCGTCGGTGAAGGTACGGCGCACGGGCGGGGGCGGGGCGGCCTCGGCCTCCCGTTGGGCCCGGCGCACGCGCCAAAGACCCAGGGCCACGGGCAGCAGCAGGAGGAGCGGGTACTCCAGCAGGATGCGCTGGGGCGTCAGGAGGAACTGAGTGGGGCGCAGGCTGTCCGCGTACCAGGCATCCAGGATCCACACCTCATCGTGCTCGTGCAGCTCGGCGGCTTCCGTCTTGCTGAGGGTGAGCACGCGCGTCTCCTCGCCCCGCTTCGCCGTCACGAAGTCTGTGATCTGGCTGTCCGCGTTCCGGTCCACGCTCACCACCTCCAGGCGGGAGAGGCCGGGCTGCTGCAGGTGGCAGAAGGGGTTCAGGGCCAGGAGGAAGAGCTGCACCGTCGTGATCCACAGCACCGCCCCCGCCAGGGTCCAGAGGCCGATCAGGGCGGGCCAGCGGTAGAGAGGGCGGGAGAGGAAGGACATGGGGTGAGTATCGCTGAATCGGGCCTCGAACGGAGCCGGTCGGCGCTTTCGTGTGCTCGCCCCTGGGGCTGCCCTGGCATGTACCATGGGGCACCATGTCCGAGACCGCCGCCCACCACCTCCCCCTCGGCCCCGATGGCTGGCTGCTCTTCGTGACGCGGGCGGCCCGGATGTTCGCCTATGGCTTCCTCTCCGTCGTCCTGGTCCTCTACCTGGCGGGGCTTGGTTTCAGCGAAGGGCGCATCGGCCTGCTGCTCACCCTGACGCTGTTGGGTGACACACTCATCTCACTCTGGATCACCCTCCGCGCCGATCGCATCGGGCGGAAGCGGATGCTGGTGCTGGGGGCGGCACTCATGGTGCTGGCAGGCATGCCCTTCGCCCTTAGCGGGGACTTCACGGTGTTGGTGTTGGCCGCCACTATTGGGGTCATCAGTCCGTCGGGAAATGAGGTGGGCCCCTTCCTGGCCATCGAGCAGGCGGCCCTGTCCCAGGTGCTGCCCGAGGACCGCCGCACCGGCGTCTTCGCCTGGTACAACCTCACGGGCTCCTTCGCCACCGCCATCGGTGCCCTGGCCGGGGGCTGGACCGCCCAGGCCCTGCAGGCCTCGGGTCTGGCTCCCGTCTCCACCTATCGGGTGCTGGTCTTCGCCTACGCCGCTGTGGGGTTGGTCCTCATGGCCCTCTTCGCCAGGCTATCCAGGGCCGTGGAGGCACTGCCTTCGGCTGCCCATGCTGGTCGTCTGGGCCTGCGCGCCTCCAAAGGCGTGGTGCTGCGGCTCTCGGCCTTGTTCTCGTTGGATGCCTTCGGCGGGGGCTTTGTCATCCAGAGCATCGTGGCCTACTGGTTCCATGTGAAGTTCGGTGTCGCGCCTGGCGTACTGGGTTCGATTTTCTTCGTGGCCAACGTGTTGGCCGGCCTTTCGGCCCTCTACGCCGTGCGCCTGGCGCGACGCATCGGTCTGATCCGCACCATGGTGTACACCCACATCCCCTCGAATGTGCTGCTGATCCTGGTACCCCTCATGCCGAACCTGCCCCTGGCCATCGGAGTGTTGCTGCTGCGTTTCAGCATCTCGCAGATGGACGTGCCCACGCGTCAGGCCTACACCATGCAAGTGGTGGCGCCGGACGAACGTTCGGCCGCCGCGGGGATCACCGGCATTGCCCGCACCACCGGCGCGGCCCTCTCGCCGGTGCTGGCCGGGCCCATGCTTGCCGTTCCCGCCCTGGCCGGGCTGCCCTTCTTCATCGCGGGGGGCCTCAAGATCCTCTACGACCTGCTGCTCTACCGGAGCTTCAAGGCCACCGACAGCAGGCGCTGAACCGGCCCTTACCGGGAATGAATCAGACAGCCATTGTCAATTCCGTATCCAACATGCGCAATGCCGACTTGTCGGCGCCGGAGACCCATTCCGCAGATGTGGCCGACGTGTAACCTTCTGGTACTACCCGGATCCCGCCATCGGGTGCGTTCGTCCTAGTCATCCCGATCTACCTGGAGCGCGCCTCTGGATTTTCATTGTGGCATCGTAGAAAAAAATTCAATTCCAAGCCCCTGTGAATGCTCGCCCTGGCAGATCGTCTAGATCTTTCGTTCCTTGACGCATTCCGGCCTGTGGGACATGTTTGCCCTACCGCTCCGGTCCTGGATACCCGGAGTCCAAGACCTCGATCGCTGTCGGACATCCAGCTTGGCTGCCCTTGCGGGGGTGGTCCTTGGCCAGGGCCGGAATCCGCGTGGTGCACCCCTCCGATCGAGACGATGCGTTTGTCCTGAGGCCGTCTCGGCCTCCACTGTTTTCTCTGCTCCTCGCCGGGCCGCCCTGTTCCCAGGGTCGCATTCGAGGTGTCCAGTTCTTCCAAAGGAGTATTTCCATGAAATCCCGAATCCTCGGATTGTCCTCGCTGCTTGGGGTGGCGCTGCTCACCGTGCCCCACCTGAACTGCGGGAAGGGTTCCTCCCAGACCGCCCAGACCCCCGCTTCAGATCCGCCCCCAGCCGCAGCCCCCTTCACCTACACCCAGGTGGCCTCGGGCCTGGCCAAGCCCACGGGCCTCGCCCTCGGCGGCGCGAACACCTTGGTCGTCTCCCAGGAACCCACCAACCCGCTTGACGCGTCCATCGCCCGGGTCGATCTGCGCACGGGGGCCCTGCGCGTGCAGGGTGCCGATCCCGCCGTGCGCTCCGGCATCGCTGCCAACCATGCCGGCCGGCTCTACTGGGTGGATGCGAACCGAGGCGCCCTCATGACCCAGGGGGCCACCGAAAGCGCCCCCTCCGTCCTGCATGCCGGCGGCATGCTGCCCGCCACCGCCCTGGCCGTGGATTCCGCGGACCGGGTCTACCTCGCGGGCACGACCTCCTCGGGCGGCACCGCCGCCGTGATCGTGCGGGGCGGGGCAATCTCCGCCATCCCCGATCCCGCCGGGCCGGAGAAGTCCACCCTCGTGGCGGCCGCCTCCGGGGACCTGTACTGGACCAGCAGCGCCGCGGGACTCATCTACCACCGGGCGCCTGATGGCTCCGGCAGCGTGATCCTCTCGGGCCTGAAAGCCCCCCGCGGGCTGGCCCTCGACGCCTCCGAGAACCTCCTCTACTTCACGGAAGTGCCCACGCCCGGCGTGGCCGGGGCCTCCGGTGGAAAAAACACCGTCAACGCCCTGGATCTCACGTCCATGACCCGCACGGTCATCCACAGCGGCGATCCCCAGCCTTCGGCGGTCGCCGTGGCCCCCAATGGCAACGTCTACTGGACCAGCACCAGCCGCGGCGTGATCATGGTCGCCGTCCCCTCGGCGGCACCCACGGCCACGGCCCAGTTCACGGCCACCCTCAGCGGCGGTGAAGAGGTCCCGCCGGTCACCACGCAGGCCACCGGTCAGGCGACCTTCTCCCTGACCAGTGGCAGCAGCACCTCCGATGACCACGTGTCCTCGGGCCCGGCCCTGCGCTACACCGTGTCCCTCACGGGCATCCAGAATGTCCGCCGCATCGAGATCCGGCAGGGGCAGCCCGGCGCCACAGGCGCCCTGGTCGCCACGCTGTCGCGCGGTGAGGACTTCGGGGAGGAGGACGACGACCATGCCGCCACTGGCTTCGCGGTCAGTGGCCGGATCCGGGCACGGAACCTCACAGGGCCCTTCACCGGCAATTGGACGGGCTTCAGCACGGCCCTCGCCAATGGCGGCCTCTACCTGAACGTGCTCACCCAGGCCCAGCCCACGGGCGAGGTTCGGGGCCAGATCCTGCCCATTAGCGGGACGCCAACCAACCATCCCCCGACGGCCGCGATCACGGCACCCTCCACGGATGTGACCATCCAGACGGGCCAAGCCGTGTCCTTCGCGGGCACCGCCTCGGATCCCGATGGGGATGCCGTCACCGTGCTCTGGACCTTCGGTGACGGGACCACCTCGGCGATGCTTTCGCCGGGCAGCCACACCTTCCCCATGGCGGGCACCTACACCGTGCGCCTGACCGCCACCGACGCCAAGGGCCTGGCGGATCCCAACCCGCCCACCCGCACCGTCACCGTCCAGACCTCCACCGGGAACCAGGCGCCGGTCGGGACGATCACCGCCCCCATGGGCAATGTCACGGTGGTGGCGGGCCAGCCCGTCGCCTTCTCGGGCACGGCCACAGATCCTGATGGCAACGCCGTGACCGTCCTCTGGACCTTCGGTGACGGTGGCACCTCGACCCTGCTCTCTCCCGGAAACCATGTCTACAGCACGACCGGTACCTACACGGTCCGCTTCACGGCCACCGATTCCCTGGGGCTGGCGGATCCCAATCCGCCCACCCGGACCATCACCGTGCAGCCCGCGGCGGTCAACCAGCCGCCTGACGCAGTCATCACGGCCCCCGCGGCCAATGTCAGCATCACGGCCGGGCAAGCGGTCTCCTTCGCCGGCACCGTCTCCGATCCCAACGGCGACACCGTGACCGTCCTCTGGTCCTTCGGAGACGGCAGCACCTCCACGCTGCTGGCACCGGGCAACCACACCTTCACCACGGCCGGGACCTACACCGTCACCCTGACCGCCACAGACTCCAAGGGGCTGGCCGATCCCACCCCAGCCACCCGGACCATCACCGTGACCGCCGGGGGAACCGCCCCCACCTTGACCCAGTTGCAGACGACGATCTTCACGCCGCTCTGCATCAGCTGTCATGGCGTGAACGGGTCTGCCGGCATGAACCTGAGCGCGGGCAGTGCCTACGCGAACCTGGTGAATGTCCCCGCTTCCACCCGTACCGGGTTGCGGGTCGTGCCGAGCAATCCAGGGAGCAGCGCCCTGGTGGCCCAGCTGGCCGGCGGCCACCGCAGCGTCTCGGCTGCCAACCAGTCCCTCATCTCCGCCTGGATTACCGCAGGCGCGCTGAACAACTAACCAGTCCAGTACGTCCCATCCCCCGCCTTCCCTGCCGATCGGCCGGGAAGCGGGGGATGCGCTTCGCCGGCCGGAAATGAAGCCGCGATGCCCATCGACAAAGATGCGAAAAATAGGATTAATACGATCGGATAGTCTTGTTACAACAGTAATATTCCTATCTTCGTGAGCGCCGGACGACTAGCATCGGGTCCGCCCCTCCGGAGGTGGGCCGCCATGTTCCTTGCAACCTTCAAGTCCCTGCTCCCCAAGCTGGCCTTCGTCGTGGCGCCGGCCCTGCTCGCCCAGAGCGGCCCCATGCCGCCGCCCCCGCTGATGCTGTTCGTGCGGGAGGAAGTCAAGCCCGGACATGGTGCGGGCCACGCGGCCACGGAGTCCGCGTGGACGCGGGCCCTCACCAAAGGCAAGTCCAAGGACCACTACATGGGCATGACCGCCCTGACTGGACCCTCCGAGGCCTGGTTCATCCTGGGCTACGCCAGCTACGCGGACTGGGAGTCCAAGCAGAACGAGTTCGAGAAGAACGAGGCCCTCAAGGCGGAGGTCGACAAGATCGCCCTGCAGGACGGCGATCACCTCAGCGGCACGCGCACCATGCTGGGCGCCCTGCGCAAGGACTTGAGCTACGGCCCGCCCGTGGAGATCGGCAAGATGCGGTACATGCGGATCCGCACCTTCCGCGTCAAGCAGGGGCAGGGCAAGGCCTTCGAGGAGGGCGTGAAGATGGCCCTCGCCGTCTATGGGAAGAGCGGCTACGCGGCCTCCTTCGCCTTCTATGAGATCGCCGCAGGTACAGGGTCGCCCACCTACCTGGTGCTGCGTCCACACAAGTCCCTCGCCGAGTTGGACGGCATGGTCGCGTCCGAGAAGGCTTTCCAGGAAGCCCTGGGTGAGGATGGCCAGAAGGCCATGCAGAAGGTTTTCATCGACACCGTGAATGTCGTCGAGACCCAGCTCTTCGCCTTCAGCCCCAAGCTGAGCTTCCCCGCGCCCTTCGT
>JANYAZ010000087.1 GCA_025361045.1 Geothrix sp. | reverse complement strand
GGGGCACGGTCATCTTTTCGTAGAGGTTGGCATCGGCCGCTTCGATGGTGTGCAGCTTTTGGATGCCCAGCACGCCCACGGCGGCGATGATGGCAGCGAGGATCAGGTACGAACCGATGAGCTTGGGGCCCATCTTGATGTTGTCGAGGAAGGACATGGAAACCTCCGGAGGAGTGAGTGGGTCGTGCGCGGTGGTGGGTGGTGTTCGGAATGCAGCAAGGACGCGGCGGGTGCGTGGGTTGACGGGGCAAAGTGACTGTTGCGACAAGAACGAAAAATTCCAACTCTATTGCAATCAATGCCTAGAAAAAGTGGACACAGGCATCATGAGTGACGGGAGCTTCTTCGGCGCAAGGTGCTTGCGCATGATTTTTGGACGGAGTCGATGTGACGGATGTCATAGCAAAATCCGGTGGGCACATCCAGGCAGGTTTGGTCAGATGGGAATTCAGGTAATTTCCAGACAGGCAGAACTCACCGTCCAGAAAACCGGGCCGAACAGATCACAAGGCTTGAATCGATGAACGCCTTTGCGGAATCCCCAGGGAAGGCTTTGTCTCCGGTTGCCCCGCGACTGAGGCTGGTTCTGTGTCTGGCCACCGTGGGGGTGGCGCTGCTCTCGCTGCTGGGCACCGCGCTCGGCCGACCGCTCCTCGCCGCCCTGGGAGAAGGCCTGGTGCCCATGTCCCCGCTGGCCTCCGGTCAGGTGCTGCTGCTGGCCGGTGCCATGTTGCTGATGGCCTTCGGCACCAGCTCGGCCAGTCGGCGGTGGCTGGCATGTACTTTGGCGGCCCTGGTGGCGGGCTTGGCCTTGGGGTTCGTAGCGGGCCATGTCCATGGCGATACCCTGGCGCTGCAGCGCCTGCTGCTGCGGCGCTGGCCCCACCTGCAGCTGCCCTCCCTCCTTACCGATGTGTCGCTCCTCGCCGCCGCCTTGGCCTTCCTGGTCCGGTGGCAGCCGATCCGGGCAACCTGGGCCAGGCGACAGGTCTCCGCCCTGCTGACCCTGCTGCCCCAGGGCATCGGCGGCGTGGTGCTCATCAGCTACGCCGCGGGGGCGCCGCTGCTGTACGGCTCCGGCTTCATCCCCATGGCCCTGCCTTCGGCCCTCTGCGCCCTTGGCCTGGGCCTCGCGCTGCAGTTGGCGGCGGGTGAGGATGTCTGGCCCCTGGTGGCCTTCCGCCGCGGTGAGGGGCAGGGGCGTCCCTGGTCGCTGTTCGGCATCCCCGCAGGCGCCACGACGCTGTTCCTGGCCATCGGCAGCCTGATCCTGGTGGGAGGTGCCTGGGCCATGCGGCTGCAGGTCCGATCCGCGCGGGAGCAGGTCCAGGGCGAGCTCAAGACCATCGGGACCCTGAAGGCCAGGCAGATCGTCACCTGGCATCAAGAGCGGTTGGCCGACGCAGAGGTGATCGCCAAGGGGGCCCTCCTCCAGACCCAGCTGCGCCACTACCTCGCCGGTGCGCGCCAGGCCCCGGATGCGGCGGTGCTGCAAGCCTGGATGGCCACCTTGGTGGAGGCCTACAGTTACCGCCGGGTGGTCCTCTTCGATGCCAAGGGGCAGGTGCGGCTTGCGGTGCCCGCCCTGGATGCCGCCTCGGTCACGGTGGAGGACGAAACCGAGCTGCGCGCCGCGTTGCGTTCAACGACCGTCCTGGTCCGGGACCTGCACCAGGCCCCTGGCCAGTCCAACGCGCACATGGGGCTGTGGATCCCCGTCGGCGGCGCTGCAGGCGGTTCCGGAAACGCGGGGACGCTGCTCCTGATGATCGATCCCCGGCCCTTTCTCTATCCGCTGGTCTCCACCTGGCCCGTCGAGAGCGCCACCGCCGAGACCGTCCTGGTCCGGCGCGAGGGCCAGAATATCCTCTACCTGAGCGACCTCCGCCACCGGCCCGGCAGCGCGATGGTGCTTCAAGCCTCCCTGGCCGCGAATCCGGACATGCCCGCTGTCCAGGCGGTCCAGGGTAGAGAAGGCGTGGTGGAGGGCCGGGACTACCGGGGCGTTCCGGTCCTGGCAGTGGTGCACCCGATCCCGGGAACGGACTGGCACATGGTGTCCAAGGTGGACGCGGCCGAGGTCTATGGCCCCCTGCGCCAGCGCATCTGGGTGGGCGGCCTGGGCCTGCTGGGGGGGCTGATGCTGGTGGGCGCCGTCCTGGGCATGATGCTGCGCCAGCACGACGCCGGCATGGTGCGCCAGCAGCTGCACCTGGCCCAGCGCTTCGAGTGGCTCATGCGCGAGGCCAACGATGTCATCTTCCTGCTGGACGCGGAGGGCCGCATTCTGGAAGCCAACGCCCAGGCCGTGGAACGCTATGGCTACAAGCTGGCGGAGCTGGTGGGCAAGGATGTCATCGAGCTGCGGGTACCCGAGGTGCGGGCCGAGGGGCGCCACCGCTACGAGCACCTGAAGGCGGTGGGAGCGGTCCGCTTCGAATCGATCCACCAGCGGAAGGACGGCAGCAGCTTCCCGGTCGAGGTCAGCGCCAAGGCGCACCTGCTGGATGGTGAGCTGCGGGTGATCAGCTTCGTGCGGGACATCACCGAGCGCCGGACCCACGAGCAGGCGCTCCAGCGAATGACCCAGCTCTACTCGGCCCACAGCCAGGTGTACCAGGCCATCGTCTTGTCCCCGGATCGCCAGGCGCTGTTCGACAAGCTCTGCGAGGTCATGGTCCAGTTCGGGGGCTTCGACCTGGCCTGGATCGGCCTGAACGACCCCCGCACCCGGCGCGTGGCCGTGGTCGCCTCTCAGGGCGACACGCTTGGGTACCTGGACCGCATTCAGATCGAGAGCGGGGACTCGCCGCTGTCCCATGGCCCCGTGGGCACGGCCATCCGGGAAGGGTGCCCCTGCATTGTCAACGATTTCCTGGCCGCCCCCGAGAGCGGACCCTGGCAGGCCCAGGCGCTGGTCTCCGGCTTTCAGTCCGTGGGGGCCTTCCCCATCCACCAGGACCACCAGGTGGTCGGTGCCTTCACTGTCTATTCGAAGGAGAAGGACTTCTTCGGCCCCCGGGAAGCGGAGCTGCTAATGGAGGCGGCCCTGGACATCTCCTTCGCCCTGGACCACCTGGCCGGGGAGGAGCAGCGGCGGCAGACCGAGATCGCCCTGCTGGAGAGCGAACGCATGCTGAAGGAGGCCCAGGAGGCCGGGGCGATTGGCTCCTACACCTGGTTCATTCAGCAGGATCTCTGGAAGAGCAGCCCGTTCCTGGATCAGATCTTCGGCATCGCTCCGGAGTATCCACGCAACCTGGCGGGCTGGACGGGGATCATCGACCCGGACTTCCGTGACGAGATGCAGGCCTACGTGGCCGGGATCATCGCCCGGCGCGAGCCCTTCGACCTGGACTACCCCATTGTCCGCCCGGCGGACGGGGCCCGCCGCTGGGTGCACGGCAAGGGCGTGGTCCACCGGGATGGGGAGGATCGGCCCGTCGCCCTGGTGGGCATCATCCAGGACATCACCGAGCGCAAGCTGGCTGAGGAAACGCTCCGGCAGAACGAGGAGCTCTTCTCGAAAATCTTCAAGGCCGCGCCCGAGGCCATCTTCATCGCGAGCCTGGAGGACGGCACCTTTGTCGAGGTCAATGACGTGTTCCTGGGTTTGGTCGGATTGTCGAAGGAGCAAGTCATCGGCCGGACTTCCACGGACCTGAAGGTCTGGGTGAACCTGAACCACCGGCAGACCTACGTGCAGGCCCTGATGGCCCATGGTTCGGTCCGGAACTTTGAAACCCAGTTCTGGATGGGCGATGGCAAGATCCACGACTGCCTGGTGTCCAGCGAGGTCATCCAGCTCCACGGGATGGCCTGCAGCCTCAGCTTCATCTGGGACATCACGGACCGAAAGCTGGCGATGCGATCCATCCGGAGGCTTTCCATGGCCATGGAGCAGAGCCCGCTGTCGATCATGATCACGGATCCCCAGGCCATCATCGAGTACGTCAATCCCGCCTTTACGAAGGTGACGGGCTACACCCGCGAGGAGGCCCTCGGCAGGAATCCCCGGTTCCTCAAGTCCCCCGCCACGCCCCCTGAGCAGTGGCGGGCGATATGGAAGCAGCTCAAAGAGGGCACCGTCTGGCAGGGCGAGTTCGAGAATCTCAGGAAGAGCGGCGAGCCCTTCTTCGAGCGGGCCACCATCGCGCCGGTGCACGATGAGGACGGCAGCCTAATGGGCTACATCGGGATCAAGGCGGACGTCACCGAGCAGAAGCGGGAGCGCGCCGAGCGCCGGGCCCTGGAGGCCCAGCTGCACCAGTCCCAGAAACTGGAGAGCCTCGGCAGCCTGGCTGGGGGCGTGGCCCACGACATGAACAATGTGCTGGGGGCCATCCTGGGCTTGGCCTCGACCCTGCGCGAGATGGCGGAGCCCTTCTCCCCTTCGGTCAAGAGCCTCGACACCATCATGAGCGCCTGCATGCGCGGCCGGGGTGTGGTCAAGAGCCTGCTCTACTTCGCGCACAAGGACCTGCAGGAGGAGTGCGACCTCTCGCTCAACGACCTCGTGCGCGAGATGAGCCAGCTTCTGAGCCACACCACCCTCCAGCGCATCGAACTCAGCCTGGACCTGCAGGAGGGCCTCGGCCTGCTGCGGGGCGATCCGGGCGCGCTGAGCCATGCCCTCATGAACCTCGCGGTGAACGCCCTGGACGCCATGCCCGAGCGGGGGACCCTCCGCATCCGGACCGAGGCGGAGCCCGACGGAGGCTTGCTCCTGAGCGTCATCGACACCGGGCAGGGCATGTCCGGGGAGGTTCTGGCCAAGGCCATGGAACCCTTCTTCACCACCAAGCCCCTCGGGAAGGGCACGGGCCTTGGCTTGGCCATGGTCTACGGCACCCTGAAAGCGCATGATGGCACCTTTGACCTGACCAGTCAGCCGGGCGCAGGCACGACGGCCCTCCTGCGCTTCCCCGCCAGTCGCGTGGCCGCGCCGGGCATCGCGCCCGCGAGCGCCCCCATGCACGAGCAGTCCTCGCAGGAGGCCCTCCGGATTCTGCTGGTGGATGACGACGAGCTGATCCGGGAATCCATCGGCCCCCTGCTTGAGATGCTGGGGCACACGGTGACGTTGGCTTCGGGCGGCGCCCCGGCCCTCCGGCTGCTGGAGGACGGCCTGCAGGTGGATCTGGTCATCCTCGACATGAATATGCCTGTCATGAGCGGTGCGAAGGCCCTGCCCCGGATCCTCGAACTCCGGCCCAACCTGCCCGTGATCATGGCCACGGGCTACAGCGAGGAGGAGATCACCCCGCTGCTGGCAGGCTGCCCCTCGGTGACGAGCCTGCGCAAACCCTTCAGCCTGAAAGAAGTCCAGCACAAGATTGCTGGACTTTATATCCAGCCGATAGTGGCACCCCGATCCTGAGTCATCCCCAGGCATCCGATGGCTGCCCGGGCTGAGGAGACACACCATGGCGATCGCTGTTTGGAGCCACCGCTACGAGACCGGAATCGATCTGATCGACCATCAGCACAGGACCTTGTTTGATGCGGTCAACCAACTGGCCGCTGCCTTCAAAACCGGGATGGCCCAAAACCAGGTGATCGTGAGCCTGGACTTTCTAGCGGACTACACCGTCGAGCACTTCCAGACGGAAGAGCGGTTCATGAAGGAAGGACGGCAGTCGGATTAAGGGAGGGGTCGTGCGGGAGCGGCCCCGTCGATCGGTTTTCGAGGGCGGACAACCATAGGAACACGCGAGGCTGGACATGACCATTGCCACCTGGAACACGCGGTACGAAACGGGTATCGAGCTCATCGATGCCCAGCATCAGGCCCTGTTCGGGGCCTTCAACGAGCTGGCGGACTCGTTTCGGGAGGGCACCTCTTCGGAACACGTGAAGGAAAGCCTGGGCGCGCTCTTGGCCTACACGGTCGGGCACTTCCAGACCGAGGAGGCCTACATGAGGGAGCGAAACTACCCGGGGCTGAGTGCGCACCAGTCCGAGCATGCCCGGCTGGTCGACAAGACCCAGGACCTGCTGACCCGGTTCGACGAGGGGCGGCCCGTGACCATGGAGGTGGCCATTTTCCTCGCCGACCTGCTGAAGCACCACATTGACGAGTTCGACCTGGCGATGGTCCGGTTCCTGACGGAGTCCCCTCCCACCGTGACGGTGGAGCGCCACTGATCTGCCCGGAGGTCCCATCCAGGTCTTTGACCCGATTCAAGGGGTTCTCTGACAGGACCGATGGGATTCACAGACCTTACCCAGGAGCAGCCATGGCCATCGCAGTCTGGAACAGCCGGTTCGAGACCGGCATCACGATCATCGACAACCAGCACAAAGCCCTGTTCGATGCCGTGAACAGACTGGCCGATTCCTTCAAGGACGGCACCTCCAAGACGGCGGTGAAGGACAGCATGGATTTCCTGGTCAAGTACACCGTCGAGCACTTTCAGACGGAGGAAAAAGTCATGAAGGACATGGGTTATCCCAAGCTGACCTCGCACATGGCCGAGCATGCCCAGCTGGTGCAAAAGGCCACTGAGCTGCAGGGCAAGATCGCAGCGGGCAAGCCCGTGACCATGGAAGTCTCGAAGTTCCTTGCAGACTGGCTGAAGCACCACATCAACGAAGTCGACATGGGGTACGTGGAGTTCAAGCGGACTTTGGACCGGAAATAACCCGTTCTGCCCCGGGCCGCCCGGCCCCGGAAGGCTCAGCCGTGTCCAAGATCATCGTGGTTGACGACAGCAAGCTCATGCGGAACCTGATCCAGCACATCCTCCAGCAGGCGGGACACGAGGTGGAGGCCTGGGCGGATGTGACCGCCATGGAGGTGCCCGACCGGGTCTCGGCAGCGAACCCCGACCTGGTCGTCACGGACTACCAGATGCCCGGCTGCAATGGGCTGACCCTGGCGCGGATGGCCCGGAAGGCCAAGCCGGGAGTGCCGGTGATCGTGGTGACCGCCCTGCATGACCCGGCGGTGGAGGAGGCGCTCAAGTGTCAGGCCGTGAGCCGCATCCTGCACAAGCCCCTCAAGGAAGAGGAACTGCTGGCGGTCGTCGCCGAGGTGCTGGCCCAGGCGGTCTGAGGTTCAGAGTACCTAACAAAACCGCGGGGCATCGTCGGGTCTGGTTAGGCACGCTCAGATGCGATCCAGCCCTTCCTTGCCCTGCATCACCTTCCAGGGCAGCAGCTCGTAGTTGGCCAGCCCGTGCTGGTGGAAGGGATCACCTTCCATCAAGGCATCGAGGTCGGCCAGGGGGTTCTCATCCTGGACCCGCACCAGCCACATGCCACCGAAGCGGGGCTCCAGCGGCCCCGAGGCCACCAGGATGCCCTTGGCCTGCAGGTCGCGGAGGTAGGCGCGATGGGCTTCGGTGACGGCCTCGACGTCCGGGAGCGGACGGCGGTAGCGGACGATGATCATGGCGTACATGGGGCCTCCTCCTGCGCTTGACTCAGTCCCTTACGATCCGGGTACCCACGGTGGCGGGATCTTCGGTGGCCAGGGCCTCGGCGGTGGTGATGAGCACCTCGTCGCCGCCGCCATCCAGGAAACCCAGGGCGCTCTCGATCTTCGGCCCCATGCTGCCGGGGGGGAACTGGCCCTCGGCCAGATGCCGCCTCGCCTCGCTGGCCGTGAGGCGGTCCACCCAGCGCTGGGTGGGCTGGCCGAAGTCCAGGGCCACCTTGGCCACGCCCGTGAGGATGATGAAGAGGTTGGCGCCGAGCTGGGTCGCCAGCAGCGCGCTGAGGCGATCCTTGTCGATGACGGCTTCCACGCCCACGAGGTAGCCACTGGCATCGCGGATCACGGGGATGCCGCCACCACCGCCGGCGATGACCGAGTTGCCGGCCTGCAGCAGGGTCCTGATGGCGTCGAGCTGGACGATCTCCAGGGGATTGGGCGAAGGCACCACCTTGCGCCAGCCGCGGCCCGAGTCCTCCTTCATCTTCCAGCGCTTGGACCGCATCAGCTCCAGGGCCCGGAACTCAGGATAGAAAGGGCCCACGGGCTTGGTGGGGTCCTGGAAACCCTTGTCCTCCTTGTCCACCACCACTTCAGTGAGGATCGAGGTCACCGGGGCGTTCACCCCGAGAAAGCGCAACCGGTTGATGAGCATGCGCTCCAGCATGTAGCCCATGGAACCCTGGGTCATGGCCCCGCAGACATCCAGGCTGTAGGGCGGTACCTGGCCCGAGGCGGCCTCCTGCTGGATGAGCAGGTTGCCCACCTGGGGTCCGTTGCCGTGCACCACGCAAAGCGAGTAGCCCTCGGCCACCACCTTGGCCAGCATCTCCGCCGTTTCCCGGGCATTCTCCAGCTGCTCCTCCTGGAGCCCGCGTTCTTTCTCTTTGAGCAACGCGTTTCCGCCAATGGCGAGGAGAGCGATCTTTCGGGTCATGCCATACCCCGGGAAACGAGGATCATACAGGGGCGGCGGGGTGGATCAAAGGACAGACATCACAGTGCGCCGGGCCAGGCCACAGAACCCTTGCCTCCGCCCCCAACCTTTTGCACCCTGTCAAGGACGGAGCACACGGCCATGGACCCACATCAGCCCCAGGACACCTTCGAAGTCGAGGCCGCCACGCGCCTCAGCCGGCTCGGTGCCGCGCTGGTGGACGTCATCGTGGGCTTCGCGCCCCTTGGCGCCATCGCACTCCTGGTGCCCGGAGCCCTCCTGACCGGGCGGATCGGCTCCCTGATGATCGTCATCCTCGTGGCGGGAGCCATCTCAGTGGCGGTACTGATCACCCAGATCGTCCTGCTGGTGAAACATGGCCAGACCATCGGCAAGAAGGCCCTGGGCATCCGCATGATCACCAGCGATGGTGAGATTCCCAGCATCTGGCGCGTCTTCTTCCTCCGCTGGCTGCCCTTTGCCGTGGTGGCGACCGTGGTGCAGATGGTGCTCAAGAAGCCGGGCAGCGGCAGCATCATCCACCTGTTCGATGTGCTCTTCATCTTCCAGCCCACCCGCCGCTGCCTGCACGACCTGTTCGCCGACACGCACGTGGTGAAGGCCTGAGCAGGGTTCAGGTCGGCCGAGCCATCAGGGTGTGCACCAGGAGTCGATCCCGGTCGACCTGTTCGCCGATGCGATAGCTGGCTCCGCCCACGTCCTGGAAGCCCTCCTTGGCGTAGAAGCGGATGGCGCGGGGATTCTGCTCCCAGACCTGCAACCAGACGCCATCGTGGCCTGCCGTGGCCGCGTGGGAGAGCACCGCCGACATCAGGAACTGAGCCGCGCCACGGCCATGCAGGGATTGGTCGACGTAGAACCGCGCCACCTCCAGGGGCTTGGCGAAAGCGCAATCCGGGTTCTCCGCGGCCGGTCCGAAGGCCCGTAACAGGGCGTAGCCCAGGGGGTTCCCGTCCTGCTCGAGAATCAGGGTCGTGTTCGCCGGATCGGACAGCTCCGCGGTCTGTTGCACCAGGCCGAAGGTTTCGGCCAGGTGCAGCTCCAGATTGGAGGCGGGAATCAAACCTGTGTAGGTGTCGCGCCACAGGCGCTCGCCGAGGGTGACGAGGGCAGGGGCATCGGCTGGAGTGGCAGGTCGGATCCGCATCCCACGAGCTTACCAAAGTGGCGAGAACCCGCTACAATGCTCGTTTTGGCGAGCCCCCATGCACATCCAGGAACTGATCCTCCGCCT
>JANYAZ010000078.1 GCA_025361045.1 Geothrix sp. | reverse complement strand
GACCAATGTGGATCCCCGCTCCCCGGCGGCCGACCGGGGCCTGGCCACGGGCATGGTCATCACGGAAGTGGGCCGTCAGCAGGTCAATAACCTTGCGGACTTCAACGCCCAGGTGAAGAAGGCTGCGGGCCGCACGCTGCTGCTCTTCATCCAGTCTCCCAATGGCAATCAGAAGGTCACCCTGGCCGTTCCCCCCCGCTGAGGGTCCGGCCAAGGGTCTGTTTTCTATGTGGGGTGTGGCCGCGCAAGGGGCGCCGCCCAAGCGAGGCAAGGAAAGCGACGAAGGCGATAGCGGCACTATCGACGAGGAGCTTGACGCAGCATCGCACCGGGCGCCGCCCCTTGCCCTCCGGGACGTCGCCCAGCCGCACCCCTGGCGGCGTTGGCGGCCTCGAACGATGTCCCGCATCGCCCTTCGGCCCCCGCCTGGCCATGCGCGCGGCTGAACGGCGTCGCGGCTCGCATCCACATAGAAAACAGACCCTAGACCGACAAGTTGTGGCATTCGGGAGCCCCGGGAGTACCGGGGCTCCCGTCCTTCAGCTAAACTCCAAGGTTCAACCCAGCCTAAGGATGAACCATGGGCCAACGCCTTCTCCTCGTGGACAGCGACCGGAGCTTCCTCAAGGAGCATCAGGTCAGTCTCGAAGCAGCCTTTGACCTCGAGGTGGCGGGTTTGCCGGATGGTGTGATGTCCCGTCTGGAGAGCGGCGCCTTTGCCGCCGTGTTCATCTCCGTCGAAGTGGCCGACAACAAGGGCTATGCGCTGTGTTCCTCCATCCGGAAAAACGCGAAGCTCGACAAGGTGAAAATCGTCCTCATCAGCGCCAAGGCGACGGAAGAGGAATACCGGCGCCACCAGAGCCTGAAGGGCAAGGCCGACCTCTACCTGCACAAGCCCATGGCGCCCAGCGCCCTGGTGACCGCGCTCACCGCCCTGGTACCGGTACGCACCCTGGATCCCGACAACCCGCTGGGTGAGCTGGTGGACACAGAGCTGGGCGACGACTGGCTGGACAACCTCAAAGGCGCCATCGATGGCCCAGCCTCGGCTTCGGCGCCGGTCTTCGGGGTGCGTCCCTCCTCGCCGGTCCAAACCACCAACCTGGATAAAGGGGCTTCCCAATCCGGCGAGGTTCCCCCCGACAGCCGCCACGTGCGGCTGCTCGAGGACCAGGTCGCCAACCTCCATGAAGAGATGCGGGCCAAGGACCAGCGCCTGGCGGTCGCCGAAGAGCGCCTCCGGGCGGCCGAGGCGGAAGCCCAGCAGGTCCAGCGCCAGCTGAACTCCGTCACCCTGAACCTCGACGAGCTGGAGCGCAGCAACCGTGAAGCCGAAACCCTGAAGGTGCGACTCAAGGAAACCGAGGTGGCCCTGGCCGCCCTGGAAGAGAGCCGTGGCCGCGAGGGTGAGAGTTCCGAAACACTCAAGGCTCAGCTGAAAGAAGCCCTTACCGAGCGCGCGGATCTGATCCTGCAGGTGGAGACCCTCAACCAGCAGGTCGGGGAGAAGTCCCAGCGGACCATCGAGCTGCTCAAGGAACGCGACCGCCTGATGCATGATGCCCTCGACCTGGAACCCTTCCGGGCCAAAGCCCAGGGGCTGGAGAGTGCCCTGGCAGAGAAGACGGAAGCGCTGACCACCCGCCAGCAGGAGCTCGACGCCGCCCTGGTCGCGCAGGGCCAGCTCACCACCACCATCGAAGGGCTCGTGGCGCAGCACACCACGCTGGAAGGGGCCCATCAGGCAGCTTTGCTGGAAGTGGCGGCCAGCAAGGAAAAGGCGCACACCTATCAGCTGGAAATCGCCGGTCTCGAAGCCACCATGCGCGGCCAGGGCCGGGATCTGGCTGAGTTGGGTGCCCGCCTTCGGCAGGTGGAAACCGAGCTCGAGGCCAGCCAGGCCCTCGTCCTCGAGCGGGACCAGAACCTGCTGGCCAAGCAGGAGATCCTCCAGCAGCACCAGGACGAGATCAC
The DNA here is from genome assembly GCA_025361045.1 of Geothrix sp. Classification (GTDB taxonomy): domain Bacteria; phylum Acidobacteriota; class Holophagae; order Holophagales; family Holophagaceae; genus Geothrix. The sequence continues at coordinate 2,540 of JANYAZ010000078.1, read as the reverse complement.
CCACCTCACCACCCAGCTGGCCGCCGTCCGCCAGGAGCTGGACGAGGCCACCATCCTCCACGACGGTCAGCGCCTGGAGCTGATGAATGGCCTGGATCACAAGGAAGCCGAGATCGCCCGCCTGAACCAGGTGATCACCGAGCACCAGGAGGCCCACGGAGCCCTGGAACGGGAAAAGCAGGCCGTCCATGGTCAGCTGTCCGAACATCGCGACCGCCTGCAGAACCTCGATGGCCTGCTCCAGGAGATCCAGGACAAGCTCCGGCGCGGGTCTGATCTCGCCAAAGGCTAGCCACCCATGACTCAGACAGGCACCTAACGTGACCCTCGCCGCGGCCCTCTTCTGTGCCGCCCTCATCCTCCTCAGCGCCTTCTTCGTCCTGGCTGAGTTTGCGGCGGTGCGCGTTCGCGAAACGCAGCTCGAAGCGCTGGTGGCCGAGGATCCCCGGGCCAAGCGCGCCCTCGAGGTGCATCGCTGGCTCTCCCATCACCTGTCCTCCATCCAGGCGGGCATCGTGCTGTGCGCCCTGGCCCTGGGCGCCGTGGGCGAGGGGCTGTTCAGCCACGCCTTCCTCGCCCTCTTCGGCCACCTGCCCTGGCCCAAGCTGGCCCTGCCCTTCAGCACGGCCCTGGCCCTCCTGGTGATGACCACCCTGCACGTGGTGCTGGCCGAACTGGTGCCGCGCAGCCTGGCCATCCGCTCCGCCGTGCCCTGGGCCCTGCGCACCGCCGGCCCCCTCCTGGCCTGGTCGCGGCTGGTGCGGCCGCTGACCTGGTGCCTCACCCGGTTGAGCCACCTGGTACTGGCGGTCTTCGGGGTCCATCCCGAGGCCGATGCGGAGGACCTGCTGCCCTCCGAGGCCGAGTTCCGCCGGATGCTCGAGCGCAGCCAGGCCCAGGGGCACCTGGAGCTGGACCGCAAGGAACTCATCGCCAACCTCTTCGATTTCAGCCGCCGCATGGTCAAGGAGATCGCCGTGCCCCGAGCCCGGGTGGTCTGCTTCGACCTCACCCGCAGCCTCGCCGACAACCTCGCCCTGGCCCGCACCACGCCCCACACCCGCATCCCGCTGGTGGAGGGGGACCTCGACCGGGTGGTGGGCGTCATCCACATCAAGGAGCTGCTCTGGGCCATGCAGGATACCGATGGCGATGTGGACCTGCGGCAGGTGGCCCGGCCCACCTTCTTCGTGCCCGAGATGAAACCCATCCAGGGCCTCCTGCTGGAGTTCCAGCAGCGCAAGCAGCACCTCGCGCTGGTGGTGAACGAGCATGGCGGCGTGGACGGCCTGGTGACCCTGGAGGACGTGCTGGAGGAACTGGTCGGTGAGATCCAGGACGAGTTCGATCGCGAGGCCATCCAGCTCCGGCGGACCCGGGGCGGCGCCTGGCTGGCCCAGGGCAACGTCATGCTGGAGCAGCTGGTCGATCACCTGCACCTGAACCTGGAAACCGAGGCCGGCTCGGTCAGCCTGGGCGGCTTCTTCCAGGAGCAGCTGGGGCGCGTGCTGCGACCCGGCGACGAATTGCGGCTGCAGGGCTGGCGCATCCGCGTGCTGTCCATGCGCGGCCTGGCCCCGGGCCAGTTCCTGCTCAAGCCCCTGCCCCCGGAACCGGACGAGGCCGATGCCTGAACCGCTGGAAGGTTTCCTGCTCGCGGCGGGCCTGGGCCTCCGCATGGGCAGCCTGAGCCAGTGCCTGCCCAAGCCCGCCTGGACCCTGCGGGGCCGGCCCCTGCTGCAGTGGGGGGCCGAAGCCCTGCGCCGCGAGGGGCTCACCCGGCTGGCCTGCAACGGCCACCTCTGGTCCGAGCGGCTCCGCGCCGTGGCCGCAGGCATCGAAATCTGCGAAGAGCCCCGGCTGCTGGGCAGCGCCGGAAGCCTGCTCCACGCCCGGGGCCGGGTGGCCGCCGAGCTGCTCAGCTGGAACGCCGATGTCTGGGCCGAGGCCGTGCCCTTCGGCCACCTGCGGGCCCGGCATCGCGCGGTCCGCGCCACGCTGAGCTGGCTGCTCATCCCGCATCCCGGCGGCGACTGGAATGCCGTGTGGATGGACGAGGACGACCGCGTGCTGCCCAAGGATGTGGTGGGGCCCCGGGGGCCCTTCCACTTCACGGGCGCCGCCGCCTGGTCCCCCGAGGCCCTGGCCCTGCTGCCCGAGGGGCCCAGCGAAGTGAACGACCTGCGCCCGCGCCTGGCCACCCTCCCCATGGGGCACCTGGGCGTAGTGGTGGAGCCCTTTCCCTGGCGCGAGGTGGGCACCGCCGAGGCCCTGATCCAGGCCGCCGCCGCGCTGGCCCCGGAGCAGGAGGGCCGCCTGCCCGGCTGCTACGTCCACCCCACCGCGCTCGTGCCGCCCGGGGCCGCCAGCCGCCTCACCCACTGCGTCCTGGGCCCCGGCGCCGCCCCCATGGCCTCGATCACCGATAGTGACGCCCTCTGGTTCGAGGAGCGTGGCAACCAGGTGCGGCTGGGGCTGTAGTACCTCAGGGCGAAGCGAATGGACCGACGGGCGGTTGTTGGCTTTATCGGTGTTCATCG
>JANYAZ010000199.1 GCA_025361045.1 Geothrix sp. | reverse complement strand
CCGGCAACACCCTCGACGGCACCTACAACCGCAACGCCACGGTCACCACCTCGGGCAAGCACGCGCTGGCCGTCAGCAGCGCGCCCGAATACGCGGGCGATGCCACCCGCTGGAACCCTGAGGACCTGCTGGGCTCGGCGCTGGCCACCTGCCACATGCTGACCTTCCTGGCCCTCTGCGCCAAGGCCAAGGTCGAGATCCTGGGCTACGAGGATCATGCCGAGGCGGTGCTGGACACCGTGGACAAGGTCACGCGCGTCACCCAGGTGCACCTGCACCCGGTCATCCGCGTGCGGCGGGGCACCGGCATGGCCAAGGTGGTGGAGCTGTTCGAGAAGGCCCACAAGTACTGCTTCGTGGCCAACTCGGTCACCTGCGAGGCCGTGATGAATCCGCGGGTCGTCGAAGTCTGATCATCCAGGGGAACCATGCACTGTCCCTTCTGCGGGCACATCGAGGACAAGGTGGTGGACTCCCGGGAGTCCCGCGAGGGCGACTCCATCCGCCGCCGCCGCGAGTGCCTCTCCTGCGCCCGCCGCTTCACGAGCTACGAGCGGGTGGAGGAAGTGCCCCTGGTGATCCTCAAGAAGGATGGCCGCCGCGAGCCCTTCGAGCGGCAGAAGCTGATGAAGGGGCTGCTGGCCGCCTGTCAGAAGCGACCCGTGTCCCTGGCCCGCATCGAACAGTTGGTGGGGGATGTCCACGCCCGGCTCATGGAGCGGCCCGATCGCGAGATCCGCAGCCGCGAGCTGGGTGAGCTGATCATGGACGAGCTCAAGGGGCTCGACCAGGTGGCCTATGTGCGCTTCGCCAGCGTGTACCGCGACTTCAAGGATCTGCCGGATTTCGTGAAGGCCCTGGAAGGGCTCATGCACAAGGAGGCCGCCTCTGGGCGCGCGGTTGGAACAACCAAGCTGTCCCTCGGCGCGTCAGAGACCCCGACGCCCTTGCCGCAGGCCCTGTTCCCGGTAGAGACCGTGGATGTCGCGGCGATGAAGTCCCGGAAGAAGTAGCGATACACTGGAAGTTCGAGGTTTTTCCGTGGCTGATGACATTCTCCTGCCCCCCCCACCCGACGAAACGCCAAAGCTGCCGGAAGAGCTGCCGGTGTTGCCGTTGCGGGACGTGGTGGTCTATCCCTATGTGATCCTGCCCCTCAGCATCAGCCGCGAGAAGTCCATCCGCGCCGTGGATACGGCCCTGGTGGAGAACCGCATGATCCTGCTGCTCTCCCAGAAGCAGACGGAGATGGACAACCCGAGGCCCGAGGACCTTTATCAAGTGGGCACGGCGGCGCTCATCATGCGCGTGCTGAAGCTGCCCGACGGCCGCATCCGCGCCCTGGTGCAGGGTTTGCAGCGGGTCCGCGTGGAGTATTTCACTGAGACCGAAAACCTCTTCAAGGCCCGGGTGGAGCCGCTCACAGAGCCCGAGCTGAAGACACCGGATCTGGAGTCGGACGCCCTGCTGCGCAGCGTGAAGCAGACCCTGGAGAAGGCTGTGGCCCTGGGCAAGACCCTACCCCAGGAGGTGCTCGTCATTGCAAGCAACCTCGACAACCCGGGCCGTCTGGCGGACCTGGTGGCCTCCAACTTGGATCTCAAGCTTCAGCAGACCCAGGAGGTGCTGGAGATCGCCCATCCGGGACTGCGCTTGAAGCGGGTGAACGAACTGCTCATGCGCGAGATCCAGCTGCTGGAGGTGCAGCAGAAGATCACCATGGAAGCCCGTGGCGAGATGGACAAGAGCCAGCGGGACTACTACCTGCGGCAGCAGCTCAAGGCCATTCAGCAGGAGCTGGGTGAGGGCTCGGAGCTGTCGGAGGAGGTTGCTGCCTTCCGCGACAAGCTCTCGAAAATGAAGGTGCCGGAAGAACCCATGGTCGAGATCGAGCGCAACCTGAAAAAGCTGGAGCGCATGCATCCGGATTCCAGCGAGACCGCCGTCACCCGGACCTACCTGGAGTGGATGACTGAGCTGCCCTGGGGTGTGCAGACCGAGGACAACCTGGACCTCAAGCAGGCCCAGACCGTGCTGGACGAGGATCATTTCGGGCTGGGCAAGATCAAGGACCGGCTCCTGGAATTCCTGGCGGTGCGCAAGCTGAAGCCCGACCTGCGCGGCACCATCCTGTGCTTCGTCGGCCCTCCGGGCGTGGGCAAGACCTCGCTGGGCAAGTCCATCGCCCGGGCCCTGGGCCGCAAGTACAGCCGCATCTCCCTGGGCGGCGTCCACGATGAAAGCGAGATCCGCGGCCATCGCCGCACCTACGTGGGCGCCATGCCAGGTCGCATCGTGCAGGCCCTGCATCAGATCAAAAGCATGAACCCCGTCATCATGCTCGACGAAGTGGACAAGATCGGCCGGGACATGCGCGGGGATCCCAGCGCAGCTCTGCTGGAAGTGCTAGACCCTGAGCAGAACCACACCTTCCGTGATCACTACCTGAACGTCCCCCTGGATCTTTCGCAGGTGCTCTTCCTGGCCAATGCCAACGAGCTGGAGCCCATCCACCCGGCCTTCAAGGACCGCATGGAAATCATCTACCTCAGCAGCTACACGCTGGAGGAGAAGATCGGCATTGCCGAGCGGCACCTGATCCCCAAGCAGCTCGAAAAGCACGGCGTCACTCGACAGCAACTGTCCATTCCCAAGAAGGCCCTGAAGGCCATCATCACGGGCTACACGCGGGAAGCGGGGCTGCGTCAACTGGAGCGTGAGATCGGCGCCGTCTGCCGCAAGGTGGCCCGGCGGGTGGCAGAGAAGAGCCTGAAAAAGAAGCTCACCCTCGATGACGCCAGCCTGCACGACCTGCTGGGCCCCGTGAAGCTGCTGCAGGACGAACGGCTCAAGGCCCCGCGGGTGGGCGTGGTGACGGGTCTGGCCTGGACCTCTGTGGGCGGCGACGTGCTCTTCGTCGAGGCCCTGAAGATGCCCGGCAAGGGCCTGCTCATCCTCACGGGGCAACTGGGTGACGTCATGAAGGAGAGCGCCCAGGCGGCACTGAGTTACATCCGCAGCCGGGGGGACGCCTTCCAGATCGATCCCGAGGTCTTCCAGAAGCAGGATCTGCACATCCACTTCCCCGAGGGCGCCATCCCCAAGGACGGCCCCAGTGCGGGCCTCGCCATCGCCACGGTGTTGCTCTCG
>JANYAZ010000026.1 GCA_025361045.1 Geothrix sp. | reverse complement strand
GGCCCGTTGCCGCCAGGCAATCCGCAGGCTGTCCATGGCCCCGGCGGCTCTCCGCAGCGGGTGGGTCGGAGCGATAACTCAGGCCACCAACTGTCTCAAAGTGCTTGACGCGTTCCGTCTGGCCGATGGAGTGGATCCCAGCTCTCACCGGAAAGCGAAGAAGCTTGCCCGGACAGATCAGGTGGCCAACAGCTTCGAGGTGGTGGCCCGGGAGTGGCATGCCAAGTACGCCCACACTTGGGTGACAGAGCACCGGGACGGACTCATGCGGCGTTTTGTCCGAGACATCTTCCCTTGGCTGGGTGGACGACCCATCGCCGACATCACTGCTCCAGAACTTCTAACGGTGATCCGACGCATTGAATCCCGTGGAGCCCTTGAGACTGCACACCGTGCTCTGAGCACTTGCGGCCAGGTCTTCCGCTACGCCGTTGCCACGGGACGCGCCACACGAGACGTAGCCGGCGACCTTCGTGGTGCGCTGCCCCCCACTGAAGTCAAGCATCTCGCGGCCACCACTGACCCGAAAAAGTTGGCCGAGATGCTTCGCGCCGTCGACACCTACCAGGGAACCCTTGCAACCCGCTCTGCCCTTCGCCTGGCGCCGCTCATCTTCGTAAGGCCGGGTGAGCTACGGCATGCAGAGTGGAACCAATTCGATCTGGAATTGGCCGAGTGGAGGTTCAAGGCAAGCAAGAACGGTCCTCAACATATCGTGCCCCTCTGCACTCAGGCCGTAGCTGTCCTAAAGGAACTCCAACCCGTCACCGGGGAGGGACGCTACGTCTTCCCAGGGGCGCGTAGTAGCAAGCGGCCCATGAGCGAGAACACCATCAATGCCGCCCTACGAAGGTTGGACATCCCGAAGGAGGAGATGTGCGGTCATGGCTTCCGCGCAGCTGCCCGCACCATCCTCGACGAGGTGCTGGGCTTTCGCCCCGATTTCATCGAGCATCAGCTTGCCCACGCCGTAAAGGACCCCAATGGCCGTGCCTATAACAGGACGGCCCACCTCGACGATCGGAGAAAGATGATGCAGCGGTGGGCTGATTACCTGGATGAGTCAAAGAACACGCCTTCCCCTGGCCCTGACACTCAGTTCAGTCAACCAACCCCTGGAGTCGAGGCAAGAGGATGAAGGAGAATACGAAGGAACCTACAGTGGTCATGCGACGCCTCCTGGCGGAGGCTCAGACCGACTCCCTTAGGAAGCTAGGGCTTTCGAAGGGGTTTGAACACGCTGAATCCGTGGACCAAGCCATGGCTGATCTTGAAGCATTGCGCTTCATCTACCGGGAAGCGCTGATCCACGAGGCCCATTCCGCTCGAGTGGGGCAGGTCATGGCGGACATCCAAACCCTTGCTTCCTTGCTGGGCTCTTTCGGGTGCAAATGCCTTACAGATGCACAGCAGAAGAATATTCGAACCCGAATCAAGTCCTGGCACCACGACTCGCGACTTTGGATTCAGAACCTCCCCCACTCTAGAAGTCTTCAGGACCTCCCGAGGGAAGCCGGAGAATCCCAAGAAGATAGGATCACTGCCATCAAACAACTGTGGTTGGAAGCAGGTGGTGGGTTCTTTGGCCCTCATCATTCCTCCCGTCCCCCCACCCGGCAGGGTCTACCTCAGCACCTTCGCCTTCCGTCTCCCATGCTGCCTGAGTCCTACATTTGGGATCTGATGGATCGTTCCCCGAGCGCCATTCCGGGTGATGGAGATCTTCCCCGGTGGACATGCGATCCGGAGGTGACGATAAAGCTCCTCGATGTCGCCCGAGAAGTCCTGCTGCGCGAGGTGGGTGGCGAGGATAAGGGTGGAAACACCACCATGGCCCAGCGCCAACGTAGAAGCTCCTTGAAGGACGCCTTTGCCTTCAGCTGCCTTCAGATCTATGAGCGGACCGCGGGACCAAAATCGGCCTGTCAGAGAGCAAGACGGGCTTGGGATGACAAGAGAAGTCCCTTTGAGCATTTCGTAAGAGTAGTCCACGAATGGGCCGTGGGGCCAATGGCCCCCAGGGGTTGGGCGTTGGGTCCAGATCCCATCCGTAAGGCCATCGCCACTCAGCGTGCATGGCAGAAGCTGTTCAAGACGGTCAATTGCATGGACGAACACGAATTCAAGAAGCTCTCCTTCGAGTCGAAGGAGGATGCAATCCGAACTCTAGGACAGAATGCGGCGCAACGCCTCAAACCGCCTTCAGTCCCCCTGATCTGACATTTTTGAGAATGTCAGGGTAGCTCGAAATTTTGAGGCTGCTCTTCAACTCACCCTTTAGGCATGGACGGAAACGCACTCCGTCGCATCCGAGGTGATCCTATGAGCCAGCCCAAACCATCTACCTTCCCCAAGGGAGACCCTAGCCACGCCACGCTGGGAAGCTACCGAATTCTGCGGCTACCAGCGGTCCTCGAAGCTCGAGGGAGATCACGGAGTGCCCACTACGGAGACATCGCCATGGGCCTGTTCACCCGCCAGGTAACCCTGGGAGCACGCTGTGTCGGTTGGCCGGAGGCAGAGGTCGTGGCCCTGAACCAGGCACGAATCGCGGGCCTGAACGAGGATGGCATCCGAGCACTCGTGACTCGGCTTGAGAGCCTTCGCCAGGAACGGGGCGGGGACACCCCGCTGACGGTCAATACCACCTGAGGAGCAAAGAGAAAGTCGCTCTTTCCACTGGCTTATTCACTGTTGATATCACATCTTCCGATTGCGATCGATTCGGGCAAACCCCCGAAACACGCCTCGCGAGTCCCACGGACCATCCGCGAGTTCACCACCGCAGGTACCACCAGACAAAACAAGAGGGCTTCCCATCCTACTTCCCGGCAGTTGGGTAGCCCTCGGTAAACCCCAAACCACGAGGGCCTGGTAGCCACATTCTGGGGCAAGCCGAGTCCTCCAACAAGCTCCTTCGGGAAGCTTGGAGATTCCATGTCCAATTACCACCACGGTCGTCCTGCAGAGAAGGGCCATAGCAGTGGAGAGTTCCCGCTGGCCTGCTCCTTTTTCAAACACGCCCTGAGCCCTGAGGCCCGCAACTGGTCAGGTTCCTGGGAAGCGCTGATCAGGATCTTGGAACGAACGTTCACTCCGAAGTCATCGTTCCACCAGAGGGATCCGAAGCTCGGACTTCCAGCCATCTCGGCAGCCACCTACGATCCGCCCCGCCGAGGGCATGCCAATGCACAGGGTCTTCAACTTCTGGCCCTGGACATCGACAACTCCCTGCTCGCATCAGCTCCACCAGCCCCCTCCTCTGGGGGACGACCCCCTAGGCTCCAGAAATCGTGCCTTCCCAACCCAGTGCTCATGACGGAATCCCAGTCCATTCTTGAGGCCAAGGGCATCGCTGGGTATGGATGGACAACCTGGAGCGATCAGCCGAATTGGCCCAGGCACCGGGTGATCATTCCGCTGCTGGACCCGATTCCGGCGCAACATTGGCACAACTCGATCACCTGGGCGATGGAGCACCTTGGGCTGGCTCAGATCCTCCGGGGCCTAGACCTCCCCGCCACCCGGGATACCGCCAGAATCTTCTTCCTGCCGGGCCACCCTACCGATCCAGGTTTGATACGACGCTTCTGCGTGCCTGGGGAACTTCTACGAATTCCTTGGAAGAGCCTCATACAGCTGGAAGCCCAGCCATCCTCTCAGGTCCTCCACCCTCCTCATTCCGCGGCGAAGCCGAGCGGGGAGAGGCACTGGGCCGCCAGCCTCCCGGTCAACCTCGCCACCCTACGCCTTGCCGATCTGCTTCGCGAGATAGGTCTCCAGGTTGGGGTCCCGAGACCTTACCAAGGCGGAACCCGCTGGCGCACACATTGCCCTTGGTTCCACGAGCATACCCACCAGCTGGACGACGATGCCGGCGTGGTCATCCACCTCCCTGGGCACTGGCCCACCTGGAAATGTGCCCATGCCTCTCACCAACACCTTGGCCTGAAGGACATCCTCCGGCTCGCAGGAGCGTTGAAATGACCGAAATTAGCAATTTTGCAGAGCCTCTCCACAACCCGATCCCCTTTCGCCACCCAACCATGGGCCTCCCAGAGCCCTGGATCACTGGGGACGTCCATCGCATGAGGACAGAGGCGCCCCCACCTGTCCGATGGTTGGTGGAAGGGTTAATCCCCGCTGGTGTTCCGGGTGTTCTGGCAGCTCGAGCCAACGCCGGGAAATCCATGACGGCCCTGGCGATCGGGTTGGCCCTGGCCGCCGGCCTAGAGGTAATGGGCCGCACGGTAAGCCCGGATGCCCCCCGCGGGGTCATCTACGCGAGCCTGGAGGATGATGAGGACGAGTTCCATCGCCGATTCAGCCGCGGTGTCGCCCTCCTTGGAGAGGATCCCGCCTGGAACCATCAATGCGGACTGAACCTCGAAAGTCGATTCCTGCCGCTATTCCCGGATAGGTGTGCGGGTGCCAAGTTCGGATTGGTGAACCAGTGGACCCAACTCGCGGAACGCGCCAAGCACCTCCCCGGCGGATGCGGCCTGATCATCCTGGACACACTTTCAAGAATGGCTGAGGGCGAGGAGAACTCAGCTTCGGACATGCGGGCCTTCATCGACGCCATTTCCGCCTTGGTTCAAAGCTCGGGGGCGACCGTCCTGGCCATCCATCATGTGGGCAAAGGGAATGACACTCCCTCGGACAAGAAGCTCTGGCAACGGCTGCATCCCGAAACGCTCAGGGGATCCAGCGCCATCGAGGCAGGAGCAAGGTTCGTGTTGACCATGGCTGCCCTGTCCGCCCAGGAAGCCAAATTGGCCAACCTCGACCTGGAAGAAGCGTTGCGTGGTGATTTCGTGGCCTTCCACCTGGCCAAGATGAACGCCGCGGAACGCGGGCATACCGCCCTGCTCCAGCGTCGGCACACCCCGGACCTCGGTGCGGGGTTCCTGGCTCTGCATCCCGACTCGGATCGCATCCTGTCCGTCATTCGGGGCGAGGCTTCCGTCCTAAAACTACTCAAGAAAGAGGAGGTTCTACTGGTTATTGCAGAGGCAGGTGGGTTGAAGGATCTCGACCAGCGCCTCGCAGCAGTTAGACTCTGGCCGGATTCCAGCAATCCAAAGGGCCAATGGGACAAAATGCTTACCGCCCTCCGACAGGAAAGACTCCTGGAAGACCCCAGGTTGACCGACCTCGGCTGGGCCAAGGCCCAGACACTCGGCTGCGACCCTTCCGGCCGGAAGACGTGAATGGGCGATGATGCCCCCGGAAGTCCCGTCGGGCCTAGATCCAGCTTCGGAAGGAAGGAGACGGAAGAAGCGGAAGAGAAGACTTCCTTCCCTTCCCTCCCCCTAGGCGCCAGGGCGGAAGGAAGGGGATCTTCTCCTTCCAACAGGATCGAGGGCATCCCGGGTGGCCTCTCTGTCGCAAATCACCAAGCCTCCGTGCACAATGGTGAATCTCTGCACCCATTTGCGACCGCTAACTCCCCTGGGTAAACCCACCATGACCCCTGAAGAACTGGCCCGAGAGAACATCGACAACCAGCTTCGGGCGGCAGGGTGGGTGATCCAGAACCCGAAGGCCATCGACCTCGGCGCGGCCCAGGGCGTGGCCGTCCGGGAGTTCCAGGGCAAGACCGGGCCTGCGGATTACGTGCTATTCATCGAGGGCAAGGTGGCCGGCATCATCGAGGCCAAGCCCGAGGGCACCACCCTCAGCGGCGTGGCCGACCAGGCCGCCCGCTACCAGGCCAACCTGCCGGACCACCTCCAATGCTGGTGCCCGGAGCCCCCCTTCCTTTTCGAGAGCACCGGGGCCGAGACCTATTTCTGCGACACCCGCGACCCCAACCACCGGTCCCGCAGCCTCTTCACCTTCCACACCCCCCAGGGGCTCAGGGAGCTGCTGCTCGAGCCCACCACCTTCCGAGAGCGCCTCCAGCACCTTCCGGATCTCGGGACCGAGGGCCTGCGTACCTGCCAGGTGGAGGCCATCCGGGGCGCGGAACGCAGCCTCCAGCAGAACCACCCCCGCGCCCTGCTCCAGATGGCCACCGGCAGTGGCAAGACCTACACCGCCGTCCAGCTCTGCTACCGGCTGGCCAAGTTCGCCAAGGCCCGGAAGATCCTTTTTTTGGTGGACCGGCGCAACCTGGGCCGCCAGGCCAAAAACGAGTTCGAGCAGTTCGTCGTCCCCGGCGACGGCCGCAAGTTCACCGAGCTGTATCTCGTCCAGCACCTCACCCGCGGCGCCCTGGACCCCGCCGCCAAGGTGGTCATTACCACCATCCAGCGCCTCTACGCCAGCCTGCGCGGGGAGGAGGGGCCGGACGACGAGGCCGAGGAACACAGCGGCTTCGAAGGCGCCATCCGGGATCAGGCGCCCCGGGATGTGGCCTTCAACCCGGCCATCCCCATCGACGCCTTCGACCTCGTCATCGTGGACGAGTGCCACCGCTCCATCTACAACCTCTGGCGGCAGGTCCTCGAATACTTCGACGCCTTCCTGCTGGGCCTCACCGCCACCCCCAGCGCCCACACCTTCGGCTTCTTCAATCAGAACCTCGTGAGCGAGTACCCCCACGACCGGGCCGTGGTGGACGGCGTGAACGTGGGCTACGAGATCTACCGCATCAAGACCGCCATCACCGAGCAAGGCGCCACCGTCCAGGCCGGCACCGTGGTGGACCGGCGCGACCGCCTCACCCGGCAGAAGCGGTGGGAACAACTGCAGGACGACCTGCCCTACGAGGCCCAGGCCCTCGACCGCTCTGTCGTGGCGAAGGATCAGATCCGCACCGTGCTGGCCACCTTCAAGGATCGGCTGTTCACCGAGCTGTTCCCCGGCCGTAGTCTCGTTCCCAAGACCCTCGTCTTCGCCAAGGATGACAACCACGCCGAGGACATCGTTCTCATGGCCCGGGAGGTCTTCGGCGAGGGCGACGCCTTCTGCAAGAAGATCACATACCGTTCCAAGTTGTCGGGCGAGGATCCCGACACCCTGCTCTCGGAGTTCCGTAACAGCTTCTATCCCCGCCTCGCCGTCACCGTGGACATGATTGCCACCGGCACCGATGTGCGGCCCCTGGAGTGCCTGCTCTTCATGCGGGATGTGCGGAGCCAGCTCTACTATGAGCAGATGAAGGGCCGCGCCACCCGCGTCCTCAGCCCCGACGAGCTGCACAGCGTCACCGCCGACGCCCCCGCCAAGACTCATTTCGTGCTGGTGGATGCCGTGGGCGTCACCGAGACGGACAAGACCGACACCCGCCCCCTGGAGCGGGAGCCCACCGTGCCCCTGGAGAAGCTGCTGCTGCGCGTGGCCCAGGGCGACCGCTCCACGGATACCCTGGCCACTCTGGCGGGCCGCCTGGCCCGGCTGGACCGCCGCGCCACCCCCGAGCAGGCCGCCCAGGTGCCGCCCGTGAGCGCCGAACAAGGCCAGGGGCCGGGCCTGAAGGCCCTGGCCAACCGCCTGTTGGACGCCTGTGATCCCGATAAGATCCAGGCCCGTGCCCGCGCCCAGTTCAGCCTCGCCAACGGGGCCGAGCCCACCGAGGCCCAGTTTCAGGCCGTGCGCCAGGCCATGAGCGACGAGGCCGCCAAGCCTTTCCAGCGCCCCGCCCTGCGCGAACGCCTGATCACCCTCACCCGGGAGCTTGAACAGGTCATCGACCATGTGAGCCGGGATCAGGTGCTCTACGCCGGCTTCGACGAGGAGAAGGCCAAGGGCCTCATCACCAGCTTCAAGGCGTTCATGGAAGCGCGCCAGGACGAGTTGCTGGCCCTCCAGGTGCTCTACCAGCACCGCCACAAGGACCGCCAACTCACCTTCCAGGCCGTGAAGGAACTGGCCGAAGCCATGGGCCGCGGCAAGCCGCCCCTGGCCCCGGATCTTCTGTGGAGCGCCTATGCCCGTCTGGAGGCCGGCCGCGTGAAGGGCGCCGGCAACCAACGCCTGCTGACGGACCTCATCTCCCTCGTGCGCTTCACCCTGGGCGAGCGGCCCGAGCTGGAGCCCTTCCGGGACGAAGCCCAGCGCCGTTTCGACGCTTGGCTGGCCCAGCACCAGCAGGGCGGCCAGCCCTTCACCGCCCCCCAGTTGGAATGGCTCGCCCTCTTCATGGAGCGCATCCAGGCCGCCAGCGCCATCACCGTGGACGACCTGGACCAGACCCCCTTCGCCCAGAAAGGCGGCCCCGCCAGAGCCGTTCAGCTCTTCGGCCCCGGCCTGCGTGCCATCCTGGAGGAGCTGAATGAGGTGTTGGTGGCATGAGTGAAATCCCGAATGGTTGGGCCATCCTGTCCCTGGGAGAAATGGGCCACTGGGGCACCGGAGGAACACCCTCCAGAACCAACCCTCATTTTTTTGGAGCTGGGATCCCCTGGATAAAAAGCGGTGATCTTCCCGATGGCCCAATCCGCAGCACGGAAGAAGAAATCACCCTTGATGGCCTCGAGGGCTCATCCGCGAAGCGCCTTCCAATAGGGACTGTTTCAATGGCCCTGTATGGTGCAACGATCGGCAAGCTCGGCATCCTGACCTTTGAGGCGACCACAAATCAAGCGTGCGCCAATGTCATTCCTAATTCGGCCTTGGTTGACAGGGGATACCTGTTCAATTACCTCCTATCGCAGCGAGACGCGTTCATCAAGCAGGGGCAAGGCGGAGCTCAGCCGAACATCAGCCAAGGCATCGTTAGGTCACATCCAATTCCCGTCCCACCGCTATCCGAGCAACGCCGCATCGTGGCCAAGCTGGAGGAATTGTTCAGCGAGCTGGACGCCGGTGTAGAGGCCCTGCGCCGCGCCCAGCGCCGCCTCGCCCGCTACCGCCAGGCCCTCCTCCAAGCCGCCGTCACCGGTGAACTGACGCGGGAGTGGCGGGAGCGGCGGACACACGGCCTCAAACCTGGGAAGCTTGGTTCCACCGAAGTTCCAACGAATTGGCGCAAGGTCCCCTTCCTTGAAGTGATCCAGTCGCTCCGCAATGGCATCTCGGTCAAACCAACAGGTCAGCAAGGAACACGCATCCTCCGGATCAGTTCAGTGCGCGCGATGAGGGTTGATCTTTCGGATGTCCGATACCTCGAGCAGCCTGCCTCTGATTTCGATGGCTTCGAGGTGCGCCCACAAGATCTCCTATTCACTCGCTACAACGGGACTCCCGAATTCGTAGGAGTCTGTGCAATGGTTCCTGAATTCCGCGGGCTGCTCCTTTATCCGGACAAGCTCATTCGCGCCCGACTTGGGACGGATGAGGTTCTACCCGCATGGGTACAGGTAGCGTTCTCCGCGGGTTCCACTAGAGAATTCATCTCTAAACGGATAAGGACAACCGCTGGGCAAGCTGGAATCAGTGGCGGAGACTTGAAAAAGGCCCCTCTTCCAATCCCGCCAGTCGAGGAGCAACACGCCATCCTCGCCGAACTTGATCGCCGCCTCTCCGCCGTGGAGGCCATGGAAACCACGATCCAGGCCAGCCTCCGCCGGGCCGAGCGCCTACGCCAGTCCATCCTCGAACGTGCATTCCGTGGCGAGCTGGTGCCCCAGGATCCCAACGACGAGCCCGTCGAGGCCCTCCTGGCCCGCCTGAAGGCAGCTGCGCCTGACTCTCCTGCCACCCGCCGCCAGAGACGTCCTCCCAAGACAGCGCCGGCCACCCCCCAGCCGCCGCGTCGCCGAGGGCGCCCCTGGAAGGTTCACGCATGAACCTGTCCCTTCCTGAGTCCGTATCAGATTTGGCCGGATTGCTTGGCTATGTCGACACCCTGCCAGCCGGAATGGTGCCCCTGGACCTGGATCAGGGGTTCGCGGCACTCCTGCAGCGGAACCCCAAAGTGGAGACAGAGGCTGGGCGCTCCTGGCGCGACGAGGTGGCCGCCTTCGTCATGAAGCTCCTCGCCGAGCCTGGCAAACCCTGGGGGCTTCCCTATGCTCCAGCGCAGCACAAGCTGTGCGAGGACGGAACCCTCGAGACCTTTCCAGATCTCACCACCCTCGGCAGTGAAACCCTGGCCTATTGGCGACATCGTGCCCGCACCACGAGGAACCCTGGATTAAGAGCCCGCTACGCTGATCTGAGCTGGGTTTTCGCCAAAACCTTCGGTGAGCGCCCAGACCGGGCGGATGCCTTGATCGCTCTCGAAGCATTTCACGACTTCGTCCAAGCAGTGCCTCCCGAAAAGGAGTTCGACGCCATCCGAGCCGGCCAACGGGCCATGGCCTTGGCTCTATCTCTTCGAGACGAGGCTTGGCAGTTGAAGGCGAAACAGGCCCTCTTTGATCTGGCCCGAGCCCTCGAATCTCAGCCCTTCCCCCTCTACCGATCCTTTCTCCTGGATTGCTTTGGGCTCGGCCCCTTTTCGAAGGTCGAACTACTGCCACCCGAACTCGGCTACATGACCTGGTTGCTGGAGGATCAACTCGAACGGGAGAGGGCAAATGCAACTCCCCTTGAGGCGCCGGGAATCTGGTACGCGGAAAACGCTAGTCAGCTCCTGTTGGCCTACTACCACCAAACGGGGCGCGATGCCGATGTGAGTAGAGTCCTTGAAGCTTTCGCCCAGGTGGTTCACAGCAGGGCCTTGGTCGGGGCACCCATGGCGGGTCAAGCTTGGCTTGGAACCCTTTCCCGACTATGCCTGGAGTTTGGACGACGGGATCTCTCCACGCTCGCCTTGGCATCCCTGAATGCACTGGGGCCAAAGGCCGTGAAAAGCCTAAAGCGAATTAGCGTTACCAGCGAAATTTCGGATGAGGAGGTCCGGGCACTGACTTCGCCGTTCACAAGCGGGGATCTCGCCCAGGGACTCCGGCGATTGGCGGGCTTGATGGCACCCAAGGCCGAACAGGTCCTCAAGGACACCCAGAAATGTGCGAGTGAGTTCCCACTCCGCTTTTTGACTGACACGATCCTGATGGACGGGAGCGGTCGCCCGGCGGTGGTGGTACCTGCCTTCCACTCCAACCAAGCTGCCTACCTACCGCACGCGATTTCAGAGCGGATTCAGTACGACGGGTTTGTGAGATCCCTCGCCATTCGTGCCATCCGAGATCGATTCGACCCAACGGCTGAAGAGATCGCTGATTACATACAGAATTCTCCCGCCTTCCAACCCGAACGGCGAGAACTGTTGCTTCATGGATTGCGTGCCTATCTGTTGGGGGATTGGGTAACGGCCATCCATGTCCTGGTACCTCAAATCGAGGAAGCAGCCAGAACCTTCGCCGGGTGCATGGGCGAGTCCATTTTTAAGTGGGAGCTGGAACCGGATGGTGTTCGGCGCCTTGATGCCCGTTCCCTCAACCAGGTCTTGGACAATCCTGGATTTGGTGGAGTGCTCGGTCCCGATCACGCTGCGTTTCTTCGAGTGACACTGGTTCGCTGCCAAGGGCTGAACTTGAGGAATCGCATCGCCCACGGGCTTATGCTCCCCTCAGAGTTCACGGAATCTATGGCGGACATCGTGTTCCAATGCCTGCTGACTCTTGGAAACATCCGAGCCAAAGAGCAGGAGGTCGGTCAATGAGCCAGGCTCAAGCTCAAATTGTGGCTCAGCTGCTCCCCCGGGACGAAACCCGGATGCTCGAGTTCAAGCGCCTCCGCGGGGCGGAACTGACCAAGATCCTGCGGAGCATCACTGCCTTTGCCAACACAGCCGGGGGCCTGCTGGTGCTGGGCATGGAGGATTTCGCCAGAGCCCAAGGCACGGACCGTCTGTATGGCATCGAAGAAAATGAGCCGGCGGTGGACGACCTCCGCCGCGAACTGCGGACCCGGGTCATCCCTCCCATCGGCGGGGAGCTGGGGCCGGAACCTGTCTTCCATCGCCTCTCCTGCACCCTGAGGAACGGGCAACCAGGGCACCTGATGGCCATCGAAGTGCGGCCCAGCAAGGACCTCCACTCCATCGCCGAGGGGGGTACCTGGGAGCGGTTGGACAAGGGCAACCGCCAGCTGTCGGCCGCGGAGATTACGGATCGGCGCTTGCGCCTGGGGGCCACGAGTGTGGTGGACCAGCCGGTGGAGGTGCCCTTCGAGTTGCTGGATACGCCCTTCTGGCATGAGTACCGAGTCGCCCGGGGCAGCACTGCGCCCTTTCCCGAGGCGCTGAAGCACATGGGCCTCGCCAAGCTCCTCGATGGCGCCTGGAAGCCGACGCGCCTGGCCGCGCTCCTCTTCGCCCAGTACCCCAGCGACCTGCTCGGGGAGAAGTGCGCGGTCCGCATCTTCCAGTACAGCGGCGACGAGGTGCGCCAGGAGGGCAACACCTACAACTTCCTGCGCCCCCCGATCACCATTGGCGGACCGGTGTTCCCGCAGATCCGCGAGACGCTGAAGGCCGTCGTGAGCGCGATCTCGAAGGGGGTCCAGATGGGTCCCCTGGGGATGGAGATCGTCCAGAGCTACCCCCTGCGCGTGTTGCAGGAGGCCATCACCAACGCCGTCCTCCACCGGGACTACCGCCTTCCTACAGATGTGCATGTGCGTCTGTTCGCCAATCGGATCGAGGTGGAAAGCCCGGGCCTGCTGCCCCATCGCCTGCGGCTAGAGGATCTGGGCAAGGTCGGAAGCAAGCCCCGGAACCCGAGCCTGACGGGCCACCTGCGCGACTTCCAGGACGCTCCGAATTTCGAACTGGGCGAAGGCATCCGGATGATGAACACCTTGATGCGGGAGGCGGACCTCTTCCCGCCCGTGTTCCAGCTCAGTTCGGAGCGCGAGTCCTTTACCGTCATCCTCCGGAACCAGGCCCGGCCCTCCCTGTGGGATCAGGCTGAAACCTACCTGGAGACCCACCCCACCATCGGGAATGCGGAGGTTCGCCAGTTGCTCCGTACCGAGGATCCAACCAAGGCCAGCCGTCAACTGAAGAGCTGGGTGGATGGCGGTCTGCTGGTGGTGGCCGACCCCTCGGCCTCGCGCAGCCACCGCCGGTACCGACGACCAGGAACTGCCCCCCAGGAAGACCTGTTCGGCAACAGCCCCACCGAGCTGCCTGACGATCAGGAGGACGGCT
>JANYAZ010000292.1 GCA_025361045.1 Geothrix sp. | reverse complement strand
TGAAGATGGTGACGGGGCTATTGAAACCCACCTCAGGCCACATCCGCATTCTGGGGCTGGACCTCGACGCCGATCCCCTCGGAGTGAAGCGGCAGATCGGTGCCATGCCCGAGGACATGGCCCTGCTCGATATGCTCACGGGGCCCCAGTACTTGCGCTTTGTGGGCCGCATGTACGGCATGCCTGACGCCTTGATCGATGGCCGTCGTGAAGAGCTCTTCGACAAGCTGGACCTCGCCGTCACGCCCAAGGGCCTCATCGCCGACTACAGCTTCGGCATGAAGAAGAAGGTCGCGCTGTGTGCCGCCCTGATCCATGCCCCCCGCATGGTGTTTCTGGATGAGCCCTTCGAAGGCATCGACCCGGTCACCAGCCGCACCATCAAGGACATCCTCCACAGCCTCCAGCAGAGCGGCGTGACCCTCGTGCTCACCAGCCACATCCTCGAAGTGGTCGAGAAGCTCTGCCCGCTCATCGCCATCCTCGATGACGGGCGGCTCAAAGGCTTCGGCCCGCTGGAGGATCTGCGCCGTGGCAGCGAAAGCCTGGAGCAGCTCTTCGTCGATCTCGTCGGCGGTGCCCAGAAGGGGAATCTGTCGTGGTTGTAAGAGTGCCTAACAATTCCCCGACGAGGCCGCGAGAAAGCCAGGTGGGATGCACCGCAAGGAAGGGCCCGCAGGGCGATGCGGGACATCGTTCAAGGGCCGTGACGCCGCGGGGCGCCCACCTGGCTTTCTCCCTCCGGGCGAGGGCCGGCGGGCGTTGCCATGCTTCGTCACGCTCGTCGCGCGTAGTACCCGCTACGCTTCGACTCGCGTTCCTCGCCTCGCTCGCCCGGCGGCCCTCGCGCGGCCCCATGGGGGAATTGTTAGGCACTCTTGGTCCCTTCCGCGCCCTGCTGGCGGCCCATGGCCAGACCACCTGGAACCAGTCCGCCCGCGAGCTGGGACGGCAGGGGCAGTGGGCGCTGGTCCTGACCGTGGTGATCGCGGCCACTTTCGGCGCGGGCATGCTCCTGGTGGGCACGGGGGTCCTGGGCTGGATATTGGGGGGCGGGCTGGATCGTCCCCTCATTCCTCTGGTGCTGGGCGGCATGCTCAGCCTGGTGGGCTTCGGCGGGGGTCTGATGGGTGGGGTGCTCGGCGGGGCCCGCCAGCTCGCCTGGGAGTCCTACCGCACCTTCCCCCTGCGAACCTCTACCTTGTACGGGGCGGAGCTGGCGGCGGGGCTCGGCGACCTGCTCCCCATCGCCCTCGGGAGCGCCAGCGCGGGCCTGCTGCTGGGCCTGGGCTTCCGGGAACCGGCCACCTGGCCGCTGGTGCCCCTCCTCTGGCTGGAAACCGTGCTCACCCTGCTGACGGTCCAGCTGCTGGTGGAGGGGTTGGCGGGCACCCTGGTCCGGCGGTTGCGCTCCGTTCTGATTGCGCTGGGGATCCTCATCTGGCTGGGCAGTACCCTCCTGGGAGGTCGGATCCCAGCCAAGTCAAAGACATCAACTTCAGCTCCCATCTCCGCTGTTCAGGCCGAGCGCCTGCGCGCCCTCGGCCACCGGATTGGCGGGGTGGTGGAGGCCCTTCCCGCCGCCGCCTCGGTGCGCAGCCTCCTGCTGGCCCGGCAGGGTCGGTGGGGCGCCGCCCTTGGAGCGCATGTGTACCCCCTCGGCGTCCTGGCGCTGCTCATGTTGCTGGGCGCCCAGCTCATGCACCGGGAGGCCGAAGCCGAACGCAGCCCCGAGAAAAACAGCTCCGCCCAGTCGCTGTGGTCCTTCCGTCATCCGGCCGAAGGCATCGGTCGCCTGCACTTTCAGACCATCATGCGCAGCCACCTGGGGCGGTTCGCGTTCCTCATGCCGCTGATGACCCTGGTGCTGCTGAAGGGCCCCTTCACCCACCTCGCCGGCAAGGCCCTGTGGACCGTGCCCGCCGCCTTCGCCTACCTCTCGTTGGTGGGGAACAACTTCGTGTTCAATCAATTCGGCCTGGACCGGCACGGGGTCAAGGCGCTGCTGCTGCTGCCCATCACCGCCAGCGACCTCCTCAAAGGCAAGCTGCTGGGCATGGCTGCCCATCAGGGACTCCAGGCCCTCCTGCTGGCCGGCCTGCTGGGCCTTTTTGATCACGCGCGACCCGACCTGCTGCTCGCCGGAATCCTGCTGATGGCCTGCATCTTCCTGGCCCAGACTTCGGTGGGCCAATGGACCTCCGGCTGGGCGCCCCGCCCCATGGTCATGGACAGCCTCAAGAACAACAACATGCCCTTCACCATGGGCCTGCTGAGCATCGCCACTTCCGGCCTCTGGACGAGCCTCTATGGCGGGATCTACGCGCTCACCGCCTGGCTGGCGCCCGGGTGGCTGGTGCCAGTCATGGTGCTGGCCTTCGCCCTGACCCTGGCGGCCCATCTGGCGATCCTTCCGAAGGCTGCGGAGTTCCTGGATCGCCGCCGCCAGGTGCTGGTGGAGCGCCTGGGATGATGGATCTTGCAGGTCTCCAACTCGCCGCCAAGCTGCGGGGCACGCTGCTGAGCGGTGTCACCGCGGGCATGAACGATGGTCTCCTGCTGGTGGAACGCATCCAGGGTCACGGCTTGCCCCAGGTGGCCGTACTGGGTCGCGGGGCGGCCGACCTTGTGGAACCGCTGGAGGCCGTGGAGCGGGCCCAGACTCAGGGACTCCCTTTGAATCTCCTGGCCTTGGTACCACTGCCCGGCTGCGACCTGCCTGCGGCTCTGGACCTGCATCGCCGCCGCATCGGTGCCCTGGTGGCCGCGCTGGATGCGGGCCTGCCCTGGCTGGGCGGGAAGCCCATGCTGGTTCGCCGGCTGCCGGGCCGGATCCTCCGCGCCACACCGGTGCCCCTGGAGAAGGCCCCCATGGGTCCTCTGGAAAAGGGGGAGCTCAAAGGCTTTCTCGCCGACTGGGAGAAGGACCGCCGGAAGCAGGTGTTCCGTCGACCTGAATGGCGGCAGGCGACGGATGAACTGGGGCTGGCAAGCTTCGAGACGGACCTCTGGCCCGGCGTACCCTTGCCCGAAGGTGCGTTGCTGCAGGTACCGCCCCTGGAACTGCCCTTCGCCACGCCCCTCACCGATGTTCTCCGCAGCGCGCTGCGCACCGCCACGGGAACACGAGTCCCCATCCTCCCCCTGCCTGCCGATCCGGCACCCCTCCACGCACTGCGCCTGCTCACCCCGGAAATTGCCGCCTTCCGGGGATCGGTGCAGGCCTGGGAACTGGCCCTGACGGGCTTGTCGCGTCTGCCAGGGCCCCCTCATTTCTGCGCGCGGTGCTGACCCCGACCTCTGAGAAGATGAGGCACCATGCTGACCCGTATCGGCAAATTCGAGATCATCCGCCTCCTCGGCCAAGGGGCCATGGGAGAGGTCTATCTCGGACGTGACCCGGGCATCGGCCGGGAAGTGGCCATCAAGACCATCCGCCCCGCGCTCATCGGCGTGGACCTGGGTGGGGATGTGCGGGATCGCTTCGCCCGGGAGGCGAAGGCCGCGGGCCTGCTCCACCACCCGAATGTGGTCACGGTTTTTGAATTCGGTACCGATGGCGACCTGCTCTACCTGGTCATGGAATACGTGCCGGGCGACGACCTGGCCGTCCTGATGGCACGCGATGAGCTCAACCCCTCTGACCTGCTCGAAATCCTGGCCCAGGTCTGCGAAGGGCTGGCCCAGGCCCACAAGCACGGCATCATCCATCGCGACATCAAACCCACCAACGTCATGGTGCAGCGGGAAGATGGTGAAGTCCGCGCCAAGGTCATGGACTTCGGGGTGGCGAAGCTGAGCGGCGGCGACATGACCCAGACCGGCCAGGTGGTCGGCACCCTGGCCTACATGGCGCCGGAGTACCTGCGGACGGGTCGAGCCGAACCCGCTTCCGACTTGTTTTCCGTGGGCGTGATGCTGCACGAGGGACTCAGCGGGGAGAAACCCTTCCGCGGTGGCACCACCGGCGCCATGGTCTACACCATCATCCACGACGAGCCCAGGCCCCTGGAGGGCACGGTTTTCGAGGGTGTCAGCCCTTCGGTGAAGGCCCTGTCCTCCCGCCTGCTCGCCAAGGATCCCACCACGCGTTTCGCCAGCGCCGCCGAGGCTGCGAAGGCCCTGCGTGCCGCCAAGAACCCCACCTGGATCGCCCCACTGGACGATGCCACCGTGGCCTTGCCCAGCCACACTGGCAGCCGCAGGGGTGCGGCCACCCTCACCTCGAAACCCCGCCGTCCCTGGGGGCTGGTTTCACTCGGGCTCGGCCTGTTTGTGGCGATGGGTGCAGGGCTCTGGTGGCTGCGGCGGTCCCCCGTGGTCCACCTTCCCGCCGTCAGCAACCACATCAACGACCTGGTGCTGGATGAGGCCGCTAGCCAGCTGGATGCGCATCCCGAGCACGCCCTGAAGCTGGCGCAGGAGATCATCGATGCCACGCCCGACAGTGTGCCGGTGGACCCGGACGCGTACGCCCTGAAGATCGCCGCCCTGTACAAGATGAACCTGTTGGAGCTGCTCGAAACCGCCGCCAACGAGGCCCGGGACCGGAAGGTCAGTGGCCAGGAGATGCTCAAGAACGCCAAGTTGCGGTCCATGCTGGACCACGAGAAAACAAGAAAGAAGCTGTCGCCGGCACTGAGGGAACGGCTGCTCAAAGGCCTCTGAGCTGAACCAGACGCAAGGGCGGGAATCGAGGTCGCCCCCGATTCCCGCCTTTTCAATCAGGTCACGGTCTACTTGACGACGAGCGTCCGCATCATGTCGTGCTCTTCGTGCTCGAGGATGTGGCAGTGCCAGACGTACTCGTTGCCGCCGGTGCGGGGGCTGGGGGGGATGGTGAAAGGCACCTTGGGCAGGTCGAACTTCATGATCACGGTCGTGACCTCGCCCGGATGCATCTTGACCGTTTCCTTCCAACCGAGCTCCGTGGGCTCGGGGCCCCGAGCCGGCATGTTCGCGAAGTAGGTCGGGACCGCCGGCGTACCGGCCGGTGTATTCGTGTATGCGACGGTATCGAAGGTCCGCCGGGAGAGGATCTGGGCGTTGACGAGGTGAAAGTGGATGGGATGGGTATCACCCGTGAGGTTGGCAATTTCCCAGACTTCGGTCGCTCCAACCGTCGGTGTTTCAGTGGCCACGGAGAGCGCTGGTTCCGCCGGGTCGAAGTACGGCCGGGAGAAGTCGCCTGTCTTCGGCGCGACATTGGTCCCAAGCATCTGGATCAGACGGCCGCTGGCGTCGAAGCCCTCGTTGAGCGTCAGATGGCGCACGGTGACGCCATGGCGCGAGGGTATGGGCAGGGGCGCGGTGGTGGCGGTGAGCCAACTCAGGAGCGGGGTGGGCATGGCGGCCAACCGACCGGCCAGGGGCGGGTCGATCTTGGCGTCGTGGATGCCGGCCATGGGGGTGAAGGGCGTAAGCAGCCAGGGGGCATCCTTGGGAATGGCCTTGCCGTCCGCCTTGACTTCGAAGCGCATGAGAACCGAGGTGTCGCCGATTCCGGCGGCGTTGGGATAGTCGTTGTAAAAGGAGCCATTGGGGTAGGGGGCCGGGGCATCGTTGTAGAGGATGTACTTCTTCCCGCCCTTGCCGTTGAAGTCCACCACCAGGTCGAAACGCTCGCCGGTCGCCACGATCACGCTCCCCCCCGGGGCGGCCGGATCGACCCAGCGACCCGCCAGGGGATCCAAGAAGGTGGTCAATGGGGCCGAGGGCACGGTCACCGGTCTGGCCAGAAAGCCACCCTCGGTGCCGATCACAGTCCAATGCGGACCGGGCTTCTTGAAGTTCGGCTGACCATGGCCATTGTCCTCGTAGAGCTGGAGGTTGAGGACCCGGGCCTGGCAGGCATTGAGGACTCGAAAGCGGTAGCGCCTGGGATCCACCGTGGCCTTGGGGAAAGCGGTCCCGTTGACGAGCATGGTGTCACCGAAGGCTTCGGCCACTACGGAGGTGGACGGAAGCGGGTTGGGAGCGTTGGAATCGCGGTCCCACCTGTTCAAGTCGTACTCGTAGGGGTACCAGAGATTCCCCTCACCCTTGGCTGCTCCAGGAAAGGGCAGAGCTGGATCGACGGATTTGCCGTTCTGGAAGATCTTGTCCTGGAAGACCAGGGGCAGCTCTCGTCCACCGTTCTCCACGAAACCAGGCAACCCGAAATCCCTCACCAGGGTGGCTTCGAACTTGTCCCGGATGATGTAAGCGGAGGCGATGCCGGCGTAGGCGTTGAGGCGCGTGATGCCCATCGCATGGTCGTGGTACCACATGAGGCGGGCGCTCGCCTCATTGGGGTAATAGTACTCGGCCTCGTTCCCGGCGGCCCCGGGGTTGAGGACTGAGTTGTTGATGAAGTTGATGCCCTTGTTGCCATTGGCATCCCAGAAACCGAAGGGGCCACCGTCACTGAACCAGGGCACTGCCCCTCCGTGAAGGTGCGTGGCGGTGCGGTTCTCGGTCACGCTGGGGTCGGCCCCCTGGATGCTGCTATCGACCGGAAGAATGTGCTTTGGTGGCAGGTTGTTGCGGAAGGTGATCTGGGTCGGTCTCCCCCGTTGGGCAATGATGATGCCGCCCAGATGCGCCTGCGGAAACCCACCAAGGGTCACGGTGGGGTGGTAACCCCAGAGCGTGGTAGGCGGGAGGGCTGGGTGTAGCTGATCCTTGTACTGGTTGATGTCGATGGTGTAGTGGTCGGCAACCATCAGGCTCCCCGGGTAGGTCCGGGTTCCATCGGGTAGCGCGACCGTGATCTTGCCGGGGGCCCGCATCTCCTCGAGGAACTTCGTCAGCACGGGACTGGACTGCCAAGTGGTCACCGGGGCACCTTGCCCCACCACCGGCTGCGCCGAAATGAGGAAGGTCGCGACCATTCCAAACAGGGGCAGACCATTCCATCGGGATACCAAGCCAGGACGGTTATTGCCGTCAAAACCGGTCTTCATCGCCGTCTCCTTTGTTGCGCAGATGCGCATGTGATGGGTTTTGAATGTTTTGCATTAATCATAAAAATAGTGTTTATTTACCCAGAGGTCTTCTAGCCGGGATTGGCCCAGTATTCCATCTAAAGGTCTAGGGACCCATGGGTGGTATTCCCCATAACCTGGCTAAGAAACCCCCATATTGCTAGCTGACGAAACGGTCAGGGAAGCACCGCCCATCGCGGGAACTTCCTCCAACCGCTCTGTTCAAGGAGCTAGGGTCCGAATCGCCCGCCCATCGGGAGCTCTGCCACCAGCAGCTGCCACATCAGTCCACGGATCCGTAAGTGGGCGGGAACCACCTGACCCGGTGCGTGACGCCAGAAGGTACCCTCGGCGTTCCGGATCAAGTCAGTGGCACCCTGCCCGCCCTTCCAGGCAGCGGGGACGGGCACGGGCTCCCAGGGCTGCCTTGGCTTCCGCCCCGGCATGGGCCAGCACAAACACTCGAAGCGGCTCCGCATCGCCGGACTCTGGTGCAAGCGTGAGGCGTCCTGGGCCTGCGTCCACGATCTGCAAGGCCACTGCCCTTCCTGTGGGGGTGCTGTAAGACAGCCGACCCAGTGTGGCCTGGGCCTGCAGCAGTCCCGGCAACAGCAGGAGCAGCCAGCTTCTGGGCATGGCTACATGTTCAGCGCCCGTCCGTAGACCGCGCGCGCTGCCTCAGGGAAGACCTCATTCAGCGTGGGATGCGGATACATGGTGTTGATCAGCTCATCCACC
Organism: Geothrix sp.; assembly: GCA_025361045.1. Taxonomy (GTDB): domain Bacteria; phylum Acidobacteriota; class Holophagae; order Holophagales; family Holophagaceae; genus Geothrix. The sequence continues at coordinate 2,654 of JANYAZ010000292.1, read as the reverse complement.
GTGAACTCGCCCCCCATCAACGCCACGCTGGAAGCCACCAGTTCCGTGGCTTTGGGCCCCAGGATGTGGATGCCCAGGATCTCGCCGTACTTCTTGTCGGCCACGATCTTGATGAAGCCGTGGGGTTCGCCCACGATGTTGGCCTTGGCCATGGGCGCGAAGGGGAAGCTGCCCACCTGCACCTCGTAGCCCTTCTCCTTCGCCGCCTTCTCGCTGAGGCCGATGGTGCCCACTTCGGGATCGCAGTAGGTGCAGGCGGGGAAGCGGTCGTAGCGGATCGGGTGCGGATGCACCTCCTTGCCCAGGCTCTGGGCGGCGTGCTCGGCGGCCACGATGCCCTCGTCGCTGGCCACGTGCGCCAGCCAGGGCGTGCGCACGATGTCACCGATGGCATAGAGGCCGGGCTCGCCGGTCTGCATGTACTTGTCGATCACCACGCAACCCCGGTCCACCTGGGCCTTGGTCTTCTCCAGGCCGATGTCCTCCACGCGAGGCGCGCGACCCACGGCCACCAACAGGTGGCTGCCGACCACTTCCCCGGGGGTCTGTCCTTCCAGGTGACACACCACACCATCCGCCCGCTTCTCGATGCGGGTGATCTTGGTCTTGGTGCGCACGTCCATCTTGTAGGTCTTGCGGAAGATCTTGGCCAGCTCGAGGCCGATGTCCTCATCCTCCAGCGGCAGGATCGTGTCCATGAACTCCACGAGGGTCACCTTGGAGCCCAGACGGCTGAACACGGAAGCGAACTCCACACCGATGGCACCGGCGCCGAGGATCACCAGATGGGCCGGCAGCTCGGTCAGGTCCAGGATGTGGTCACTGTTGAGCACCTGTTTCCCATCGGTTTCGAGGCCGGGGATGTCCTTGGGCCCCGAGCCCGTGGCCAGGATAATCCGCTTGGCTTCGTGTACTTCGCCGGCGACGTCCACCTTGCCACCGCCCAGCAGCTTGCCGAAGCCCTTCAGCACGGTCACCTTGTTCTTCTTCATGAGGAATTCGATGCCCTTGGCATTCTTCATGACGATGCGCCCCTTGCGCTTGACGATGGTGTCCAGGTTCGGTTTCAGGGCCTTGCCGTCCACACCGTCGATGCCGTAGCCACCGGCGTCCTGCATCTGCTCAAAGCGGTGGGCGGTCTCCAACCAGGTCTTGGCGGGGATGCAGCCGCGGTGGAGACAGGTCCCCCCCAGCGCCGGATCCTTCTCCACGAGGGCTGCATTCAGACCCAATTGAGCCGCGCGGATGGCGGCGACGTAACCGCCGGGGCCGGAGCCAATGACAAGGAGATCGAAGGAAGCCATGCTGCGCTCCAAAGAACGGGGAATTCATATTCCCACAGGCCGGGGCAAACCCCGCGTATTGCGATGGCCTAGGTGTACACCAGGGCCGACCGCACTTCCAGACGGGCGGCTTTCCATTCTGCCCAGGCGGTCTTCAGCTCGGCACGGTGGGTGGTCATCGAAGCCTGCCACTCAGCCTTGGCCTCTCTCCAAACTTCCGCCTTGGCCGTCCCCTTGGCCCGCCATTCCGCTTTCTTCTGACTCCAGGCCTCATGCCGATCATGGAGGGAGGCCAGGGCGGCGTCGAGTTTTACGCGGGCGGCGGCGAGCCGGGCCTGCATGGGCGTGGCCACCCCGGGACTGGCGAGGATGAGGCGCTCGCGGAGACGCTTCTCTTCCATGCGGAGCCGCGCTCGGGTCATGGCCGCCTCAGACACCCGCCGGAACTGGCCCACCAGCCCCACCCAGGCCAGCAGGTTCAGCAGCCACTTGGTGGTGTCCCATTGGTACCAGAGGGCGCCGTTGCGGTAGTCCCACTGCCACTGGTGGTGGAAATTGTGATAGCCCTCGCCGTAGGTGAGCGGTGCCAGCAGCCAGTTGTCGCGGGCCGTGTTGGCGTCCGAGTAGGGTCGACTGCCGAAGACATGGGCCGCGCTGTTGATGAAAAACGTGGTGTGGTGGGTCAACACGATGCGGAGCGCCAGACCGAAAACGAGGTGGCCGAGGAGGTTGCCGGTGGCGAGGCCAATCCACAGGGGGATGGTGGCCACCACGGCGCCGATGAGGAAGTGATGCCGATGCTGCCATTGCACCAGGGGATCCTTTTCGAGGTCGGCCACACCAGCGATGGGCAGGGCCTTGGCCTCCATCACCCAGGTCCAGTGGGCATGCCAGAACCCACGGCCGATGGTGTAGGGGTCCTGGTCCGTATCCACATGCTGATGGTGTACGCGATGGTCACTGGACCACTTGAGGGCCGAGTTCTCGAAGGCCGCAGCACCCACGCTTAGAAACAGGAACCGCATCAGCCAGGAAGCCCTGTAGGCCCGATGGCTGAACAACCGGTGGTAGCCGCCACTGATGGCGGTCCCGATGGCAAAAGTCATGGCCAGACAGACCAGCGCCTCGCTCCATCGCAGGCCCGAGGTGGCCAGCCGCCAGGGCACCAGGACCATCGCCAGGGCCAGCGTCCCGGTAAGGAACAGCGTGTTCAGAAGATTCCAGCGCTTGGCCAGGGCCATTCCATTGACTCCAAAATTGAATTCAATTCTACCCTGCCCCACCCCACATCGCCCCATGCCAAACTTGCCCTACGCCATTAACGCTCCACCCGTGAGGTTTCCGTGACCACGAAGCGACCCTGGTACCGCT
>JANYAZ010000222.1 GCA_025361045.1 Geothrix sp. | reverse complement strand
CAAGATCGCGATCTTCATTGTCGGTTTCCTGATGATGTTCTACGTCATCTTCGGCGGCATGGTGGCCACCACCTGGGTGCAGATCATCAAGGCCTGCATGCTGCTGGTGGGCGGCACCCTGGTGGCCATCCTCGCCATGAGTCGCTTCGGTTTCTCCTACAGCAACGTGGTCCAGCAGGCCACGGCTGTCCACAAGCTCGGCCCCAAGCTCATGTATCCCGGAAGCCTCCTGGCCGATCCCGTGACCGCCATCTCCCTGGGCCTGGGCCTCATGTTCGGCACCGCCGGCCTGCCCCACATCCTGATGCGGTTCTTCACCGTCACCAACGCCAAGGAGGCGCGCAAGTCGGTACTGTACGCCTCCGGCTTCGTGTCCTACTTCTTCAACGTCATCTTCCTCCTGGGCCTTACCGGCATCATCATCGTCGGGCAGAACGCGTCCTTCTTCGAGGGTGGCAAGATCGGCGGCAAGCTCATCGGCGGCGGCAACATGGTGGCCATGCACCTGGCCAAGGCTGTGGGCGGCAACCTGCTGTTGGGCTTCCTGGCGGCGGTGGCCTTCGCCACCATCCTGGCAGTGGTCTCGGGTCTGGCCCTGGCGGGTGCCTCCGCCATTTCCCATGACCTTTACGCCCGGGTGATCATGAAGGGCAAGGCCTCGGAAACCACCGAAATCAAGGTATCCAGGATCGCCGTCATCTGCCTGGGCTTCATCGCCATCATCCTGGGCATCCTCTTCGAGAAGCAGAACATCGCCTTCATGGTGGGCCTAGCCTTCGGCGTGGCTGCCGCGGCGAACTTCCCTGTGCTCATCCTCTCCATGTATTGGAAGGGCCTGACCACCCGCGGCGCCCTCTGGGGCGGCTACGGAGGCTTGTTCTCCGCCGTGATCTTCGTGGTGCTTTCGAAGTCGGTATGGGTGGATGTCATCGGCCGGAAGGCGGCCCTCTTCCCATACGGACAGCCCGCCATCTTCGCCATGCCCATCGCCTTCCTGCTGGCCTACATTTTTTCGAAGATCGACGGCAGCGAACGTGCCAAGCAGGAGATCGAGGCCTTCGAGGATCAGTACGTGCGGGGCCAGACGGGCTTTGGCGCCGCCAGCGCCACCAACAAGCATTGAGGCCTTGCTTCAGGCTCTGACACAGCAGCGACGGCCGGGGTGGCTTCACCCTGACCGTTGCGCTAGAAGTGCGTATGTCCTTCCTGGGCGGTCAGGTTCGCCAGCTGGCGCCGGGGGTTCCCCACCCGGCGCAGTCCCCTGAGACTCTCGACGCCAGCCTGCCTGAGCAGGGGAAGGAATCGCTGGAAGAGCTGGGCGGTGACGTAAGCATCTCCCAGAGCCGAATGCGCCGCTTCGACTTCGATCTCGAAGGCCTCCGCCAGATCGAAGAGGCTCGGGGCGGGCAGCTCCAGGGCGAAAGCCGGGTGGGCGAGGGACCGCTGCCGGAGCCACCCGTACAGGGACAGGGTGTCTACCGCGGGGTTCCGGAAAGACTCCGCCTTCAGACGCCGGGCATCCCGATTGAGGAAGGCCAAGTCGATGGAGAGGCAGTGGCCCACCAGGACAGTGCCCACCGTGTAATCCCTAAAGGCCGTCAACACCTCGCCGATGGAGGGCCTGGCCTCCAACTCGGTGGGGGTGATGCCATGGATCACGACCGTCCGACCGTCGAGGATGGCCCTCGGTTTCACCAGCTCCTGGAATGCACTGCCGAGCTCGATCCGGCTGCCCTGCATGCGGACGGCTCCGATGGAGATGATGTCGTCCCGGCGCGCGTCGAGGCCGGTCAGTTCCGTGTCGAGCACGGTGAAGTGGAGATCCTGGATCGGCAGGTCTGCGCCGGATGGTCCCCAGCCCAGTTTTGCCCAGCTCCACGCCATCAGGCCCATGCCACGCCTCAGATGATGAAGGATTTGTAGCGGTCCATGACCTGGTCCTGGACCTTGAGAATGAGACGGAAGGCCTTCTTGAGCGACTGCCGCTCCAGGTTGCTGAGGGTGTCCAGCCGAATGACATTATCGATGGGCTGCCCGGCTTCCAGCTGCCGGTGTTGGTGGTGCACCCGGAGCAGGGTGACGAACTCGAAGGCGTATTCCAGGTCGTCCACCAGCTCTGAGACGAGGGAGGTGCCACCCCGCAGGGCCTCAAGGCGGTCCATGGTGGAAGCCTGCCGGATCCCCTTTTCCAGGGTGAAGAGCCGGGCGATGTCCACCAGGGGCGCCACAGCCTTGATCTTCAGGTTCAGGCCATCCTTGTGCTCGCCGCTCCGCTCCACGGCCACGCCGCCGAAAAAGCCCAGAGGTGGCCGGTTCCGGACGAGCATGTTCGCCAGGAACCCCAGGAAGGCCGGGTAGTCCGGGATGAGCCGTTCGAAGTGTTCTCGCAGGTCCAGGGCGAGGGACTCGTCACCGTGGAGCGGTCTGAAATCGAAAAAGATGAGCGACTTGAGCACGGCCTCCGGCGTGGGCTCGGAAATCCAGGTGCTGAAGTACCGTTTCCACTCGGAGATGGGCTGGCACCAGTCGGGATTGCTGGCCATGTAGTTGGCAGGGCAGGCCTCGAACCCACACTGGACCAGACCGTTGCGCAGGTACACCGTGAAGCGGCGGAAGTAATCCGCGACCCTAGGTTTCTGGAGCTCGGACACATCCGCATAGACCAGGGCGTTGTCCTGGTCCGTCCGGAAGGTCTGCTCCTTGCGTCCCTCGCTGCCCAAGGCGAGCCAGCAGTAGGGTACCGGGGGCGGCCCGAACTCCCGCTCGGCCAGCTCCAGCACCTTCCTCACCACCCGATCGTTCAGCTCCGAGATGATCCGGATGATGTTGGTGGCCCTGGTGCCCTCGCGCAACAGCACGCCGATGATAGACATGGCCTTGCGCGAGACTGGCGCCAGCCCTTCCAGGGAGGTCTGATGCTCGATGTCCTCCGAGAAGGCCAAGGGGCTCCGCCCCTGCAGCACCAGGAAGTCATGGTTGGTCACCACTCCCCGGATGGCGCCCTCCCGCGTGACGGCCACGTGCTCGATGTCGAACTGGAGCATCTTGAGGACCACCTCGAAACACGGGACCTCCTCATCCACCGAGACGACAGGGTGGCTCATCACCCGGGAGACCGGGCCGTCGATGGGCTGCCCTGCGGCCACCACCCGGGTGCGGAAATCTGAATCGGTGAGGATGCCGATGGGCTCCCCGCTGGGCCCGACCACCAGGGCCGCGCTCTGCCGCTCCTCCGCCATGCGTCGGGCCGTCTGGCGGATGGTGGTGTCCGCTTCCACGACCGTGGTGAACCGCTGGCAGATCTCGCCCACCTGGGCCGTGAACAGCAGGTGGTCGCTGCTCTCCAGGAACAGGCTCTTGCCCTGGACTTCTCGGGAGGTCATGTCGGCGTACTTGGTGAGGTGGAACTGGAGCAGGTACTCGGTGATGGCCGGGTGGCTGACCACCAGCTCGTTGAACCGCTCCTTCGGCAGCAGGTAGCAAGTGGTGTCCTGCACGGCGACGATGGTGGTCCTCTGGTGTCCGCCCATGAGGGAGACCAGGCCGAAGGTCTCGCCCTGCTCCCGGTAATCGACCACGACTTCATCTCCACTGCCTTCGGGGCGGAGCGAGATCTTGACCCCCCCCCTCTTGATGATCTGCAGGTGGTCGCTGACCGGGCCATCCTGGTGCAGGATCACTTCACCCTTGGGGTGAAAGGCCAGCGTGAGGCTCTGGACCAGTTTCCGCAGCAGCCGCTCCTCCAGGAACTGGAAGGGGGGGACCTGGGACAGGAACCGGACCGTCTCGTCGATCAGCATGGGCCAAACCTAGCATTCAGTTGATACGGGTCTTGCGGCCCTGCCATTCCTGGTCGCGCAGCAGGAATTTCTGGATCTTGCCCGTGGAGGTCTTGGGCAAGGCACCGAACTCGATGTGCCGTGGCAGCTTGAAGTTGGCCAGGCGGGTGCGGCAGTGCGCGACCAGCTCCTCGGTGGTGACCGAGGCGCCCGGCTTGAGCGTCACGAAGGCCTTGGGCACTTCGCCCCATTTGGGGTCGGGCACGGCGATGACGGCACACTCCATCACGGCGGGGTGGGAGACCAGGGCCTGTTCCACCTCGATGGTCGAGATGTTCTCGCCGCCGGAGATGATGATGTCCTTGGCCCGGTCGCGCAGCTCGATGGCGCCGTCCGGATGTTGCACCCCGAGGTCCCCGGAGTGGAACCAGCCACCTTGGAAGGCCGTGGTCGTGGATTCCGGGTCCTCGAAGTAGCCCGTCATCACCACATTGCCGCGCATGACCACCTCGCCCATGGTGGCGCCGTCCCGGGGCACATCGTGCATGTCCTGGTCGACGATGCGCACCTCGCCCGCGCAGACATTGGGCATGCCCTGGCGGGCCCGCAGCTCCGCCTGCTTCGCAGGGGGCAGCGTCTCCTGCCCGGGGGCCGGCACATTGATCGTGAAGGGGCCGTAGACTTCCGTGAGGCCGTACACGTGATCGAGCTGGAAGTTCAGCTCCGCCATGCGGGCGATGAGCGTCGGCGAGGGCGGCGCACCCGCCGTGAAGAGCCGCACGGGCCGTTTGAGACGGTGGGCGGCCGGGTCGGTCACGAGCATGGTGCAGACCGTCGGGGCCGCGCAGAAGTGGGTGACGCCGCCGTCGAAGAGCTGCCAGGTGGGTCCGGGCTCGATCTTGGGAATGCAGATGCTTTCCGCACCCACGGCCGCCAGGCCCCAGGTGAAGCACCAGCCGTTGCAGTGGAACATCGGCAGGGTCCAGAGGTACTGGGACTCGGCCTGCACCCGGTGATCGAGCACCATGGCCAGCGCATTCAAGTAGGCCCCCCGGTGGTGGTAGACCACGCCCTTGGGCCGGCCGGTGGTGCCGGACGTGTAATTGATGGTGATGGGCTCATCCTCGCTCACCAGCCAGGACTCCACGGGGGCCTCGGAGCCGCTCCGGAGCAGGGCCTCAAACTCGGGACCGAGCACGATCCGAGGTAACCCAGTCGGGACACTGGCCAGCTGGGGCTGCAACTCAGGTGACACAAAGACCTTGGTGGCCCCACTGTGGTTCACGATGTAGGCGATCTCCTCCGGGTTCAGGCGGGTGTTGATCGCCACCAGGATGCCTCCCGCCAGCGGGACCGCGAAGTGCGCCAGCAGCAGCGGCTCGGAATTGAAAGCAAGGAAGGCCACCCGGTCGCCCTTCTGCAGGCCGGCCGCTCGCAGCGCCGAGGCGAAGCGCCGCGCCCTCAGGCGGAATTCCCGCCACGTGAAGCGCTGGTCACCATCGGTGACGGCTGGCCTCTCGGCGAACACCTCGCCCGCCCGCTCGAGCAGGAAGACGGGCGAAAGCTCCTGGCGGTTGGGCTGGGGTACCGGTGGCAGGGAAGGGGAGGGTCGCATAGGAGGCCTCATGCCGAGCCACCCCGGAGGAAGGAATGGCGTTGGGTTGCAGGGGAGTTGATAGAACAATGCCACAGGCCCAGCCCAGGTCCCATCCTTCAATCCGGGCTAGGCAGAGACTCCTGCGCGGGCGCCCGTGAAAACCGGAGCCTGGAGGCTCCGATCATTGTTCGGTTGGTAGCGGGGGCAGGATTTGAACCTCAGTTGCCGCCAGCGATTCGCGCCTGATTCGCCTCCGACGCCCCACTGGGGCGTCTCCGACGGGCGCTCATCGGGCGGCTGCCACTCGCAGGCTCAAACCGCCGATCACGCACTACCAAGCAAAAAGCCCGGCGATGCCGGGCCTTTCACTTGGTAGCGGGGGCAGGATTTGAACCTGCGACCTTTGGGTTATGAGCCCAACGAGCTACCGGACTGCTCCACCCCGCGGTAGGGACTTGAGTGTAGCAGAGATCCACTGGACGACAAGGCCGCACCTTCGGTGGGTGTTGGTATGCTCGTCCCACGCTCTGGAGGATGGATGGAACGCCGTTTGGTGGCTCTGTTGGTGATGCTGGCCGCCATGGGGCTGGCGGCGGGTCCGCGGACCTGGACAACCGAGAAGTGGTTCGACAAGGCGAAGTCGCCCCGGATTGCCAACTACCGCATCGAGGCCGCGCTGGACTTCGAGCACAAGCTGCTGGAGGGTCGCGAAACCATCTCCTGGCGGAACACGGGCACTGCCCCGACCCAGGAACTGCCCCTGCACCTCTATCTCAATGCCTTCAAGGGCCCCCAGAGTCTCTTCGTGAAGGAGAGCGGCGGCCAACTGCGCAGGGACCGCATGGACCAGACGACGGAGCCCTCGTCCTGGGGCTATTGCCGCCTCCTCAGCGCCCGCATGGAGGGGCGCGATCTGGATGGCCATGACGGCGAAGACGAAACGGTCCGCTGGCTGAAGCTGCCGCGACCGGTGCTGCCGGGCGAGACCATTCATGTGGAGATCACCTGGGAGAACCGCTACCCGAAGGTCTTTGCGCGCAGCGGCTGGTCCGGGGATTTCCTCATGTCGGGCCAGTGGTTTCCGAAGGTCGGCGTCTACCAGGGGGACCGCTGGAACTGCCACGCCTACCATGCTGCCACCGAGTTCTATGCCGATTTCGGCGTCTACGACGTGGCACTGTCCCTGCCGAATGCCCTGGGACTCGCCCATACCGGCACGCAGACCAACTTTGTGACGGAGATCGAGAAGGATCCCAAGCGCCCCCTGAACGTCATCTGGCGCCTGCACGCCGAGGACGTCCACGACTTCGCCTGGGCGGTGATGCCTTCGGAGAGTTGGCGGAAGCCCGCCATGTTCGAGTACCGAGGGGTGCAAGTCTTCTACTACATCAACGGCCCGAACCGAGGGAACTTCTTGAGGCAGCGCCGCGCCGTGGAGAACGCCCTGCGCTGGAGCGAGGAGTGGTATTTCAAGTATCCCTATCCGACCCTGACCGTGATCGACACGCCCAAGGACGCCAGCGGCGCGGACGGAATGGAATACCCCACGCTCATCACCTCGAGTTCGGTGGCTTTCGATCCCCTCGGGATCCGCTATGAGCCTGAGTTGGTGGCCATTCATGAATACGGCCACCAGTTCTTCTACGGCATGCTCGCCAGCAACGAGTTCGAGGAGCCCTGGCTCGATGAAGGCTTCAACAGCTGGTTCACCCACAAGGCCTTGGAGCGGAGCTACCACACGATGCTGGGTGGGCGGCGGTTCCAAGTCGGGACGGATTTCACAGAGTGGGCGGGCTACTGGACATTGCCGAGCGCCGATCCTTTGACCCGGTTCGGTTTCAAGACCCTCAACCTGCAGAGCTACTTCGTCATGGCCTACGGGAAGCCGACCCTCGTGCTGAACCAGCTGGAGGCGATGTTGGGTCGCCCAGTGATGGAGCAGGTCGTGCGGGCCTACGCACAGGAAATGGCCTTCCACCACCCCACCCGCCATGACTTCCGGCGGATTGCCGAACGTGTGTCGGGCCGGGACCTAAGCGTCTTCTGGCGGGATTTTGTGGAGGGTACCGAGGTCCTCGACTACACCATTCGCGAGGTGAAGAGCCAGGACATCACTCATGGCGGCTGGCTCTTCTCGGACAAGGCACCCGTGTTCGCGGCGCCCCAACCTGCTGCTCCGGGCAAGGTGGGCTCCATCACCCTGGAGCGCAGGGGGGGCATCAGGGCGCCCATCACGCTTTGGGTACGCCTGGAGAACCGGGAGGAGCAGCGGCTTGTCTGGGACGGGCAGGACCGCTGGATCACCTACGAGTTCAATGCTCCGGTGGCCGCGGCGGTGCTGGATCCCGATGGCAACTATCCGATGCTCAAGGATCGCCTCCATGCGAGCTACACGCCGAAGCCCGTGCGGCGCGGGTTCCACTACTGGGCTCAGATGGTCTGGGGGACCGTGGCGGGCTGGATGCAGGGCTGCGGGATCGGCTAGGGTTTTTCGGGCGCCGCGTCCCCCATGCGGATGGACCGGATGTCTCCCTTCCCATCCAGCTCGATGAGGATGGGGAACCAGATCAGTCCCAGGCGCTCGAAGGCGGGCCTGCTCGCGGCGAAGTGGGCAGAGCTTCCTGCGGATTGAAGGCGGCTGGCCAGGGACCGTCCTTCGGCCAGCAGCAGCTCCGTCAGGCTGGCGTCGCGCTCATCCAGGCCACCGGAGGCGCTGGGGATGATCCAGGCCGTGCCGGCCGGAAGCGCCGGGATGGGGCCGTCCTCGGCAGGACAAATCCAGGTGCGCGAGGCGCCCAGCTGGTCCAGGCGGAGGTCCCGGTAATCCAGTCCGGGCAGGGTCCAGAGCCGCAGCAGCGGGGGCGGGCCACCGAGCAGTCCGAACAGCCGTTGGAACCCATTCACGGTGGGTTCAGAGGCTGGCCCGGCGGCGGAACGGATCTGGGCAAACCGGGCCTCGTCCTGTTCCGCCAGGGCCCAGCAGAGGGCATGACGCAGGGCATATCCGCAGGTCAGCGCTGGACCGGTGGCCAGCAGCCGGTCCTCCCAGGCTCGGCGCAGCGCAGGGTCGAACGCGCCGGATCTCGCCTGGATGTGTCCCCAGCGCCACAGGGCCAGAGTCGTGCCCGACTCATGGAGGGACAGTGCCTTCAGGGCGCCCGCACGTTGTTCTTTCGGTATTTGCAGCAGGCGCCGGAGGGCTTCGGCCTCCTTGCGCTCGCGACCCGCGGCGAAGGGGTTGGAGGGCAGGCCGTGCTCGGGCTCGAAGGTCGCTGCGAGCCTCAGCCACCGGTACCTCAGCGCGGCCGAACCCTTCAGGCTGGGTGCGGTAGGCAGGGGGCGGCCCCAGTCGAAGGCCTCGAGCAGGGCGCTTTCCGCCTCCGGGTTGCCGGGAGCGGGTGCCACGACGGCCGGTGGGGTTTGCAGGGTGGGTAGGGGCATGGGGGGTCTCTTGATGGCAGAATGGTCCTCCGCATCATACGGGAGTCCCCTTGCCTCCACCTGTCTTGACCCTCACGCCGCGCGAACGCCTCGTGGTGGCGCTCGACGTCCCCACGGCCAAGGAGGCCCTGGCCATGGCTGAGCGGCTGGCGGGCCGGGTGGGGATGCTGAAGGTGGGCCTGGAGCTGTTCTGTGCTGAGGGACCGGCCTTCGTGAAGGAACTGCAGGCGCGGGTTCCGGTGTTTCTTGATCTCAAGCTGCACGACATCCCCACCACGGTGCGGCGGGCCCTCGAAGCAGTGCTGAAGCTGAATCCGCGCCTGGTCAATGTCCACGCTCAGGGGGGGCCGGCCATGCTGGAAGCGGCGGTGGAGACCGTTCGAGCGCATCGCGCTGCAGGGGGCCATACCGAGCTGCTGGCGGTGACGGTGCTTACCAGCCTGGACCGCGAAGCCCTGGCGGCCCTTGGCCACGCCGGTCAACCGGAGGACCTCGCCCTGGCCTACGCGAAGCTCGCCCACCGGGCCGGCTGCGACGGTGTCGTCTGCTCCGCCTGGGAGGCCGCCACCATCCGGGCTACCTGCGGGGAGGCCTTCCACCGCCTGACCCCGGGCATCCGCCCCACAGGAGCGGCCATCCAGGACCAGGCCCGCGTGATGACGCCTGCCCAGGCCGTCAAGCAGGGCTCCACCTGGCTGGTGGTGGGTCGGCCCATCACGCATGCGGCCAACCCCGGCGCGGCGGCTGAGGCCATCGTGGCCGAGATGCAGAACTGATGTCGGCTGGCTCCCCCCTCGTCTTCCGGCCTTCGTTCGCGCAGCGCGCCATGGCCATGCTCCTCTTCGCAGGATCCTGGCTGGTGGGGGTCCGGGCCCTGGCCCAGATCATGGAACGCCTCCCCGTCCTGCGGGCCTCGCTGAAGGTGGCCGAGGCGGCCGGAGAGCCGACCTGGTCCTTCTGGGTGGCCATCACTGCAGCCTTCGGCGCCGTGGTGGCGGGCAGCATCCTGCTGCTCGGGACCCTGTTGGGCGTCCTGATGGTCGAAGGCTCCCAGGTACTGGTGGACGACCTGGGCCTCGCGGTGGAACACAACGCCCTGCCGGCACCCCTGGCACGGAAACTCGGCGCCGGGCGGCTGCTCTGGAAGCAGGTTGCGCGGCTCGAGCGGTCGGGCCCGTTCTTCGTCCTCCATGGTGGGGCGGAAGCGGCCACCAGTCTGAGAAAGGATCCGACCCTCCGCTTTCTCATGGTGGACGAGCTGGAACGCCTGGTCCTCACCATCCTCTAACGCAGCCCGAACCTGAAGCAAGACGACTGATGCCGTCGTTCATCGAGGTGTTCGGCTTCATTACCGGTGCAGCCTGCGTGGCCCTGCTGGTGCGCCAGAATATCTGGAACTGGCCCCTGGGAATCGCCAACAACCTGGTCTTCATCGTGCTGTTCTACCGCACGGGGCTCTACGCTGATGTGGGACTGCAGGGGTTCTACATCCTCATTTCCATCTATGGGTGGTGGAGTTGGCTGCATGGAGGACGGGGCCACGGTGTTTTGACGGTGAGCCGGGTGCAGCCGGTCATCGGGGCGCTGCTCGTGCTGGCCGTGGCCGCCGGCACGGCCCTGCTGGCCTGGCTGCTCCGCCGCTACACCAACAGCACCGTGCCGGTGCTGGATTCCCTCATCACGGCGCTCAGTCTGGTGGCGCAGTTCATGATGACCCGCAAATGGATCGAGAACTGGCTGGTGTGGATCGTGGCCAACTGCCTTTCAGTGGGCCTGCTGATCTACAAGGGGCTCTACGTCACCAGCGCCCTGTACCTCGTGTACCAGGTGCTCTGCGTGATGGGCTTCCTGGAGTGGCGGCGGGCGCTGAAAGCGCAGGTCATACCTTCGGCCGGGTGAGGTAGGCTTCGGCGCCCTTCATCTCGCCGGTGGGGCCGTGGGCGGGCTTCTTGGTTCGGGTTTTGGTCCGCTTCAGGCCCCAGAGCGTCGCCAGTTCCGTGGCCTCGGGATTGCCTGGGGCCAACGCCAGCACTTCGGCCAGATCGCCCCGGGCCTCGGCGACCTGCCCCAACTTCTCACGGAGCAGGGCCCGCTTCATGAAGCCCCAGGGGTTGGCGGGTTCCTGGGCGATGATCTCGGCGTATTCGGCCTCGGCTTCGGTCCAGCGGCCTTCTTCTTCGGCAGCCTCACCGCAGAGCAGGTTGGTGATGGCGCAGAACCCCAGCCAGGCCTTCTGCTGGGTGAATTCGGCGGCGCTGAAGCGGGACTTGGCCTTGGCCCGCCGAGCGGCCTGGTCCAGGTGCCGTAGGGCCTTTTCCGTGTGCCCGTCCACCCGGGCGAAAATCTCGGCGTCGCCACTGGCCCGGTAGAAGTCCTTCTGGATGCGGCCTTCGGCCCGGTACTGATCGAACATCCGCGTGCCGGGGTACAGGGCCAGGGGGCTGATCTGGCAGTCGCTGGGTCGGGTGTCCCGGATGAAGGCGGCGCTCTCCTCCACATCGGCCCAGGTCTCGCCCGGGATGCCGGTGATGAGGTAGATGCCCACGTTCATGCCCACCTTGCGGACCAGGTCCAGGGCCCGCCTGGCGTGGCGCAGGTCGGTGCCCTTGTCCAGGAGGGCCAGCACCCGCTCGCTGCCGTGTTCCACGCCGAACTGCATGAACTCGCAGCCCGCCCGCTTCATGGCCACCAGGCGATCCTCGTCCACCAGGTTCACGCGGCTCTGGCAGTTCCAGAGGGGGTGCAGGCCGCTGCCCTGGATGCCATCCATGAGCTTCAGCACCCGGTCCCGGTTGGCGGTGAAGGTGTCGTCCCGGAAGCTGAAGTAGGTGAGACCGTGTTGTTCCCGCAGGAGCCGCATCTCGCGCAGCACGGAGGGCGCACTGCGGAACCGGATCGAGGTGCCCCAGAACTCCGGCGTGTTGCAGAAGTTGCAGGTGGCCGGGCAGCCCCGGCTGGTGCTCAGGTAGGCCAGTTGGCCCACGTCGTTGAGGAAGTCCGCCTCCAGGTGCTCGGCGGGGATGCCGATGCGGTCGAGGTCCTCCATCGGTTCCTGGGGCAGGGTGCGGCCCTCCCGGAGGATGAGGCCCGGTGTCCGCCGCCACAGATCGGATCTGGGGGTCGTCTGGAGCCGCTCCACCAGGCCCAGGAGTACCGTCTCGCCCTCCCCTTGCACGATGGCATCCAGGGCAGGGCAGTCCTCGAAGACCTCCTCGGCCAGGTGGGTGGGGTGGGGACCTCCAGCCAGGAGGATGGCCTCGGGGCAGGCCTCCCGCGCCCAGCTCAGGAGTTCATAGGAGCGCTTCCGGTTGAAGGTGAACATGGAGATGCCCACCACCACCGGATTCTGGGCCCGGAAGTAGGCCAGGACCTCCTTCCGGCCCTTGCCGCTCAGGTTGGCCACCCGGCAGGGGAATGACCGGGATTTGAGCATGGCCTGCAGGTAGCCGAGACCAATGGGAAGAAAAGTCATCCACTCGTCCCCGAAGCCGCTCCGGGGGGCGCTGTAGGCGAGTAGGGTCCGGGGTGGGGTCATAGGTCCAGGCTTTCCAGTGTAGGGAACCCCGTCCATGATGGGTGAACGCATTCAAGACGCATCGGAGGTCGATTGGCGGGCAACCTGATCCGGAATCCGGAGACCATCGCAGAAATCATCAAGCGGGCCTGCGAACGGCGGGAACTGATGATCATGGTGACGCCCTACCTCCGGTTCGAGTCCTCCTTCCTGCGGCTGGACGGTGCCGAGCTTCACGTGGCGGCCACCATGGGGCGCGAGGATGCCATGTACGGGCTGCGCAGCCCCAGCCTGAAGATGCGATTCCCGCACAGCATCAGCTTCCTGGAGGCCCCGACGGAGCTGAAGGGCTTCGGCATGGCCGATGGCCGCCGTACCCTGCGGCTGGCCCTGCCCACCCTCCTGCAGGAAGAGGACCACCGCGGTTCCTACCGCGTGGACCATGTGGGGCGGGTCCCCGTCACCTTCAGCACGCCCAAATTCGATCTCGTCACGGGCACCCTGGTGGACATCAGCACCACCGGCGCCCGGATTTTCAGCACCCGCGATTTCCTGGAGGGGGAGCTGCAGCCCGGCGAGGACATGGCCGTCACCATCCAGGTCACGGAGAACATCCGCATCAACACCAAGGTGAAGCTGCGCCACGTGACGGGTCGCACCTTCGGCGTGGAGTACCGGCCCCAGCTGGATGACTACCTTCTGGATCCGCTGTCCCGCTGGGTGTTCGAGAAGCGGGAGGAGGATCTCGAGCGGATCTCCCGGCGGGGCGTGGAAACCTCGGGCCAGGCGCAGGCAGTGGCGGGACGCATCCTCACCGCCGTGCCCAGCGGGCTGGTGCTGGTGTCCTCGGACGCGGCCCTGGAAACGTCGCTGCAGGAGTTGCTGGGCGGGTTCCAGCCGGTGAAGCGCATCGGGATGAATATGCCGGCGCTCAAGGAGGCCATCGTCCAGAATCCGGCGCTGGTGTTCTTCCACGTGCCCAACCTGAGTCTGGACGACCGGCGGCGCTTGAAGCCCCTGGCCGAAGTGATCCAGGGGCGCGTGCCCTTCGTCCTGCTGGGCACCGGCATCGAAGGCGGACCGCTGCTGGAGCTGGGTTCGGAGCTGAAGGCGGCCGTGTCCATCGTGTTCAACCCGGAACGCGCCACCTTCTTCCAGCGCCTGATCCAGGGGGTGCTGCGGCGCACCTATGAAGGCGGCGAGTCGCCCATGGTGCCCCTGGAGCCCGAAGAACCTTGAACCGTTCCCACCTGTCAAGGCTCGTTCATTCCTATCGGAACCGCTAGAATCGAGGCTTCGGGAGCCTCCATGCCTGCTGTCCACGAACCGGCTGTCACCGAAGCCCTGGCCCTGGAGTTGGGCCTGTCCAGGGACGAGTGGCAGGTGATTCTGCGCCTCCTGGATGGCCGCCTGCCCACTTATTCCGAGCTGGGCGTGTTCAGCGCCATGTG
>JANYAZ010000218.1 GCA_025361045.1 Geothrix sp. | reverse complement strand
CCTCGAACCTCCAACGCCAGCTGCTCTACAACGAAGCCGACCTGGGGCGCCCCAAGGCGGAAGTGGCGGCGGAACGGTTGTCCCACGCCAATTCGAGCATCGAATTGGCGCCTGTAGTGGCGGACCTCACCAGCGGCAACGCCCGGGAGCTGCTCTCGGGCTTCGACCTCATCTGCGACGGCACCGACAACTTCGAGGCCCGCTTCCTCATCAACGATGTGGCCATCCTCACGGGCACGCCCTGGATCTACGCCGGAGCCATCGGTGGCGAGGGCGTGGTGTGGCCGCTGAACCCGCCCCACACCCCCTGCCTGCGCTGCCTCATCGAAGAACCCCCGGCGGGTGGTGATGTGGATACCTGCGACAGCGCCGGGGTGCTGGGGCCCACCGTGGGCATCGTGGGTAGCTGGGCGGCCATGGAGGCCCTGAAGGTCCTCACGGGCAAGGCACCCCACACCGACCTCGCCCGCTTCGACTTCTGGCACGACGAGCGGCAGTTCCTGAAGCCGCCGAAAACCCGTTGCCGCTTCTGCAAAGACCGGGTCACCGAGTTTCTCGAGGACCGCTGGACCCTCAAGGCCAGTGCCCTCTGTGGCCTGGAAGGCGTGCAGATCCGCGTGAATCCCCCAGGGCAGTTGGATCTCACGGCCCTGAGAGAGCGCCTCGAAACCCGCACCCGCAGCCCCTGGAAACAGGCGGGTCTCATGCTCAAGGGCCGCGACGGCGCCGACGAGATCACCCTCTTCGCCGATGGCCGTGCCCTGGTCCACGGCCCCATGACCCCCGAGCGGGCCCGCAGCTGGTACACCGAAGTGGTGGGGTGCTGAACAAATGAAAAGAATTGAATAAGCGGAGGGCAGCGGAGGGGCTGAGGAAAGCGGAGAAAAGCTAATAACAAGACTTCAGTTTTCCGCTCTCCTCCGCTCCTCTGCTTTCTCCGCTTTCAACATTCCTTGTCTCTGATGCCCAGGTGATGCCCCCATGCTGAAAGTCCTCCTAGCCTCCCGCAACGCCGGCAAGCTGCGTGAATTCTCAGAGCTGCTGCCGGACCTGCAGTTCGTCCCCTGGCCCGCAGATGCCCCGGAGCTTCCCGAAACCGGCGCCTTCTTTCAGGACAATGCCCTGCAGAAAGCCGAGGGGGCACGCGCCTGGTGGCTTGAGCATGGTACGGAGGCCGTGGATGGTGTGTTGGCCGATGACTCGGGCCTGTGTGTGGATGCCTTGTGGGGCGGCCCCGGCGTCTTGAGCGCGCGCTTCGCGCCGGACCTGCCCACCTACCGGGACAAGAACCTGCGCCTGCACTCCCTGCTGCCCGAAGGCGCAAACCGCAGCGCCCGCTTCGTGTGCGTGCTGGCCTTCGCGCCCATGGCCGGCCGCCTGCCCGGTGGACCCTTCACCGTCAGCGGTGCCGTGGAAGGCCACCTGGCCATGGATCACCGGGGCCAGGGCGGCTTCGGCTACGATCCCATCTTCATCCCCGGGGGCCACCACCAGACCTTCGGGGAGCTGCCCAGCGATCTCAAGCACACCCTCAGCCACCGGGCCCGGGCCTGCGCGGCGCTGCGGGAGAGACTCGCCATCGGGCTGCGCTAGGGTGAAGGCATGAGTTGGAAACGTGAACCCCGCACCTGGCTGGCCATCGCCGGCCTGCTGGTGCTGTGGGGCTCGGCCTTTGCGGGCATCCGGGCGGGCATGCGGCTGACGGCGGCCGGTGCGGTTGGCGCCGATGGCTACGGTCCCGGCGAGCTGGCCCTGCTGCGGTTCGGCACGGCCTCCGTGGTGCTGGCCCTGTACGCCTTGGCCAAGCGGATGCGGTTGCCCAAGGGTTCCGAGCTGCCGCACATCGCCCTCGCCGGTTTCCTCGGCATCAGCGTCTATCACGTGGCCCTGAACTTCGGCGAGGTGACGGTGCAGGCCGGGGCGGCCTCCCTGCTCATCTCCGCGGCCCCGGTGTTCACCGCACTGCTGTCCGTGGCCGTGCTGAAGGAGCGCCTCACCGGGCTCGGCTGGCTGGGCATCCTGCTGGCCTTCGCGGGCGTCGCGCTCATCGCCCTCAGCGGTGGCCAGGGCCTGCAGTTCACGCCCGGGGCCCTGCTCATCCTGCTGGCGGCCACCGTGGCGGCCGTCTATTCGATCCTGTCGAAGCAGCTGCTCCGCCGCCACTCGGCGCTCGAGTTCACCTGCTACTCGATCTGGGCTGGCACGCTACCCCTGCTCTTCTTCCTGCCTGGACTGATCCGGCAGGGCAAGGTCGCCGCCCCCCCCGCCACCTTCGCCGTGATCTACCTCGGCATCTTCCCCGCCGCCATCGCTTACCTGCTGTGGAACCACGCTCTGGCCCGGATGCCCGCCTCGCTGCTCTCCAGCTTCCTGTATCTGTCGCCGGTGCTCGCCAGCTTCATCGCCTGGGTGTGGCTGGGTGAGGTCCCCGCCCTGCTCACCCTCGTGGGTGGCGGCATCGCCATCCTTGGTGTGGTCCTGGTGCAGACGAAGGGCTATGCCCGGGAATCAAGGTAGGGTCTCGCTCCGCGTGAGCAGGCCGATGAAGGTCAGGGGGCCGTCCGAGTCGTTGATCAGGCCGTGGCTGCCGCCCGCCTTCACCAGGAACAAGTCGCCGGGTCCCACGGGGAAGCGCTCGCCATCCAGGAGGCCGGTGCCCCGCCCCTCCACGATCAGGTAGAGGTCCTCTGTGTTGGGATGGGCGTGCTCGCCGATGGTGGCGCCGGGCTCCAGCGTGATGCGGCCCAGGCTCAGCACGCCCGCCATGTCGCCCAGCTTCAGCAGGTCCACGCCCTGCCCCACGCCCAGGCCGCCGCGGATGTTCGCCTTGGCCTCCACCGGCAGATCCAGCAACCTCCGGATCATGGCTGACCTCCCAGGAAGAGCCGGGGATCCACCCGGGCGTTGTTGAGGCTTAGGGACCAGTGCAGGTGTGGCCCCGTGGCGCGTCCCGTCTTGCCCACCTCGCCCACGACATCGCCGGCCTGGAGCACCTGGCCCTCCTTCACCGAGATTTTTGACAGGTGGCAGAGCAGGCTCACCACCCCTTCGCCGTGGGCGACGAACACCGCATTGCCGCTGTAGAAGAAGTCGCCCGTGAGCACCACTCGACCCGCCGCCGGAGCCCGCACCGCCTGGCCCTGCGGGGCCCGGATGTCCAGGCCCGAGTGGGGCGAGCGGGGCACCCCGTTGAAAATGCGCCGCATGCCGAAGGAGGCGGTGAGGGCGCCCGGCGTGGGCTGGCGGAGGCTCAGCGAGGGGATCAGCGCTTCGGGCCAGGCCTTCCAGGCCGGCGCCATCAGCACCTGCTCCTTGGCGATGCGGGCCTCGTCCTCGGCGTTGGGCGTCACCTTCCGCTGGTCCGCCACGTGCACCCGCTGCTCGGGGTAATGCTTCGGCTTGATGGTGAAGGGGACCGACTGGCCGTCCACCTCGATCGCGTCCTGGCCGGCCTTTGCACTCAGCGGAATCCCCACCACCGCCACCCAGCCCTTGCCGCTGCGCCGCGTCAGCACCGGCTCGCCATGGTAGGTCACCTTGGAGGCCGTGTCCGTCCCGTGGATGGGCACGATGGCAATCCCGCCGGGTACCGGCGAAGGCTTGAAGGGAAGCTTCACGGGTTCCGCGCTCTGCATCACTCCGGCCACCAGCGCGGCGAACAGCAGCACCATCGGATGGGCAGAGAAGCAAGGACTGGTCATGGTCATGCCGAGGGCCTCATACAGAAGACGCTTCAGCATACCGGGAGGGCAGCACCAGCCGGAGAGAGCGGATCAGTGAAGAACTGCTTTTTGCCGGAGATGAACAGAGATGAACGGTGATGCCCCGATCCCATCACCGTTCATCTCCGTGCATCTCCGGTCCAATTTTTCTTGAGAGCCCGACGACTCCAACACACAAGATTCCAGCACCGGTCTCGATGATTCAGCGCCGTTCAGGGGTTCTCCCCCAGTCTCAACGAGAGAAACCTATCGGCCACACCTGTACCGAGGGGCTGAGCGAAGCCGAGGAAGCGAGATGAAGAGAAAGAGCTAGAAGAGGCCTAACCATTCGCTCAACTCGGGCCCGCCTGGATTGCCTTCCGCTCTTTCTCTTCATCTCGCTTCCTCGGCTTCGCTCAGCCCCTCGGTACAGGTGTGGCCGATAGGTTTCTCTCGTT
>JANYAZ010000188.1 GCA_025361045.1 Geothrix sp. | reverse complement strand
GGCGGTCCAGAACTCCCACAGGACATGCGCTTCTTCATGTTTCTCCCGGGCCCTGGAAAGGGTCTCCTCGGCCACACCGGCGCGCTTGGCCACCACGTAGGTGTCGATGAGGCGGCCGATCCAGAACTCAGACTTCCGCATCTTGCCCTTCACATGGTTGCGGATGGTCTCGATCTCGTACTTCTTGGCTTCCACGCCGTCTTTCGGATGGCAGCCCAGGCAGGAGGCCTTCACGTCCGCCAGGGGACGGATCACGCCATGGGTTGAAAAGAGCTTCCCATCTTTGCCCTTCTGCTTCGGCATGTGGCACTGGTGGCACTGGATGCCAGCCTTGTCGTGGACACTGCCCGCGAAGGCCTCGGCCTCGGGGTGCTGCATCTTGATCAGGCGCGCGCCAGTAATGGCGTGCTTGAAGTCGTAGAAGTCGACCTTCTTGTAGTGCTCCAGCAGCTGCTTGGCGTTCTTGAGGGGGAAGTGGTTGGTGCGCTGGTCGTCGTAGCCCACCTTCTTGCCATCCGACCACTGGAAGCCCGCGTTGCAGGCGTACTCCACGTGGCACTGGGCGCACATCATGCGCGAATCGGTCTTCTCCATGAGGCCGATCTTGCGGAAGCCGTCGCGGAAGTCCACGATTTTCAGGTCGGTCTTGCCGTTCTTCGCGAAGATGTTCTTGTCGCCCTCGCGGCCGATGGCCTGGATGAGGGCGTCCCGCACGATGCGGGGCTTGGTGCCGTGTGGGTCGTGGCACTGGATGCAGCCCACGGGATAGTGGGTGTCCTTGGCCACGTCCACGGGGCTGGAGGTGCGGTCCCAGCGGGCCTTGGCGTCCTTGTCGCCCATGAACTTCCACTTGAGAAGATGGTCTGAGGTCTTGCATTGCATGCAGGTCGGGTTCGCGGCCATGGCCGTTTCGGGGAGCTTGAACTGGGGCCCCTTGTCCACCAGGACGTCCCAGGTCTTGCCGACCTCGGTGATGCCCTTCCAACCGTTCTTGAACTGAAAGCGGCCCCCTTGAAAGCGGTCCACCACGAACTGGTCGATCACCATGAAGGCGTGGCCCCGGGGCTCGTTGTGCTCGAAGGTGAAGCCGTGGCCCGCCAGCAGCTTGTCCTGCATGGGGGAACGCCCCGTGGGATTACCCTTCTCTTTGCGGGCGCCGCCGTCCAGGTTCACCTTGAAGAAACTCTGGTATTGGTCCTTGTGGCAGCTGCCGCAGATGGCGGGATCCAGCTTGGTGACAGGTTTCACGTCGCCCGAACTGTCGACGTGCTTGGCCAGGCCGTCATGGCAGACCGTGCAGGCCAGCTTGGCGTGCTTCGAGCTTTCTTTCATGGCCTGGATCTGATCGTGGCACTGGTAGCAGGTCTCCTTGGACAGGCCCGCCGTCTTGGTCTGGGGTGCCTTGGTCTGGGCCGGTTGGAACCCCAGGGCCAGCAGCAGGCTCAGGGAACCGACCACACCCCAAAGGGCTCGTCGCGGGGCAGGGTGGGTGGACATCGAAAGCTCCTGTGGGGCGCGGTGGCTGCCGCGAAAGGTGGAACGGAAGATCAAAGGAGGTCTGGCGCGTTTAAGAGATGGAGGTCCTTTTTCAAGAGATGGGTTAAGGATACGGCGGTCCGAATAAAAATCCAGAGGTTCGAAGTCACACCTTGGGTTGGTGGATAATGCCCCATGCCGGACTTCGACCTGAGCCCCTTGGAATGCCGCGTGCTCGGCTGCCTGCTGGAAAAGCAGCTGAGCACCCCGGATGTGTACCCCCTGTCCATGAACGGGTTGCTGAACGCCAGCAACCAGTCCAGCAACCGGGATCCCGTGTTGTCCCTGACG
Source organism: Geothrix sp. (assembly GCA_025361045.1). Lineage (GTDB taxonomy): Bacteria > Acidobacteriota > Holophagae > Holophagales > Holophagaceae > Geothrix. Next base: position 3,148 of record JANYAZ010000188.1, on the reverse strand, counting down.
GAACCCGAAGTCCAGGAGACGGTGAACGCCCTCATCACCCGGGGTCTGGCAGAACATTGGCCCGGCCGAGTCCTGAAGGTGGCCCACACGGCCAAGCCCACCTGGAACCTCTCGGTGCAGGAGGCGGCCCTCCTGGCGGAACTGCTGCTGCGGGGCCCGCAGACCTCAGGCGAGTTGCGCACCAATACCCGCCGCATGTATGTCTTTCCCGACCTGGAGGAAGTGGAGGGTTGCCTGGATGTCCTGATGGAAGCCGAACCACCCCTCGTCCTCCGACTTCCCAGGGCCCCGGGTGCCCGCGAGGCGCGAGTGTCGCACCTGCTGACGGGTGTCTTGGACACCTCCACTTCACCGTCACCCCAGGAGGCGGCCCCTTCCCGGCCGGGACGGGTGGATCAGCTGGAGACCGAACTCGCCTCCCTCCGCGAGGAACTCGCGGAGCTTCGCCAGGCCTTCGAAGCCTTCAGGGCCCAGTTCTGATGACCCAGGCCGTGCTGGTGCACCGGTTCTACGAAGCCTTCGCTAGGAGGGATGCCGCGGGCATGGCCGCCTGCTATCACCGGTCGGCCACCTTCGAGGACCCGGCCTTCGGTCCCCTGGATCGCGACGCCGCCTGCGCCATGTGGGCCATGCTGCTGAGCCGCTCCACCGATCTGACTGTGACCCACCGGATCCTGGACGAAGCGGGCCACCGGGTACGGGTCCACTGGAAGGCCCACTACACCTTCAGCCGCACGGGACGGACCGTCATCAATCACATCGAAGCCACCTTCGCCTTCGAGGAAGGGCTCATCCTTACGCACCGGGACCGGTTCAGCTTCTGGGCGTGGGCCCGCCAGGCCTTCGGCCCCGCCGGGCTCCTGCTGGGCTGGACGCCCTGGTTTCAGGCCAAGGTGCGGACAGAGGCACTCCGCGGCCTGGCGGCGTACCGGGCCAAGGCCTCTGGAGGCTAACCCAGGCCCATGGCCCGCAGGCCCTGCACCAGGGTTTCGAAGTGGGCCGGTTCGGCCTGGAGGATGATCCGGAACCCCTTGGGTGCCAGGTCCTCCCGCACGTCCCTCAGCACCGCCAACAAGGTTGCAGCCTCGGCCGGGGGTGCGTCCTGAAGCAGCTGGTCCGCTTCCAGGACCAGGAAGATGCCACCGTCCGGAAGGTCGGCCAGGGCATCCCGGAGGGCGTCCCAGGTGCCGCCGAAGTGGGGGGGGAACTGTGCGGCGGCGGCCCATTCGTCCATGAGCCCCTGGCGCGTGCGCATGCGGGAACCGCGCAGCCACCAGAGGGCCGGTTGTCCCACTGTGGCATCCACCAGCGCCTCGGCGGTTCCCTGCCACGGCTGCAGCAAGGACGCGCCTGGCCCCGCAGAGAAGGACGGGTCCATCACTTCGCTTCGATGAAGGTGCGGTAGTGGTCGGGGGTGTACCAGGCGCGGCCATCATTCCCTGTCACCAGCCGTTCGGTGCCACGATTACGGCCCTCGGCCCTGGGCCGCACGTCCCACTCACGGTACTCGATGCGCTTCCGCTTCCCGTTGTAGCGGGGTAGCTGCCCTTCGTAGTTCCCGAAGACCCGGCCCCCCACGTAGCCCGGTGGCGCATAGCCATGCTGGCGGACGTAACTAAGGGTCTCCCGGGCGTGGACCGGGATCGGATCCTGTGTTGCGGCCTGTACCTGCACGGGAGGTGGTGCCGCCGGCTGAGGCCCGCAGCCAAGGGGCACCAGGAGCGTGGCCACGCACACCAAGCCTGTAGCCAGGGATGCGAGGGTCCTGCTCCAGCGGGTCATCCGGCCTCCAGGAATTTGGTCCCAGTCTACTCGCGCCAAGGTCAGCTTGGGTCAGACCGGGCGGAGGAACCCGCCTCAAGCACGCCGCCATTCCGTTTGTCGGCCCGCAACAGCAGGAAGGCGAAGACGAGTCCCGCCCCGCCCAGCCCCGTGAACATGATCTGGGTGGAGGTGTAGGTACCGGTCTTGTCCCGCAGCCAACCATTAAGCAAGGGGAACAGGGCCAGTCCGCCATTTTGGATGGCCGTCATCAAGCCGAAGGCTGTACCGACGCGCTTCTCCTCAACCACCAGGGGCACCGAGGGCCACATGGCAGCGGGTACCAGCACGAAGGCCACGCCGAGCAGGGCCATCATGGGAATGGGGTTCCAATGGGTGATCCCCAGCAGCAGGTGGGCCGGAATCATGATCAGGGCCCCCAGCACCATCAGGGAGGCGCGTCGCCCAAAGCGATCGACAAGACCACCGGCAAAGGGCGCGAAGATCATCGAGGCGGCGATGGTGATGCTCGTGATTCCGGGCGCCGTGTTGAACATGTGGGTGAAGTTGTAGAACACCTTGGCCAGGAAACCGCCGGTCATCACGGTCACGTTGGGGATGCCCCACTTGTCATGGAACATGTCTGAGGACAGGGCGGTGAAGGGGAAGATGGCGCTGTAGAAGGTCACGCAGAGCAGCACCACGAACCAGTACGACGAGGTGAATTTCTTGAGGTCGGCGAAAACGATCTTGTCCCCGGCCTCCGCCTTCTGCAGGGAGAGCACCTTCTCCCCGTGACGGTCCATGAGGATGAAGACCAGGTTGCAGAGCACCGAGAACAGGCAGAGCAAAGCCGCCGCCCAGAGCGCCGCCCGGAAGCTGTGGAAGTGGTCGGCGATGAGCTCTTCGGTGTTGAAGGCGAACACCGTGCCCACCCGGCTGAGGGTGAGGGCGATGCCGAAGGCCATGGCCATCTCCTTGCCCTTGAACCAGCGGCTGATGATGGCGCTCTGGACCACGATGAGTGACTCCGATCCTGCACCGAAGACCAGGCGCCCAAAGATGAGCATCCACTTGCCCTTGGCCACGGCCACGATGACAGCGCCCACGAACACCAGCACACTGAAGAGCAGGCTGGCCTTGCGGGGCCCCAGCTTGTCGTAGAGCATGCCGCCAAAGAACACGATGGCGATGGCGGCCACGGAATAGGCGGTATACAGCGACCCGATGGTGCTTCGGTCCAGGTGCAGCTCCGCCATCAGGGTGTTCTCAAGGGCTCCGATGCTGTCGTAGGCGAAGTAGCTCCCCAGCACCAGCAGGCTGATGAAGATCAGGATGGTGAATCGGTAGAGCCGGGTGCTCGGGTGGAAGGCGCCTGGTGTCTCGG
>JANYAZ010000187.1 GCA_025361045.1 Geothrix sp. | reverse complement strand
GAACGGGCGGCCCGGCCGATCGAGCCCGAGCCGCCCGTCGATCCGGCGGAAGCCTGAATGGTCGAGTCGGGGATCCACCTCGTCCACAAGACTGTGGGGCAGAGCAGCTTTGACGTGATCCGGGGCTTCAAGCGCCGGGCCTTTGAGGCGGGGCAGAAGCAGCTGGCCCTGGGCCACGGTGGCACGCTGGATCCCTTTGCCGAGGGCCTCCTGTTGGTGCTGGCGGGCCAGGCCACCCGGCTCATGGAGTTGCTGCATCCCCTGCCCAAGACCTATGTGGCCGAGGTGGCCTGGGGCGTGGAAACCGACACCTGCGACCTGCAGGGCAAGCCGGTGTTGGAAGCGGACCTGCCGATTTCACTCCCAGCGCTTGAAACGGCCCTGACGCCCTTCCTGGGCTGGACCGAGCAGATCCCGCCCGCCACCAGTGCCAAGAAAATCGATGGCGAGGCGGCCTACAAAAAGGCCCATCGCGGCGAGGAAGTCATCATGAAGCCCTGTCGCGTGTTCCTGCAGTCTGCCCGCTGGATCACCCATGACCTGCCCCGCCGCAGCACCCTCGAGCTCACCTGCCGCGGCGGTTTCTACGTGCGGAGCCTCGCCCGGGATCTGGGCCGGGCCCTGGGCTGCGGTGCGCACCTCACGGCCCTTCGCAGGACAGCCATCGGGCCATGGGCCGATCCCGGAGAAGGCCAGGAGAGGTTGGTCTGCGGCGCTGATTTGCTGCCCTGGTGCCCGTCGCGCCTGCTGACCGATGAGGAGGCTGAACACCTGGGTCACGGTCGGGCCATTTCTGCCGGTGAAGCCATCGCCCCGACTTGGGCCATGCCGGAAGGTTTCCCCGATCCGGGGGCACCGTTGCGCGCCTTGCATGCGGACCATCTGGTGGCGCTGCTGAAGCCCACCGAGGATGGGTTGCGAACCTTCGCGAACCTGCGCGGCGGGCTGTGAATCGGTTCGAACAGCCAAGTACCACCACCTGGATGACTCGAAGTTGCTGAGGCCGGTAGGCCCTCCAGCCATTTCCAGGCCCTGGGTTGCTATGCTGGCCCCTGCCGGAGGTGCCATGAATCCTTTCAAAGGTGTCCTGACCACCGGGGGGCTGTGCTTCATTCTGGTTTCCGGAACGGGCCTCGTGGCGGCAGCTCCGGAGGAACCACTCACTCAGCTGGTCGAAGCACTGGTCCTGCATCCGACGGACGGCACCCTTCGGGCGAAGGTCAAGGGGCAGGTCCGCGAACGGAAGGAACCACCGGATGCCGAGTTGCTCGCGGCTCCGGCGGTGTCCCGCGCCCGGATGGAGCTGATCTGGGTGGACCCACCGAAGCTCAGGGACCTTGCCGCCAAGGTGAAGGCCGCAGGAGGCCGAGTCACGACGATGTTTTACGACTCCGCGGATGACGACCGACGCGAGTACGAGATCACCCGGGAGGATATCCGCTGGGCGCAGGGGATCGAAAAGCTGGTCGATTTCGCCTACGCTGCCGGACAGGAGGGACGCTTCCAGGAGGCGGTCCTGTTCTACAAGCAGGCGTTGACGCTGGCTCCGGGGGGAGACCTTTTCCTGATGAGTGTCGGCGTGGGGTACGTGCAGCTGGGGCAGAAGGAACGGGGACTACGCTTCCTGGAGCGCGCCGCAAGGCTCAGCCCCACCAACGGCCGCATCCAGAGAAACCTCCAGGCGGCCCGGAGCCAGTGATCGGCCGGACTTCTCGGTTCTGGAGGGCATTTGCCGTGCCCGGGGGTCCTGGAGTGCGATAGGTTCTCTTCATCCACCCGAAGGAGACCCATCAAATGGTTGCGGATGCCGCCCTGCTGGCTGACCTACCCCTGTTTGCAGCTCTGGGACCTGAGGAACTCTCGCTCCTGGCCCAGGCCGTGGAGGTGCTGCGGCTGGAGCCAGGCCAGACCCTTTTCAAGGCCGGGGATGCCGGGGAGGCCATGTACATCGTCACCTCTGGCGAGATGGAGATCTCCGTGGTGGACCGGGCTGGGCAGAAGATCGTCCTCACGGGGCGCCACCGGGGCGATGTCTTCGGCGAGTTGGCCATGTTGGATGCGGGCACCCGCACCGCCACTGCCACCGCACTCGTCTCCACGGAACTGCTTGAGCTGGACCGCTCCGATTTGCTGCTGCTCGTCACCCAGAAGCCCGAGGCGGCCCTCCACCTGCTCGGTGCCATGGGAGCCATGACCAGGAAGGCCGATCTGCTCCTGCGCACCCGGGTGGCCCGCAATGTCCAGGATGAGATCGAGGACCAGCGCTCCTTCCTGGAGAAAGTGACCGACTGGATCGCGAACTTCTCCGGCAGCATGACCTTCCTCCTGCTGAACGCCGGGTGGTTCGCCCTCTGGATCTACCTGAACGTCAGCGGGAAGGTCTCCTTCGACCCTTATCCATTCGGGTTCCTCACCATGGTGGTCTCCCTCGAGGCCATCATCCTGTCCATCCTCGTCCTCCTGGCCCAGAACCGGCAGGCGGAGAAGGATCACATCCGGGACGACGTGGAGTACGACATCAACGTGAAGGCCGAGCTGGAGGTCGCCCACCTCCACGAAAAGGTGGAGGAACTATCAGATCAGTTCCGGCAGCGGCTGGATCGCTTGGAATCCACACTCACCCGAACAGGCCGTAGCGAGGGAGCAAATACAAAGGCAGGATTAATAGGATGAACTGAAGGATTAACAGGATTTCAGTCAGCACTAATCCTGTTCATCCAACTTTCAATCCTGTTAATCCTGTCGTCGCATTTCGTTCGTGAAAATCAGTCCTGAACCGGCACCCTCGCCGCGAGATCATCAAGCACCTGCAACATGTGCTGGCACTCTTCGCAGCTGCTGGTGGGCGTGCCGCAGGGGAAGCCGTCGCTTTGCATGCCCAGGCAACGGGGCTGCTGGATGAAGCGCACCAACTCGGCCAGAAGGCCGGAGACCTTCGCACGGAGCGGGCTGTCGGGGATCTCCCGGAGCGCCATGACGATTTTCCATTCCTCATGGCTGAGGTTGGTCTGGATGGCGGTGTCCGTCATGGCTGCCTCCTGGGATTCCTGGGACTACTGGTCGAGCGCTTCCACCGACTTGATGCCCCAGGCGAAGGCTTCTTCGTTGAGGGGGATCAGGGCGCACTTGTCCTTCAGGGCCACCCGGATGGCCGTGAGGAAGGTCTCCCTGGGGAAGATGTTCGTGGCGGCCTGGAGTGCGCCCAGGGCCACGATGTTCTTCACCACGGCCTTGCCCAGGTCGGTGGCAATGCCCGTGAAGGGCACCGGGAAGACCTTGATGCTGGGATCGAACTCGGGCGCTTCGGTGACCACAGAGCTGTCGTAGATGACATAGCCGCCCTTGCGCACGGTGGGACCGAACTTGGCGAGGCTGGGGGCGTTGAAGGCGAGCAGGATCTGGGGATCGGGTGACCCGGGGTTGAGCACCTCGTCCTCAGCCACATGCACATCGGCATAGGAGGTGCCGCCACGGCTTTCCGGGCCGTAGCTGGGAATGTGCGTGGCGTCGAAACCTTCATTGATGGCGGACCGGGCGATGAGCATGGCCGCGGTCTGGGCTCCGTCGCCGCCGGATCCGGCAAGCTTCAGGGAGATGTCCTGAGGGGCGAGATGGGTGGGGAAGCCCTTGCAGGCGCGCACGGGGTGCTCATAGGTCGCACCGGCCAGGCTGAGGAGTTTTTCACCCTGGAAGCAGGGCGGATTCCGCTTGAACCAGGGATCGATGGTGAGGTCCTTCTTCACGCCCAGGGGATACACGGGCTCCATGCACTCCTTGACCCACTTCTCGGTCTCTTCGGGAGTCATCTTCAGGTGGGTGGGGCACTCAGCCAGCACCTCGATGAAGGAATAGCCGCGGCCTTCCATCTGGAGCTTGAGGGCCTTCTGGATGGCCTTCTTCGCCTTGATGCGCTGCTTGGCGTCGAAGAGGGCCACGCGCTCCACATAGATGGGGCCATCCAGGCCGGCGATGAGTTCGGCCATCTTCATGGGCTGGCCGTTGGACTGATCGCGGCCCGAAGGACTGGTGGAGCTGGTCTGGCCCATCAGCGTGGTGGGGGCCATCTGGCCACCGGTCATGCCATAGATGGCGTTGTTGATGAAGATGACGGTGATGGGAGCACCGAGCTGGGCGGTGGAGATGGTCTCTGCCAAGCCGATGGAGGCCAAGTCGCCGTCGCCCTGGTAGCTGATGACCACGCTCTCGGGATTGGCGAACTTGTGGCCGAGGGCGACCACGGGGGCGCGGCCGTGGGCGGCCTGGCTGTTGCCCACATCGAAGTAGTAGTAGAGGAACACCGAGCAACCCACGGGGCTGATGGCCACCGTGCGGTCCTGGATGCCGAGCGCGTCGATGGCCTCGGCCAGGTACTTGTGGGCCAGACCGTGGCCGCAGCCGGGGCAGTAGTGGGTGGCGTGGCCCTTCAGGCCCTGGCCATGGGAGTGCCGCTCGAACTTGTCGTAGAAGACGCTGGCCTTGCTCATGCGCGGACCTCCTTCTTTCCCAGCACCTGGGCCATGATCTCGTTCTGCTGGGGCAGGATGCCGCCCATGCGGCGGACGGATTCAATCTCGGGGAACTGGCGGACGCCGGCCTTGCTCAGGGCGAGGCGGACCTCATCCTCCAGCTGCCCGGCACTGGCTTCCACCACCACGAGGCGCTCGGCGCCCTTGATGGCCGCAATGAGATCCACCACGGGGAAGGGCCAGAGGGTGATGGGCCGGAAGAGCCCGGCCTTGATGCCCTGGTTGCGCAGGTCCTGCACGGCGCCCTTGGCGGTGCGGGCGGGGGTGTTGCAGGCGATGAGGACCACTTCGGCGTCGTCACAGAGGAAGGACTCCGCGCGGGCCTCCACCTTCATGGATGCGTATTTGGCGTTCAGGTGGTGGTTGTGGGCCTCAAGGTCGGTCTCCGTGAGGAAGATGGAGGAGATGAGGTTCTTGCGATGCATGGCATCGCCGTAGACCGCCCATTTGGGGATGCCAGGCTTGATCATGCTGTCGGGCAGCTGCACCTTGCCGGTCATCTGGCCCAGGTAGCCGTCGCTGAGGATCACCACCGGGTTGCGGTATTTGAAGCTCAGTTCGAAGGCCAGCATCGTGAGATCCAGCATCTCCTGAGGCGTGGAGGGCGCCAGGGTGATGGCCTGGGTGTTGCCGTGGCCGAGGCCGTGGCAGGCCAGCTTGATGTCGGACTGCTCGGGGGCGATGTTGCCCAGGCCTGGTCCGCCGCGCATGACGTCCACGAAGACGCCCGGCAGTTCGGCGCCGATCATGTAGGACACGCCTTCCAGCATCAGGCTGAAACCGGGCGAGGAGGTGAAGGTCATGGTGGGCAGGCCGGCGCCGGCGGTGCCGTACATCATGTTCACGGCGGCCACTTCGCTCACGGCCTGGATGAAGGTGCCATCGAGCTTGGGCAGGAACTTGGCCATCAGCTCGGCGCCTTCTGTCGAAGGCGTGATGGGGTAGCCGTAGACGTGGCGGCAGCCTGCAAGCAGGGCGCCCAGGGCCGAGGCGTAGGTGCCCTTGATGACCAGGGGCTCCGTGCGGGGCAGGGGCAGCACCTCGTTGGGGATGTCGCTGGGTTCCAGCGCGTCGCTGGGTTTCACGCCGAAGAGCTTGGCGGGGTCCTCCAGTTCGAAGTCCTGGACCTCGCCCTCGTGGGCGGGGCGCAGGCCGTAGGGCTCGGGGCAGGCGTCCATGCACATGCCGCAGGCGTTGCAGTCGGTCAAGTCCAGTTCCACGGGCACCAGGCCCGTCAGGGGATTGATCTGGTCGCTGAGGGTGATGCAATCCTTGGCGCAGGCATCAAGGCAGCGGCCGCAGCCTTTGCAATACTCGGGCAGAAGGAAGGGTTTCGGTCGTTCTTTGAGGGCCATGGGGCCTCCATGCAGGGACGCAGGTCCTACCTGGCGTGAAGTGTCCCCCTGGCCCCGTGTGCCTGTGGTCACAAGCACGGAATGACGCAGACCACCGCCGACCAATAGGTTAGGAACGGGCTGCGGGGTCGGCGGTCTGTGGCGGTTTGCCGGTCCGACCGATGGGCTATCGATCGCCCCAATGGAGTTTCTGCTGAAGCAGCGCGAAGAAGTCCAGCCCAGGCTTCTGTAGCATCGTGATCCGGGCCTCGGCTCGATGCAGTCTGACCTCGTCGCCGGGGAGCACCCGATGACCCACCTGGCCGTCCAGCGTGAGGTGCGCGTCCTCGGCGTCATCCAGGGTGATGCTGATGGGCAGCGAGGCCGGTACCACCGATGGGCGCAAGGTGAGCGTGTGAGGGCAGATGGGTGCGATGACGCAGGCCTCCAGGCTCGGGTGCAGGATCGGGCCGCCCGCGGACAACGCATAGGCGGTGGATCCCGTGGGGGTCGCCACGATCAGTCCGTCTGCCTTCATGGGGCCTGCATCCTGGTCCCCGATGCGCAGACGCATGTCCATGATGCGGGCCATGGCGCCCTTGGCCAGCACGGCGTCGTTCAACACGGACTGCCTTGTCAGCAAGCAGCCTTGTCGCCAGAGCTCTGCTTCCAGCATGGGGCGGACATCGGAGACCAGGCTTCCGGCAAGGAACGCATCCACGGCCGCCCGAGCACCCGACACGGGATGGGCCGTGAGGAATCCCAGGGAGCCCAGGTTGATGCCCAGGATCGGTGTGCCGCGCATGCCGACGCGTCGGGCGGCATAGAGCAGGGTTCCGTCGCCACCCAGCACCAGGCAGAGGTCGGCGGGTGCCTCGCTGGCACCCAGGTTCAGGTCGATCTGCAGTTTCGCGGGATCAAGCCCCGCCAGGACCCAGGGTTCCTCAAGGCCGGGTTCACCGGTGATGGCCCAACCCCGGTCCAGGAACACCGGCAGCGCCGCCCGCAGGGTGGAACCCAGATGCGGGGATTTGACCTTGGCCACGAGGATCAGTCGCTGGGGCATGGCAACACTCTAACGCTCTACCGCTATCCTGGAACCATGGCTTCCAAACCGGCATCCCCCTCTTCGCCCACTCGACGTTGGATCCGGCGGTTCCTGCTGGCCTTCGTGGCAGTGATCACCCTTGGGGCCCTCACCCTCGGGGTGTCCTGGTCTGTCCTCTCCAGAGATGCCGACAGTTTCCTGACGTTGTTTGCTCTGCGGGTGCCAAAGACCATCACCAAGGTGCTCGACCAGAGTGGCAATGTGATCGGCATTTTCGCTGAGGAACATCGCGTGGTGATTCCCTACGGCGACATTCCCAAGGCCTTCATCAACGCCCTCGTGGCCACCGAGGATACGGACTTCTGGGAGCACGGCGGCGTCTCCTCCCGCGGCCTTCTCCGTTCGGGCGTCAACTTCGTCACCAGCTTTGGCCGGCGTCGCGAAGGGGCCTCCACGCTCACCATGCAGCTCATTCGGACGGTGACAGCCAAGCGGCAGAAGCGCCTGGACCGGAAGCTGAAGGAGATCATCCTCGCCCGCAAGCTGGAGAAGGCCTATTCCAAGAAGCAGATCATGGAGATGTACGCCAACGAGGTCTATTTCGGTGGCGGCCGCTATGGCATCGAGGCTGCTGCCGAGTTCTATTTCGGGAAGAGTGCGCCCCAGCTCCTTCCGGAGGAGTGCGCATTGCTGGCGGGGCTCGTTCAGAATCCGAACTGGTACAACCCCTACAACCCTGACCCCAAGGCCCGGGCCGCCGCCAAGTCCCGGCGCAACCACGTGTTCATCCGCATGGTCAAGGAGGGCTATCTCAAGGCGGCGGAAGCCAACCTCCTGGTCGAAAAACCCATTCGCCTGGCTCGCGAGAATGCCCACGAGGAAGCGGTTGCGCCCTACGTGGTAGAGGAAGTACGGAAGTACCTTTATGAGAAGTACGGCCGCGAGCAGGTGCTGAATGGCGGGCTGGAAGTCACCACCACCTTGGACAGCTACTGGCAGGAGGCCGCCAACGACGCGGTGCGAACCGGGCTCAAGGTCGTGGACCGACGCCGGGGCTTCCGCAAGGACGCTGTGCAGTTCGTGACAGATCCAGAGACCACCCAGCTGAACGGCTGGAAGCGATACTTCGAGAATGGTGACAGCGTGCGCGGCGTGATCCTCGGCTGGAAGGGTGGCAAGGCCCAGGTCCGCATCGGAAAGACCCAGTTGGACGTTCCCGAGGGCGCTTTCGCCTGGGCGGGCAGGGACATCCAGAAGCTGCTGCCTCGAGGCGCCGCACCCCTGTTCACGGTCAAGGCTTCTGAGGACGGTACCCCGAAGACGCTAGAGCTGGATCAGGACCCGTCCGTGGAAGGCGCCTTGATGGCGGTCGATCCCAGGTCCGGAGAAATCCGGGCGATGGTGGGGGGCTACGACTTCAACCGTTCCAAGTTCAACCGCGCCACCCAGGCCTTACGCCAGGTGGGTTCCACCATGAAGGCCTACGTGTACGGCGCGGCGTTCACCGCCGGGAGAACCCCTGCCAGCATGGTCCAGGACGTGCCGACACGGTTCCTCGATACGGTGGACTACGTCATGATCACCCACCCGGATGGCAGCTCGGACTTCAAGCCCCTTCGGCCCGGCGTGAAGCCCTACGAGCCCAAGAACTATGAGCGCGACTTCTGGGGACCCATTCCCATTTGGGAGGCCCTGCGCGATTCCCGGAACGTTCCCGCCGTCCGCACCCTCGAAGAGACCGGGGTCATGAACGTCATCGACTTTGCCCGCAAATGTGGTGTCACCGGCAACATCCCACCCTATCCCAGCATGGCCTTGGGCTCAGGGGACTTCACCCTCAGGGAGATGGTGCGGGGTTACGCCACCATCGCCAACGGCGGCCTCCAGGCCCCGCCGCCCTTCTTCATCAAGAAGGTCACGGACCGCAATGGTCGAGTGCTTGAAAGCCATGGGGGGGCCGCCACCGAGCAGGTGCTGGATCCCCAGAGTACCTACCAGCTCATCCAGTGTCTCCAGGGCGTAGCCACCAGCGGCACCGGAGCGAAAAGCAACGAACTCGAATGGCCCGTGGCCGGTAAGACCGGCACGACAGATGACCATACCGATGGCTGGTTCATCGGCTTCTCTACCCGTGTGGTCTGTGGGGTGTGGGTGGGTCTGGATGAAAAGAAGACGATTTTCAAGGGTGCCGACGGCGCCAAGGTGGCCCTGCCCATCTGGATCGATTTCATGAAGGCCGCCCTGCCCACCACTGAGCGGGAGGAGTTCAAGGCACCCGAGGGCATGGAGTGGGCGGACATCGATCGCTACACAGGCCTGTTGGCCACGTCCGCTACGGCTGACCGCGTGCTTCACCTGGCCTTCAAGCCCGGTACCGTGCCCAAATCCGGGAGCGATGCGGAGGCCATCCAGAAGGTGAAGGAAGCTCGCGACAAGGCCAATGCCCAGCCCGTGGAGAACCGCGTCTGGGGCAGGCCGAAGCAGGTCGAGGAGCCCAAGCCACTGGACCTGAACGCCAGTGATCCGAATGCCTGATCAGCGCGGAGGATGGCCCTTCGAGAACGCTGTGTCCTCCTGGAGCGTGTGGTTCTTGAACCAGTTGTAGAGGAACGTCGAGAGCTCCAGGGCAACCGCGGCGTCCCCGGTGTCGACACGGTCCCGGAGCTGGGCCACCTGAATCCTGAACTGGTCATGCTCTTCCATGTGCTGCTGAACATCGGGGAAGCCGATGCGTTCCAGGTGGGCCTCCTCGTCAAAGAAATGTCCCTTCATCCTCTGCAGCAGCGAGTCCAGTGCATCGACGAGGGCGCGATCCCTCAGACCAGCCCGAAGGTCCTTTTGAAGCTTCAGGATGGCGTCACAAATCCCGAGGTGCTGCTCGTCGAGTTGTTCGACCCCGCTGTCAAAGGTCCGCAGCCTTGGTTCGGCCGCATCGGTCTTCGGCCGAATCGCCGCCTTGGGCCGGACCGGGGCCTTCTGGTACCCCTTCTTCCCTCGGATCAGACGGTTCCAGAAGGATCCAAAATCGATGTAGAGGATCCTGAAATGGCCGTGCTTCCGACGGTCAAGCGCAGGGTGGGGCATGACATCCCTCTCTTGAATTTGGGCATCAGTGTATAGACCTATTCCTGGATCGGGGACTCCTAGACCAACAATAAATCCGTTTCGGGCTTCAGCCCTTCTTCTTCCAGGTTTTCGCAGGCCCGCCCGCGGTGGATTTGCTCACAGGCTTGCCGGCTGTGCTGGATTTCCAGGGCCGGGGCGTGTCCTTGGGGGCTGCGGTGGTTCCAGTGCGGTCCTCCCAGGCCTTGCGGGGCTTCTCGGCGCCGTCGGGGCGGGGCTTGGTGTAGGGCCGGGGTTTGTCGGTGGATTCGCTCCGGGGCTTGAAGCTGCCGTCGGGACGGGTCTTGGAGAAAGCAGAATCGGGTCGGGGCGCATCACCGCGGGTGGCGTTTCGCTCGGCATAGGTGCGCTGAGGCCGGGGACCGCCATCCTTGCGTTCCCGAGCCAGATCGAAGCGCGACTTCACTTTCTTCTCCGGCTCGTTGGGGAGATCGAAACCGGAAGCCTGGTCGGCCTGGACGAGGCCCAGCAGACCGGCCACCAGGCGCACGGGATCGGCGTCCTTCAGCATCTGAGTGGCCTGGTTAAGCAGGGCCGCGCTGGCGGAACCCTGGATGCCATCCAGCAGCTTGGCGGCCTGGGCTTCGCGGATTTCCGCGGGAGTGGGAACGGCGCGCCACTCCAGCTTGAGGCCGCCGCGACGGCTCCAGGCCAGCAGGATGCGACTTTCCTTCCAACCCACCAGCGCCATGCTGGTGCCCTTGGCGCCGGCGCGGCCCGTGCGGCCACTGCGGTGGATGTAGCTTTCAAGCTGGGTGGGGATGCCCATGTGGACCACGAGGGGCAGACCCTCGATGTCGAGGCCGCGAGCGGCCACGTCCGTGGCCACCAGGTAGCGCAGCTTGCCGTCCTTGAACTGACCCAGGATGCGGGTGCGGGTGGCCTGGGCGAGATCGCCGTGCAAGAAGGCGGCGGGGAGGCCTGAGACGGTCAGCTCTTCCGCGACTTCCTCAGTCTGGGCCTTGGTCTTGGTGAAGATCAGGGCCGAACTTGGCTGGTCCTTCAGCAACAGGTTCACGAGGGCTCGCACATGTTGGTGGTCGGGCGCCAGCACGGGTGTGTGGGCGATGTCGGCATGCACGGCGTGCTCACCGGCCTCGGCCAATTGGATCTGGACGGGGTCCTTGAGGAAGCGCTTGGCCAGCTTCGCGATGGGGGCAGGCAGGGTGGCCGAGAACAAGTAGGTCTGGGGACCTGCCGGCACCTTGGCGAGAATGGTTTCGACGTCTTCGAGAAAGCCCATGTTCAGCATCTCGTCGCACTCATCGAGAACGATCATGCTCACCTTGCTCAGGTCCAGAGTGCCGCGGTTCAGGTGATCCATGACGCGACCCGGCGTGCCCACGACCACGGGCGAGCCCACCTGCAGGGATCTCAGCTGGGGCTGGTAGGCCACGCCACCGACGAGGTTGGCGATGGGCAGCTTGGGCACGAGGGTGTGCAACTCGGCGCCCACCTGCTGGGCCAGTTCCCGCGTGGGCAGGAGGATCAGGGCCTGGGTGTGCCGTTCCTCGGACAGGCGTTGCAGCAGCGGCAGGCCGTAGGCCAGGGTCTTGCCGGAGCCGGTGCGGCTCTGCACCAGCAGATCACGGCCTTCGAGCCCTGGCTTGATGGTCTGTTCCTGCACGGGCATGGGGGTCTCGAACCCGCGTTTGGCCAGGGCAGCCAACAGGGCTTCGCTGCAGCCTAAAGCTGCAAAGGTCATCTCACTCACTGGTATCTCCCGGGGCTATCCCTGCGTGAGTGTGCCAAATGGCAGTCTCTGTTGGCGAACAGCGCCAGCCGGGAGGGGCCCAAACGGCAAGTGTCTCACAAAAACCCCTGGAAAGATATGGGAATTTGCGAGATCGGCATCACGCGTTAAGATCCGTTTCATGTCGACCCTTCTGCTCATCCGCCACGGCATTGCCGAAGACCCTCGCCCTGGCCAGCGGGATGCGGACCGGGCGCTGACGGA
Organism: Geothrix sp.; assembly: GCA_025361045.1. Lineage (GTDB taxonomy): Bacteria > Acidobacteriota > Holophagae > Holophagales > Holophagaceae > Geothrix. The sequence goes on along the minus strand of JANYAZ010000187.1, from coordinate 2,358 downwards.
AGATGGCTGGTTGAAAACGCGCGCGGCGATGCGAGGTCTGGTGAGTCGCGGGTATCTCCCTACGCGCGGCTTCCACAGTCCCTGCCGGCGCGCAGCTGAGACCATGACTTGCCTCCAGGAGGCCGCGGGCCCCTTTCCCATGGAATCGCGGGTGGATCTCATGCCGGAAGGGCGCCCTCCCCAGGTCGACCTCTGGTTGCGAGGCCTCATGGCTGAGGCCGGAACCGAAGAGGTCATGGTCCTCATCAGCCACCAACCTTTCCTCGGTGACCTGGTGTTCCACCTCACCAGTCGCGATGTGGATGTGAAGAAAGCCAGCTGCACCGTCATTCGCTGGGAGGAAGGCGCCTGGCGCTTTGAACGCCAGTACCAGCCTGCCGAACTGAGGGCCTGACATGAGGGGCCAACCCACCTTCGTGACACTGGCCTCGGGCCTGAGGTTGCACTACCGCGTGCAAGGCAACCCAGTGGGCCCTTGGCTGGTGCTTCTGAACGGCCTGCTGTCCGACACCACCATGTGGGCGGGCGTGTTGTCAGGCCTGGCGGACCACCACCGCATCCTCACTTTCGACAGTCGGGGGCAGGGCAGGTCGGATGCACCGCTGGAAGGACCGTATCCCACGGCTGTCCTGGCCGCAGAGGCCTGGGAATTATTCCAGTCTCTGGGCGTGACGCAACCCTGGCTCATCGGCCTGTCCAACGGCAGTGCCATGAGCCTGGAATTGCTCAGCACACATCGGGACGCCTTTCCTGGTGCCATCCTTACCAGTGCCATGCCCCGTTTCGATTTCGCCCTGAGCCTTAAGGCCGAGCACTGGGCCCGTTGTCTGGAAGTGGGTGGTCCACTCATGCAGTTTGATGCGGTGGCACCCTTTCTCTGGGGAGATACCTTCCTGGAGGCGCGACATGGTGTCCTGCGGGCCTACCATCAGGTGGTGACCGGCGGTGAGAAGCCCCAGCACGGCAACCTCCATCAGATCCGCGGCACCTTGGGTTGGGATCTGCGGGATCGGCTGAAGCTCGTTCAGGTGCCTGTGCTCCTGCTCAGTGGCGCCGAAGACCTGCTGACGCCGCCATGGAAGTGTCTCGAAACCGCACGCCTGATTCCCCGCAGCCGCTTCGAGGTGGTGCCTGGCATCGGCCACGCGTATCCCGTGGAAAATCCCAAAGCCTTCGTCGCCCGGGTGCGGGAATTCATGGCCGAGGCCAGGCCAAGTTTGGCTGATCCCGCAAACTGACCTATCCTGTCAACATTCCCGAGCCACTCCTGACTCGCCCTACCCCTGAGGTGACCTATGGCCACCCCTTCTCAGTTGCCGATTGTCTTGAGCTTGCAAGGGCTCAAGGAACTCTCCATTGGCAAGCTCGCCGATCTGGCCAAGGAGCTGCAGATCGAGAGCCCACTTGCCATGCGCAAGCAGGAGCTGGTGTTCCGGGTGCTGCAAGCCCAGGCCGAGCGGGAGGGGCAGTTCTTCTCCGAGGGCGTGCTCGAGGTGCTGCCCGAGGGCTTCGGCTTCCTGCGCAGTCCTGATCAGAACTACCTTGCCGGGTCCGAGGACATCTACATCTCGCCCAGCCAGATCCGCAAGTTCAACCTGCGTACCGGCGACACGCTGTCCGGCATGATCCGCGCGCCCAAGGAGGGCGAAAAATTCTTCGCCATGCTGCGCGTAGATGCCGTGAATTTTGATCCACCTGAGTATGCCAAGGACCGGATGCACTTCGATGATCTGGTGCCACTCTACCCCAAGCACCACCTGCGGATGGAACGGGACCCCCAGGAGCTGAGCACCCGCGTCATGGACCTGATGACGCCGCTGGGCAAGGGCCAGCGCGCCCTCATCGTGGCGCCCCCGCGCACGGGCAAGACCGTGCTGCTGCAGAACATCGCCAATTCCATCACCGCCAACCACCCCGAAGTCTTCCTCATCGTGCTGCTCATCGACGAGCGGCCCGAGGAGGTGACGGACATGGAGCGCAGCGTCAAGGGCGAGGTGGTGTCCAGCACCTTCGACGAGCCCGCCACCCGCCACGTCCAGGTGGCCGAGATGGTCATCGAGAAGGCCAAGCGCCTGGTGGAGCACAAGAAGGACGTGGTGATCCTGCTGGATTCCATCACGCGGCTGGGCCGGGCCTACAACACGGTGGTGCCCCCTAGCGGCAAGGTGCTGTCCGGCGGCGTGGATTCCAACGCGCTGCAGCGGCCCAAGCGCTTCTTCGGCGCGGCGCGCAACATCGAGGCGGGCGGCAGCCTCACCATCATCGCCACGGCCCTCATCGAGACCGGCAGCCGCATGGACGACGTGATCTTCGAGGAGTTCAAGGGCACCGGCAACAGCGAGATCGTGCTGGACCGCA
>JANYAZ010000167.1 GCA_025361045.1 Geothrix sp. | reverse complement strand
CCCGAGCCGAGCTGGGCGCCAGCATCGCGGTGAACGGCGCCTGCCTCACCAGCGTGAGCGTGGATGGCCGCGCCTGGGAGGCGGACCTCAGCGAGGAGACCCTCGATAAGACCACCCTGGGCCGCCTGCCCCTGGGCGCCCGGGTGCACCTGGAGCCCGCCCTGCGGGTGGGCGATCCCCTGGACGGTCACCTGGTCTCGGGCCATGTGGATGGCATCGGCCAGCTGGTGTCCCGGCCCCACGGCCATGGCGGCGTGGACGAGGGGATCTGGCGGTTCAGCATGCCCGCCCAGCTGGCGCCCATGACCGCGCCAAAGGGCTCCATCGCCGTGGACGGCATCTCGCTCACGGTGGTGGACTGCGGCACCGACTGGTTCACGGTGGCCCTCATCCCCGAGACAGTGCGGAACACTGCGCTGGGCGGCATGCGCCCCGGCGATCCGGTGAACCTCGAAGCCGATCCCATCGGCCGCTTCGTGGCCCGGGCCCTGGCCCTGCGCGGCAGCGACGAGAAACTGGCCCGCTTCGCCCGGGGTGGATGGGACGGCTGATCCGCAGACGCAGTTCCAGAAAGGGAACGCGGGTTTCCCTGGGATTTTGACGAGGAGGGTTCCGGGAGTTACATTGACTCCGCAAATCTCCCCTCAGTCGCTCCGAGGCATCCGTGCGCGCTCGAGTCCTCCTCCTTGTCCTTTCCATCGGCCTGGCCTTTGGGTTCGGTTGCGTCGATCCCAGCGCGGTGCAGGAGAGGGCGCGGGCCTTCGAAGCCGGATTGCTGGAACCCATCCAGGATGGGCGGACCACCCGCCAGGAGGTCCTGCTTCGCCTCGGCACGCCCTCTGCGACCTTCGAGGGGAGCCGGATCCTCACCTACGACTTCGTGATGGAGGCGTCGGGGGAATGGCGCCGGGTAGGGACCACCTCCGTGAGCGGCTGGTCCTACGCCTGGCCGCGAACCACCTCCCTGGTGCTGGTGTTCGGTCCGGAGGATCGCCTGGTCCGGCACAGCCTGGTGAAGGACCTTCGCATCGCCGAACCCCCGCCTCGGGAAACCGCCGCTTCGCCCCAGGGACAGGTCCCGTAGGAGTCTGCCTTGGATCAATCCCCTGCCTTCTGCTCCGTGATGCCGGGGCATCGTCTGCCCCTTCGGCTGCGTCGTCTCCTCCTGGTGGTGGTGCTTCTGGGAGGCTGCACGCCGCCCCTGTTGAGGCAGGCGCATCCCGCCGAGCTGCAGGCGGAGTGGCTCACGTTCCTGGTGGATGGGAAGACCACGCGCGAGGAGGTGCTCCTCAGGCTCGGGACGCCCAGCGCCCACCTCGAGGAGGAACGGATCCTCACCTACGCGGTCTCCAGGCGGCCCTCCGGCGCGCGCGTCCGGGAGCGGCGGTACCTGGCAAAGGACGAGAAGGTGCCAGCATTCTGGGCCTCGGGCATGGAGAACCTGGTGCTGGTCTTCACGGTCGACGGGAGCCTGGTCCGCCACAGCCTGGTCGTATCCGAATGAGGCGCCACGCCGGCCTGGTCCTGGGTGTCCTGGCCTTGTCCACCCAGGCCGCCTGCCTGATCTGGCCCTTCCCCACGGGGCACCTGCTCGCGGGACGGGGGCGGATCACCCCTCAGTACGTCGAACCCCTGAAGGTCGGCGAGGCGACCCGGGAGGAGACCCTGCTCCGTCTGGGGGAGCCCGACGAGGTGCTGGAGGGCGGCCAGGTGTTCATCTACCGCTGGACCGAGGTGCGCGGGTTCTTCGCCGCGGGGGCATACGGCGGCGCCGTCGTAATGGCGCCCTTCCCTGGCCATCGGGCGGTGCGGCTGGAGTTCGGGACCGACGCCCGCCTGATCCGCATCCGCTTTGAACGGGGGGCCCCCGAGGCATCGGTGGATCCGGGGACCGAGGGGAAGACCTGAAGCCCCTGGGGCCTCCGCCTATTCCCGCGCGCCCTTGCGGATGCGGTCCATCTCGCGCTTCTGCTCGCGCTGCTTGAGGGCCTCGCGCTTGTCGCCCACGGCCTTGCCCTCGGCCAGGGCCACCTTCACCTTGATCATGCCCTTGTCGTTCAGGTAGATGGCGATGGGGATGATGGTGAGGCCCTTGCGCACCACCTTGGCGGTCATCTTG
>JANYAZ010000161.1 GCA_025361045.1 Geothrix sp. | reverse complement strand
CGTCCCCTTGGACGCAGTGCTGGACGCAGGCACCACCAAGGTCGCCTTCGTTTCGTTGGGGGATGGCAAGTTCGAGCCCCGCGAGGTCACCACCGGCACCACGGTGGGCGAGAAGATCGAGATCCGGTCCGGGTTGAAGGTAGGCGAGGACGTCGTCGTCCGCGCCAACTTCCTGGTGGATTCCGAGTCCCGCCTGAAGGCCGCCCTGGCCCATCTCAGCCAGAAAGGCGCAGCCACCCCTGCCCCTTCTGAGCACAAGCACTAGGAGTCGAGATGAGCGCACACGTCGGTTACGACCCCGAACACCCAACGTTCCTGCAACGCATCATCCGCTTTTCGGCGGAGAACCGCTGGCTGGTGATGGCCGCCTCGGCGGTGCTGATCGTGATGTCCTTCTGGACCATGCGGAACATCCCCATGGATGCGCTGCCGGACCTCAGCGACACCCAGGTGATCATCTACAGCAAGTGGGACCGGAGCCCTGACATCGTCGAGGACCAGGTCACCTACCCCATCGTCACCAGCCTGCTCGGCGCCCCCAAGGTCAAGGCCGTGCGTGGTCTCTCGGACTTCGGGTTCTCCTACGTCTACGTGATCTTCGAGGACGGCACGGACATCTACTGGGCCCGCAGCCGGACCCTGGAATACCTCAGCAAGATCACCTCCAGCCTGCCGCCGGGCGTGCAGACATCGCTCGGGCCCGACGCCAGCTCCGTGGGCTGGGTCTACCAGTACGCCCTGGTGGATAAGAGCGGAAAACACAGCACGGATGAACTGAGATCTCTCCAGGATTGGTTCCTCCGCTACGCCATCCAGAGCACGCCCGGCGTGGCCGAGGTGGCGACCGTGGGCGGGCAGGCGAAGCAGTTCCAGGTACAGCTCAACCCCAACAAGATGGCGGCCTACAAAATCCCCATTGAATCGGTCATTGGAGCGGTTAAATCAGCCAACTCTGAGGTAGGTGGTCGCCTGGTCGAATACAGCGGGCGGGAGTACATGGTCCGAGGAAGAGGGTATGTGAAGTCCACTCGGGACCTCGAACAAGCGGTGCTCAAAGCCGAGAATGGAACGCCCATCCGCCTGGGCGACGTGGCCACCGTGACCCTGGGACCCGAGATGCGGCGTGGCCTCGCGGACCTGGATGGCACCGGCGACGTGGTGGGCGGCATCGTCGTCATGCGGCAGGGTGAAAATGCCCTGAACGTCATCGAGCATGTCAAAGCCAAGATCGCAGACTTGAAGCAAGGTCTCCCTGAGGGCGTGGAGGTGGTCACGACCTACGACCGTTCGGAGCTGATCCACAACGCCATCAAGACGGTGAAGCACAAGCTCATCGAAGAGATGATCGTCGTCTCGATCATCATCCTGATCTTTCTCTGGCACATCCCCTCGGCCATCGTCCCCATCATCACGATTCCCGTGAGCGTGGCCCTGGCCTTCATCCCGATGTTCGGCATCGGCCAGAACGCCAACCTCATGAGCTTGGCCGGCATCGCCATCTCCATCGGTGTGCTGGTGGATGGCGCCATCGTCGAGGTGGAGAACGCCTACAAGAAGATTGAGAAATGGATCGAGGCGGGGAAACCGGGAAGCTTCTACCAGGTGCGGCTCGAAGCATTAATGGAGGTGGGCCCCTCCGTCTTTTTCTCACTGCTCGTGGTGGCAGTGAGCTTCCTGCCCATCTTCACCCTGCTGGATCAGGAGGGCCGGCTCTTCAAGCCCCTGGCCTACTCCAAGAACTTCGCCATGGCCATCTCGGCCCTGCTGGCGCTGACGCTGGATCCCGCCATGCGCATGCTGTTCGCGCGCGTGGAACCCTTCACCTTCAAACCGAAGTGGCTGGCCTGGACCGCCACGCAAGTGGTCGTCGGGAAGTACTACGCTGAAGAGAAGCACCCCATCAGCGTCTTCCTGCACCGGATCTACGAAGGCCCCTGCCGCTTCGTGGTGAAGCACGCCAAGGCAACGATCGGTGTGGCCGTGCTGCTGGTACTGTGCACCATCCCCGCCTTCGTGTCCCTGGGCAGCGAGTTCATGCCGCCCCTGAATGAAGGGACGCTGCTCTACATGCCGTCCACGTTGCCCGGTCTCAGCCAGACCGAGGCCCAGCGCATCCTCCAGGTGCAGGACCGCCTGATCCGCACGGTGCCCGAGGTGGAGAAGGTGTTCGGCAAGGCCGGGCGCGCGGACACGGCCACCGATCCAGCGCCATTTTCCATGATGGAGACGGTGATCGTCCTCAAACCGGAGGACCAGTGGCGTGAGAAACCCCGCTGGTTCAGCTCCTGGGCACCGGATTTCCTGAAAGCCATCCTCCGTCCCATCTGGCGGGATCGCCTGACCCAGGAGGACATCGTCGCCGAGCTGGACCGGGTGGTGCGCCTCCCGGCCATTCCCAATGCCTGGACCATGCCCATCAAGGCGCGCCTCGACATGCTCAGCACGGGCATCCGCACGCCCGTGGGCATCAAGATCAACGGCGCGGACCTGGAGACCATCCAGAGGGTGGCCGTGGACGCCGAACGCATCCTCCAGGGCGTGGCCGGCACCCGCAGCGCCTTCGCGGAACGCACCGCCCAGGGCTACTTCCTGGATTTCGTGCTGAAGCGCGAGCAGCTGGCCCGCTACGGCCTCAGCGTGGAGCAGGCCAACATGCTGGTGATGACCGCCATCGGGGGCGACAACCAGAGCACGGTCTTCGACGGCCGCGCCCGGTATCCCGTGAACGTGCGCTATGCCCGGGACTACCGGGAGAGCCCCGATGCCCTGAAGCGGGTGCTCATCCCCACGCCCAGCGGCACCGTGGTCCCCATGGAAGAGATCGCGGAGCTGAAGTGGGCGAACGGCCCGGCGATGATCCGCGACGAGAACGGCCAGATGAACGGCTATGTGCTGGTGGATTTCGACACGTCCAAGATCGACGTGGGCACCTATGTCCAGCACGCCAAGGCCGCCGTTGAGAAGGAGCTCAAGCTGCCCGCCGGCTACAGCCTGACCTGGTCGGGCCAGTACGAAAACATGATCCGCGTGAAGGAACGGCTGAAGCTCATCCTGCCCATCACCCTGGTGCTGATCTTCGGCCTGCTCTATGCCAATACGAAGAGCGCCTTCAAGGCTTCCGTCGTCATGCTGGCGGTGCCGTTCAGCGCCATCGGCGCCTTCTGGCTGCTTTACGCGCTGGGCTACAACATGAGCATCGCCGTGTGGGTGGGGCTCATCGCCCTCATGGGTCTCGATGCCGAGACCGGCGTCTTCATGCTGCTCTTCCTCGACCTCAGCCACGACGAAGCCCAACGGGAAGGGCGGCTGAACACGAAGGAGGATCTCGTGGAAGCCATCATCCACGGGGCCGTGAAGCGCGTTCGCCCCAAGGCCATGACCGTCTTCGCCGCTTTCATGGGCCTGCTCCCCATCATGTGGAGCACCGGCACCGGGGCCGACGTCATGAAGCGCATCGCCGCGCCCATGGTAGGTGGTCTTGCCACCAGCTTCCTGCTGGAGCTGCTGGTCTATCCGGCGATCTATTTCCTCTGGAAGAGACGTTCTCTTCCTGTCCCTGCTCAGGCTTCTGCCGAAGCTTGAGTCAACCAAACACACACAAAGGAGCCTCCATGCTCGCACCCCTGTTTGCTTTTGCCATCTTGGCCGCGCCAGCGGCCAAGCCAATCCCCGCCACCAATCAGGCCTGTCCCGTTCTGGGCGGCAAGGTGACCGAGAAATCCAAGACCGTGGTCGTGCGCGACCGCGAATACCGCATCTGCTGCGCCGGCTGCGACACCAAGCTGCTGAAGGATCCGGACAAGTATTTGCAGAAGGATGGCACCCCCAAGAACGCAGCCAAGAAGTAGCAAGGCCCGCAGAACCTTGTCCGGGCCTTTGTCCCCAGAGCCAGAGAAACAAACGCCCCGGGTGACCGGGGCGTTTGCCATGGATTCGCGCCAAGGGTTCAGTCGGCTACGGCGAAGACCACGCGATCATTGCGCAGGCGTTCGGGATCCAGGATGCGGACCTTGGCGCTGGTCCGGTCTTCGGAGATCACCACCGAATAGTGACGGTCCTTTTCCAGGGAACCGGGAACGATGCTCACTTTGCTGAGGGTCTTGAGGCCCAGGTCTCCGGCCCTGATGGTGAGTTCCGGAGAGGGACCGTCGAGGGCAAGGTCCTTGTCGAACTTGGCGGCCAGGGCCTTGGGGCCCATGCGGTCCCGGGCAAAGACGGGCACCACGATCACCCCGTCCTCCTCCAGCTGCTTCCGCCGCCCCACCAGGTAGTGCATGGCGTTGAGCCTTGCCTTCTGCGCCTGGCTCAAGGTGGATAGTTCGTTCATCTGGGACATCAGTGTGGTCTTCTCTGAACGCAGGTTGTCGACCTCCTCCTGCACTTTCACGCGCTGGGCCACCAGGCTCTCCACCTCGTCGGCGAGGCCGTGGGCGATGAGCATGGTGTCTTCCTTATCCCGTACCAGGGCTGCCCGCTGAGTGCGGACGTACTCAGAGGGGCTTACACTGGCCTTCCCCTGGGTGACGGTCGTGAGGTAGGTGCCTTCCACGTACTGGTGGTAGACCTGCCAGCCGGGCTGCAATTCCTCCATCAGGTTGGCCCGGGCCGCCAACTCCTTGGCCTTCTCCTCCTTGAGACCACGGCCCTTGAGGTAGCGGACGGCCATGGCGAAGTGGTTGTCCTTCTCACCGGCCACCTGGGGTTTGGGCAAGTCGGCTCGCAGTTTCGCGACCTTGGCGTTCAGCTCGGTGATCTGCTTGTCCCGGTCCAGAATCTCCTGCAGCAGCGCGGCGATGCCGCTGTCCTTCTCGGCCTTGACGCGCGTCTCCAGCAGGGTGCGCTGGGCCTCGGTGAGCTGGACGCTGGCGGGATTGGCCTGGAGGCCGGCCTTCGTCATGGCTTCGGACTGGGCCTTGGCCGCACCTTGGGTCTGGGCTTCGGCCTTCTCGGCTTCGGTCACCTTCTTGACGAGGTCCTTGGCCTCGGACTCCGTGCCGGAGTTCCGGTCGCAGCCCAGGGTGAGGGTCAGAGGCACCAGTACAAGGACGGCACCGAGGGTGAGGTAACGCAGCAATCTCATCGGGACTCCTATAGACGACAGGAAAGGAAGCAGGACCCAGGGTGGACCCAGTCGGCAGGCGACGCCAGCCTATTTGGGGGCAGGGGTCGGGTCCGGCAGCCCTGCCAGCAGGTCCAACCAGGCCTTGATGACAAAGGCCGTAGCCCCCCAGAGTGGGGCCTGGGGCAGTTCCAGGCGAGGCACATCCAGCACCAGGCCGTGGCGCTCTAGGCGCTCAACCGTCCAAGGTGCTTCCAGCAGGGGCGCCAAGGGCACCAGGAGGACCTGCTCCAGTTCCCGGTCCAGGTGAAACCTTGGTTCGGGCTCCTCCCAGCGGAAGAACACCGGCGTGAACCGGACCCGGGCCTTGGCGACGCCATCGGGGAAGCAGCCGAGTTCCCAGAGCCCCTCCATCACGCCGATCTCCTCGGCCACTTCCCGCCGGGCGGTCGCGGGCAGGTCACGGTCCCGGGGCTCCACCATGCCGCCGGGAAGGGCGACCTCGCCAGGATGATGGGGGGCACCGAAGCCGCGCTGGACCAGCACGAGCTTGCGCGCCCCTTGGGCGTCACCCCACAGGATCACCCCCACTGCGGCCCGGCGTTGATCCTCGGGAATGCGGAGGCTGAGCTTGTGCGGATTGGAGCCGAGATGGGGAAGCCGCAGGCTTTCGGTGATGTGGGACCAGGGCACTGGCGGTGCCTCGTCCGGGGGACGCCAGACGGTCATTTCACCTTCCCGAACACCGAACCCTTCACGCGTTCCACGGTGTAGACACCCCGGATGCGGCGCAACCCAGACATCAGCTCGACGAGGTGAGAACGGTCCCGCACGCGCAGGGCGATGTGGAAGAGGCCGGCCCCTTCTTCCGTGGCCGAGCCATGGAAGCGCTGCACGTTGATGCCCATGCGCTGGATGCCCTCGGAGATGGCGGCCACCATGCCGGGCCGATCTTCCGTGGTGAGGGTGATCTCCGTATCGTAGAGCTCGGTGCCATGCTTGCCCCAGGCCACGTTCACGCGCCGCTCGGGATGCAGGGTGCTCGTGTTGAGCTGGGCGCAGTCCGCCTTGTGGATGGCCGTGCCACGGGAGCGCGTGATGTAGCCCACCACTTCGTCACCCCAGATGGGTTTGCAACAGGCCGCCAGGGTGTACAGGATGCCCGTGGTGTCACCCACGACCACGGAATCCATGAGGTTTGAGGTGTTCTCCTTGGGCTTCGCCCGTTCCGGCTCCGGTATCAGGGGTTCAATGAGCTTGTGCACCGTGATGCGGCCGAAGCCCAGGGCCGCATGGGCCGCATCCCAGTTGGGCAGATTTAGTTCGACGAGGCGGGCCTCGAGCTTAGCCTGGGACTCCGGATCATCCAGCCGAACACCCATGCCGCGGGCTTCGCGCTCGAGGCGTTCCCTGCCCAATGTAATGGCGTGGGCCCGTTCCTCCTCGCGGATGAAGGCCTGGATGCGGCTCTTGGCGCCGGCGGATTTGACGAAACCGAGCCAGTCGCGGCTGGGCTTGTGGTCGGGGCGGGTGAGGATCTCCACTCGGTCGCCATTCTGGAGGGTGTGTTTGAGCGGCACGATGCGGCCGTTCACCTTGGCCCCCACACAGCGATGGCCCACCTGGGTGTGGATGGCGTAGGCGAAGTCCACCGGGGTGCTGTTCTCCACCAGGCTGCGGAGGTCGCCCTTGGGGGTGAACACCTGGATGCGGTTGAAGGTCAGCTCGCCGCGCAGGTTGGCCACCAGGTCGCGGCTGTCCTGGGCATCCTGATGCAGTTCCACCATCTTGCGGAGGAAGGACACCTGGTTGATCTCGGACCGGTTGGCGATGCGACCATCCTTGTAGGTCCAGTGGCTGGCGATGCCCGCCTCGGCGTGGAGGTGCATCTCCTCGGTGCGGATCTGCACTTCGAAGATGTCGCCCGAGTTCATGAGCACGCTGGTATGGATGCTCTGGTAGCCATTCTCCTTGGGCAGGCTGATGTAGTCCTTGAACTTGCCCGGAACGGGCTTGTACAGGGCATGCACAAGCCCGAGTGCGGTGTAGCAGCTGGCGCGGTCGGGACAGATGATGCGGTAGGCCAGCCAGTCGTGGATGTCGTCGAAGCCCTTGGCCTGGGCACCCATCTTCTTCCAGATGCCGAACAGGTGTTTGATGCGCCCATAGACCTGGGCGGAGATCCCCTGCTGGCGGAGAATGGCCTGGAGCGATCCATAGATCTCTTGGATGGTGGCCGACTGCTTGGCGCGTCGACCTTCCACGGCCCTGAGCAGATCCACATACTGTTCCGGTTCCAGCTGGCGGAAGGCCAGGTCCTCCAGTTCCAGGCGGACCACGCCCATGCCCAGACGGTTGGCCAGAGGGGCGTAGAGCTCCAGGGTCTCGCGGGAGATGCGGCGGCGCTTCTCCTCCTCCATGACACCCAGGGTCTTCATGTTGTGCAGGCGGTCCGCCAGCTTCACCAGTAGCACCCGCACGTCCTTGCCCATGGCCACCAGTAGCTTACGGACGTTCTCGGCGTTGAGCAGGTGCCGGTCCGTGAAGGCCAGCTTGCTCATCTTG
>JANYAZ010000129.1 GCA_025361045.1 Geothrix sp. | reverse complement strand
GAGGATCTCGGAGATCACCCCCATGGCCGGCAGGATCATGATGTAGACCGCCGGGTGCGAGTAGATCCAGAAGAGGTGCTGGTAGAGCAGGGGATCGCCGCCCTTGGCGGGGTCGAAGATGCCGATGCCGAAGAAGCGCTCCAGGATGACCAGCACCAGGGTGATGGCCACGATGGGGGTGGCCAGCAGCTGGATCCAGGCGGTGGAGTAGAGCGCCCAGCACATCAGGGGCATGCGGAACCACTTCATGCCCGGCGCCCGCAGGCGGTGGATGGTGGTGACGAAGTTGATGCCCGTGAGCATGGAGGAAAAGCCCAGGATGAAGGCCGCGAAGACGGCCAGGCTCACGTTGGTGCCGGTCTTCAGGCTGAAGGGCGCGTAGAAGGTCCAGCCGGTGTCGGGCGCGCCGCCGCCGGTGAAGAGGGAGAGCACCGCCAGGATGGCCCCGGCCATGTAGAAGTACCAGGAGGCGAGGTTCAGCCTTGGGAAGGACACATCCTTGGCGCCGATCAGGATCGGCAGGAAGAAGTTCCCGAACACGGCGGGAATGCCCGGGATGATGAACAGGAAGATCATGATCACGCCGTGGAGCGTGAAGAGGGCGTTGTAGGTCTGGGCCGAGATCAGCTTCTGGAAGGTGGTCAGCTGCACCAGGCGCATGACGAAGGCGACGCCGACGGCCACGAAGAAGAACGTGATGGTCGAGTAGAGGTAGAGCAGTCCGATGCGCTTGTGGTCCGTGGTGGTCAGCCAGGCCAGGAGGCCCTTGCGCGTCCCGGTATCCACCAGGTAGCTCGGCTGCGCCGTGGTTGCATGCGTGCTCATTGGCCCTCCTCGGACTTGGTCTTGCGGCCCTGGCGGGTGAGCGCGAACACGAAGACCAGGGCGCCCAGAATGATGAACGTGGCGCCGATGGTGGTGGTGTTCAGGACGTACCTGCGCCCGACGGGGTCATAGCTGAAACAGAACTTCAGGAACTTGTTGATGGTGGGCTGGGCCTCGCCGCGGGCTGCCTCCTGGGCCGCCAGCTGCAGGTCGGCGGGCAGGTAGGTGACGCCGTACATGTAGCGGGTCACCTGCCCCTTGGGGCTGAGGAAGATGATGGCGGCGGCATGGACGAAGTCATCCCTGTCGCGCTTGAACTTGAACCCCACGGCGTCCGCCAGGGCCTTGGTGGTGGCTCCGGGCCCCGTCAGGAAGCGCCAGGCGGTGGGCGGCATGGGCCGCTTGATCTCGCCCAGGTAGTTGGTGCGCTTCTGGGCGGCGACCTCGGGCTCATCCCGCTCGTCGAAGCTCACGGTGAGCACCTGGAAGTCCCGGCCGGGAACGGCCTCCGTGCGGTTCAGCACCTCGGCCACGCCACCCAGCTGGGGCGTGCAGATGCCGGCACAGCGGAAGTAGTTGAGGGTCAGGATGGTGGGCTTGTCGATGAGCTGGCGCAGGGTGACGCGCTTGCCATCCTCGTCCTTCAGCTCGAGGTCGAGGGGGATGGTGGCACCGAGCTTTTCGTTGATGCCCACTTCCTCGGGGCTGAAGGTCGGCGGGGCGGCTTGGGGGCGCAGGGGCGCTGAATTCGCGGCCAGTGCCGCGAATGTCAGCGATAAGAAAAGGCGTCTAAAGGCAGGGGTCATGGGATCAACGCGAGGAGGGATTGGCAGGTTGGGGGCGGGCTTCCGCGTACTCTCGGCAGAGGACGGTCACGGCCCGGCTCACGGGGATGCGGTTGGGGATGATCTCGCCGGCGCTGGCGAAGAGCTTCTCCAGGGCGGCGATGGCCTTGGGGTCGCTGGTGCCGTGGTCAAAGGTACCCAGCGACTGGACCACATGAGCCAGGGCCATGCGGTCTTTCTTCGACAGGTAGTTGTAGGACACCATGGAGCTGCCCTTGATGCCCTCGTCCAGCGTCTTGTAGATGTCTTCGAGCCGGGTGCCGTTCTTCCAGGTGGCCTTCTCGGCGAAATTCCGTGGCTTGGGGTTGAGCCCCTTGCCGGCGGCGCCATCCCCCAGGCCTTCGGCACCGTGACAGGTGGCGCAGTTCTGGGCGAACAGGGTCTTGCCCCGCGCCAGCAACGCGGGATTGGGGGTCATGACGGTCTTGGGATCGATGGGGGGGATGACCTCCCGGGCCGTGGCGGGGTAGTCCGTGGGATCCAGCCAGCCGGTTTCGCCCTGGACGGCCTGGACGGAGGTATCCGTGGTGTGGGCCTGGTAGCGCAGGCCGGGCACCACCGTGAACCCGAAGAAGGCCGCGATGCTGATGAACCCGAGTACCACCAGCAGGGCCGAAGCCAGGCGCTTCAGTTCTTCGGGGGAGAGGTAGTCGTTGAGCTTCATAGCCGGAACTCCAGGCCCTCACGGAGGAAGGGATCGCCGACGGGCATGTCCTCGCCCTTCTGCATGGCGCCGCGGACCCAGAGGAGGATCCCGCTGATGAAGAAGAGGGCGAAGCTGAGTTCGGGCCAGGAGAAGCAGGGCTTGGCACCGAGGGCGGGGAAGATGAGCCAGTACATGTCCAGCACGTGGGCGCCCAGCATCAGGTAGGCCACGCGCCGCAGACGCTTGGGGTCCTTCTTCGAATCCCGGGTGACCAGGGCGAAGAAGGGCAGGATGAAGTGCAGGAAGGCCAAGGAGATCGTGACGGCCCGCCAGGCCCCCGCCAGGCGCACCTTGTAGTAGATGACCTCGTCCGGCAGGTTCGCATACCAGAGCAGCATGTACTGGGCGAAGCCGATGTAGCTCCAGAACACGGTGAAGGCAAAGAGGAAGGCGCCCAGGTTGTAGAGGTGGTCGCCGCGCACACCCTCGAGGCGGTCCTGGTCCTGCAGGTAGAGGACGGAGAGCGCCGTGGCGGCGAGGCCGCTGAGGAAGGCGCCGGCAAAGACGTAGACGCCAAAAATATCGCTGTACCACTCAGGCGTGAGACCCGAGATCCAGTCGAAGGCGATCATGGTGATCACCAACGCAAAGATCGCCATGAAAGCCGGGGCGAACTTGCGGGCGCGGAAGTTGAAGGCGGGGTCCTTGGTGGTGTCCTGCTTCAGGGAGCCGCCCACCAGCACCGCCAGACCCAGGACGCAGAGGCCGAAGGCGATGAGGGTGCGGACCGAGAAGAAGGGCAGGCTCAGCCAGAAGGCCTTGCCTACCAGAATTGGATGCTGGGCGGCCTCGGGCCTCGCCCCGGGGTAGAGCACCGGGATGGCGAAGAGGGCGATGAGACCCACGGGGATGGCCAGCAGCAGCAGGGTGGCTAGGCGCTCGGGGATGCGGCGGATGGGCACGCTCCAGCGGGCGCTCACCAGGTGCTCGAGCGCCACGATGAAGAGCGACCCTAGACCCAGGGTGAAGATCAGGACGAACCAGAGCACCCAGTTGGCCCAGAAACGCTCGTGTCCGGCCGTGACATAGGTGCCGAGGACGCCCAGGGCGCCGAGCGCCGTGGCGCCCCAAAGCAGGGTGGAGGTGTGCTTGTTCGGGCTCATGGGGCGACCACCTTCAGGTCCTCATCCTTGGCGTTCTGGGCGCGCTGCAGGGCGCGCACGTAGTGCACCACCGCCCAGCGCTGCGTCTCGGTGAGATCTGCGGCGTGGGCAGGCATGGCATTCTTGCCGTTCACGATGGCCCAGTAGATCTTGCCATCCGGGTAGTCGCGGAACTGCTGGGCCTGCAGGTTCGCGGGCTTGGCGCCGTAGGCTGCCGTCAAGCTGCCCTGGCCGTTGCCGACCACGCCGTGGCAGACCTCGCAGCGGTTCAGGTAGGCCTTGCGACCCACCGCAAACATTTCCTTGGTGCGGGGCAGGGGGTTCACCAGGGTGGCCGCCGCCTCCTGGGTTCCGGTGGCGGTGGGCAGATGCCCGCGGGCCACCGTGCCAGCCACGGGGCGCTGCATACCGTGGCCGTCCTTGAAGAAGGCGGAGGGCTTCTGCGCGTTGAGGCGAGGCTGGTCTTGCATGTTCGCCATGGGGCGCAGCAGGGGGAACCACTTGGTGGCGAAGAACATGGTGAGCCCTGCCACCAGGCAGGCCACAAAGATGCCCCCGAGGGTGCGCAGGATGAAGTCGCTGGTGAGGAAGGGACTGCGGTCGGGAGCGGGGAGCACTTCCACGTCGATGGCGCCCGCCTCCTTCAGGGTCTTGGCGGCAGCGGCGCTGTCGAAGCCCTGGTGTTCGGCTTCGATGGCCAGGACGTAGCGGTCGCGGGTGATGCCGGTGATGGCTTTCGACGAGAGCACCGGGTGCCCGAAGAAGGGCAGCTTGTTGAGCAGGAGCAGCATCCCCAGGCCCGCCGTGAAGGTGGCGAAGAGCACCGTCACTTCGAACATGATGGGGATGAAGGCTTCCCAGGAGTCCGGGGGCTTGCCCCCGGTGATGATGGGGTAGTCGATGGCGCTGATCCAGTACTGGAAGCCGAAGGCCGTGACGGCCCCCAGGATGCCCATGACCAGCACCATGCCGCCCAGGGGCGAGCGGCGCAGGCCCAGGGCGTCATCGATGCCGTGGATGGGATAGGGCGTGTAGGCCTCCACGGTGCCCAACTTGGCGGCCCGGGCCTTGGGAATGGCTGCCATCAAGGCATCGGGCGTGGCGAAGACGCCCAGGACGGAGTAGGAGGTCTCAGACATGGTGGTCCTCCCCATGGTGAGAAGGCTGCGCCTCCGGCAGGATCGCCTTCACCTCAGTGGTGGCGATGACCGGCAGCACTCGGGCAAAGATCAGCACCAGGGTGAAGAAGATCCCGAAGGTGCCGAGCAGGATGCCGAAGTCCACCATGGTGGGCTTGTAGAGGCGCCAGGCGGAGGGCAGGTAGTCCTGGTGCAGGGAGATCACGATGATGACGAAGCGCTCGAACCACATGCCGATGGTCACCCCGATGGCCACGAGGATCATCCAGAAGTAGCTGGTGCGGGCCTTCTTGAACCAGAGGATCTGGGGGAAGAGGATGTTGCAGAAGATGGTGAGCCAGCCGGCCCAGCCGTAGCTGCCCGAGATGATGTTCATGAAACCGTGGTGGAGGAACTCGTTCATGGAATACCAGGCCGTGAAGCCTTCCATCATGTAGCTGTAGCCCATGATGCAGCTCATCGAGAGGATGACTTTGTTCATCACGTCCAGGTGGCGGGTGGTGATGAGGTTCTGCAGCTGCATGGTCTCGCGCACCACCACCAGCACCATCACCACCATGGCGAAACCGGCAAAGATGGCGCCCGCCACGAAGTAGGGCGGGAAGATGGTCATGTGCCAGCCGGGCACCACCGAGGTGGCGAAGTCGAAGCTCACCACCGAGTGCACGGACAGCACCAGACCCGTGGCCAGGCCCGCCAGCAGCAGGTAGGCCTTTTCGTAGTGCTGCCAGTGCCGGGCGGCACCGCGCCAGCCCAGGGCCAGCACGGTGTAAATCACCTTCCGCACCTTGCTGGTGGTCCGGTCGCGCATGGAGGCGATGTCGGGGATGAGGCCCAGGTACCAGAACATCAGGGACACGGAGAAGTAGGTGTTCACCGCGAAGACGTCCCAGAGCAGCGGCGATCGGAAATTGGTCCAGAGGGCGCGCTGGTTCGGGTAGGGGAACAGCCAGTAGGCCAGCCAGGGGCGTCCCACGTGGATCAGCGGGAAGATCACCGCGCAGATGACCGCGAAGATCGTCATGGCCTCGGCGAAGCGGGCGATGGCGTTGCGCCAGCGCTTGCGGAACAGGAAGAGGATGGCCGAGATGAGGGTGCCGGCGTGGCCGATGCCCACCCAGAACACGAAGTTGATGATGTCGAAGGCCCAGAAGACGGGGCTGTTGTTGCCCCAGACGCCGATGCCCGTGGCGATGGTGTAGCCGATGAAGCTGAAGCCGATGACCAGCGCGGTGAGCGTGATGGCCAGGCCGATGTACCACTGCTTGGGGGGCAGGGTCTCGGGGAAGGCCAGGACCTGGTCGTCCAGGCTGCCGGGCGTGACGGTCCCCACGGTGAGGGGCGGCTCGAGCAGGCCCTGCGGGATGGCGCCTCGGAGGGCGTTGACCTCAGCCTGCATGGGGGCCTCCGACGAGGGCGGGGTTCTTCAGGTCGGCCAGGTAGGTGATGGCGGGCCTGGCACCCACCTCCTCCAGCACCTTGTAGCCGCGCTGGGCGTGGGCCAGCAGGGAGACCTTGCTCTTGGGATCCTTGAGGTCACCGAAGACGATGGCGTCAGAGGGGCAGCCGGCCATGCAGGCGGTGGTGATCTCGCCGTCGAGGATGGACCGGCCCTCGCCCTTGGCGCGGATCTTCACGTCCTGGATGCGCTGGACGCAGAAGGAGCACTTCTCCATGACGCCGCGGGGGCGCACCGAGACCTCGGGGTTGTAGACCAGGGCTTCCGGCTCGGTCTTGTACGAGGTGTATTCCAGGAAGTTGAAGCGGCGCACCTTGTAGGGGCAGTTGTTGGCGCAGTAGCGGGTGCCCACGCAGCGGTTGTAGGCCATCTGGTTCAGGCCGTCGGGGCTGTGGTTGGTGGCGTTCACCGGACAGACGTTCTCGCAGGGGGCGCTGTCGCAGTGCTGGCACAACATGGGTTGGTGGACCACCTTCGGGTTCTCCAGATCGCCCTCGTAGTAGCGGTCGATGCGGATCCAGTGCATCTCGCGGCCCCGGGTGACCTGTTCGGCGCCCACCACCGGCACGTTGTTCTCGGACTGGCAGGCCACCACACAGGCGCTGCAGCCCACACAGGCGCTGAGGTCGATGGCCATGCCCCACTTGTGGTCAGGGAACTGCTGATCCGGGTAGAGGCTGAGGACCTCGGGCTCGTGTCCGGACCCGTGGGCCTCCTTCGCGAACTCCGCCAGGGTGTAGGAGCGCACGAGGTCGCGGCCTTCCATGCGGTGGTGGCTCTGGGTGCGGGAGAGCTCCTTCTTGCCGCCGGCCGCGGACAGGCGCACGCCCCTCCGCAGGTTGGTGGAGGCGGGATCGAGGTCCATCAGGGGGAAGGCGTTCATGCCCACGCCGGCACCCACGGCCCCGGTGGTGCGGCCGTAGCCGAGCGCCAGGGAGAGCACGCCATTGGCCTGGCCGGGCTGGATGATCACGGGCAGGCGCAGGCTGGCGCCGCCCACCTCGACCTTCACGAAGGCCCCTTCCTTGACGCCCAGCTTCTGGGCATCGGCCACGGACAGGGAGACGGGGTTGTCCCAGGTCATCTTCGTCACGGGGTCGGGGCATTCCTGCAGCCAGCCGTTGTTGGCGTAGCGGCCGTCGTGGGGCGCGAAGCCGGGGAAGAGGACGAGTTCCATGCCCTCGGTGCCGCGCGGGGCGGCGCGCTGCACGGCCGCGGCCACGGAGGCGCTCTTGAAGGCGGGCGCCGGGGTGGGCTTCACGCCTGTGCGGACGAGGCCGTCGTGGAGGGCAGCCTGGAAGAAGCGGTCGAAAGTCGTCAAGCTGCCGGCGGGCTGTACGGCCGACCGCCAGCGGGCCTGCAGGTAGGCGTGCAGGTCAGGCGGTACCTGCGCCCCCAGGCCCTTGAGGACCATGAGCAGGACGTCCTCGCCCTGGCGCGTGTCGTAGAGGGTGCCGATGGTGGGCTGCTGCAGGGTGAGGATCGGCCCGAAGCCGAAGTCCCCCCAGGACTCCAGCCAGTGGTTCTCGGGCAGCAGGAGCTGGCACTGGGCGGCGCTCTCGTCCTCCATGAGGCCGATCCAGGCCCGGAAGGGGACCTTGGCGAAGGCGTCCTTCCACGCGGCGCCTTTCGGGAAGGCGAAGGCCGGGTTCATGTCCCAGAGGATCGCCGCGGCATAGTTGCCGGAGGCCATGCCCTGGACGGCCGCCTCCAGGTCCCTGAGGTTCGCGAGCGGTTCTGCGGGGACCACCTGGACGGCCTGGGAGCCGAGCATGGCGTTCAGGAGGTGGGCGGCCTGGTGGGCCTCGGCCGGCATCTCGGGGCCGCAGAGCACCACGGCCTCGCGGCCGGCGGACGCCAGATCCTTGAGGAGGAGGGTCCAGGCCTGGGCAGGAATATCGGTGCCCTGGGGCACGCCGGCAGGTACGGCCGAGAGGTCGGTGCCCGAAGGCAAGGCCACGCCGTGCGTCGCGTGCAGATCCCTGGCCAACGCGAAGGCCAGGGCGGCCAGGCGGCTGGGTTTCACGGGGAAGCGCTGGTCGGCGTTGGTGCCCGTGAGGGTCATGGGCCCCTCGAAGACCCAGAGGCGGTTCATGGCCTCGCCGGGATGGCTGAGCCGCCGCTTGGCGCTGAAGGCAGCCAGGGCCTCGGGATCCTCGCCGTTCAGGAAGTCGGCTCCGAAGGAGACGATCACCTTGGCCTTGTCGAGCCGCGGCCGGATCTCCACCGCACCGCCGAAGGAGGCCTTGGCGCCCGCTTCCGCCGCATCCCCCGCCGCGGGCTCCCAGGCCAGGTGCTCCAGGGTGGGGAGCGCCGCCTTGAGGTCGGCCAGCAGGGCCTTGCGGGAAGGCGAGGCCACGGCACCGGTGAGGAGCAGGACGGGTTTCCCCGCGGCCTTGGCGTTGCGCAGGGCGCCGGTCAGCTGGGCCTCGGCCTCGTTCCAGGCCGTGGCGCGACCCTGGAACTTGGGTGCCCTCAGCCGATCGGGATCGTACAGGCGCAGCACGTCGGCCAGGGCCCGGGGGCTGGTCTTCCCCTTGACGCCGGGGTGCTCGTCGTTGCCGGTGATGTGGATGGGCCGGCCTTCGCGGGTCTTGACCAGCACCGGATAGGTGCGGCGCCCTTCCTGGAAGGTGCTGGCGTAGTAGTTGGCCACGCCCGGAACCACTTCCAGGGGCCGCCTGGTGTAGGGCACCACGGTGCCCTGGCCCTTGCGGTCGCAGGCCACGGTGGCGGCCACGGCCGTGGTGGCGGCCACCAGGCTGAAGAAGTCGCGGCGGGACAGGCCCCCTGCGGGGGTCAGGTTGTCGAGGGTAGCCGCCCCGGGCAGGAACTCCTCGTGCGCCGCGGCGCGGGCCTCGGGCGTCTCGTCCCGCTCTTCGAGCGTGCGCCAGAAGCGCGGGTTGGCCACGGGGGCCTCGGGTCCAAACGGTATGATTTTCATCGGCTCATCCACGGCGCATGACGGAGTGGTCGGGAGGGGTGATCTTGACTCGGGCGGGTTCCTGGGCTGGCTCGGGCGGCTCATCCGTCACCGACTGGGTGACGAGGTCCAGGGCATGGCGTCCGAGGAGCAGGGGCCCCGCCACCAGAGCGGCCAGCCGGTCCATCATCTGACTTCGGTTCGTGGTGCCCATCATCCGTCTCCCGAGGGTGTTGCTCGATCACGTGACTGCAGGGGGCGCATCAGCGGTGGCAGACCG
>JANYAZ010000107.1 GCA_025361045.1 Geothrix sp. | reverse complement strand
AACACGAGCAGCCGCACCTGCCGAGCCACCGAAGGCGACATGGCCCGAGCTGCCTTGAAATCGATCCGGCCCCACTCATAAGCGAGGATCCCCAGGTAGGTCACCGTGGCGATGGCGGGGAAAAGCATGGACGCCATGAGCGGCGACCCCCAGCCGTTCTCATGGCCGGCCAAATCCCAGTGGATGGGCACTCGGGCAGGAAGCCTGCCCTTGGCCCAGAAACCGAAGCCCCAGCTCAAAGCCAGGATCAGCCAAGCGGGCCATTCCTTCCGGACTTCTCGCTCCCCTTCGGAGGGGTGGGTGGTGTCGGTTGCGTGGGAAAGTTCATCAGCCATTGGAGGGCCTCCTGGAACACCGTGGTGTGAAGCGTATAGATCTGCTGCTGTCCCTGGCGCCGGGCCTTCACCAGCCCGGCCTGCTTGAGCAGGTTCAAGTGGTGGGAGATGCTCGCCTTGCCGATGTCGAAGCCGGCGGCGAGGTCCCCTGCGTTCAGATCGCCCTCGCGAAGGCGGTCAAGAATGGCCCGCCGAGTGGGATCGGCCAGGGCCTTGAACACCAGGGAGCGAATCTCCATGCGGTATCTCCTGGATTAAGTGTATGATATTTTGAAAATTTTCAAAATATCAATCTACGCTCAACCCTCCACCCGCTCTCGACCGTTTCTCTGGGATCAAAAGACCGTTCACCGACGGGAAACCCTCCGTTACGGGTGAGGGGGCCTTTGGCGTTCGGCGCTTCCGGGCAGCCCGGGATCGCCTACTGCGGCGCAGGCTCGTCCACGAAATCTTCGTCGGACAGACCGCTGTCAGGTGGGAGTTTCGCCAGTTCGATCTTCACCAGGTGCTGGTGCTCCAGTTCCTCTTGGCGGAGTTCCTCGAACAGGGCGCGGACCTCGACATCCTTCAAGGCCGGCAAGGCGGCCACAAAGAAGGCGTGGGCCTTCACCTCCGAGGCCAGGGCGGACTCCATGGCTTTGCGAGGCGTCATGAAAGCACGGGCGTCGTCGTAGTCGGGTGCCTCGATGTCGAAGATCATGGCCCGGGTGACGGACTTGGGTGCATCGCCAAACCGTTGGAGGCGGCGCGCCGAAAGTTCGCGACCATGCTTCGCTTCATTCTCGACCATGTACCGGAAAAACTTGGCGGCCTCGGGGGTCCGGTGCTGGTCCATCTGCTCTGCGAATTCCTCGTAGCGCTCCTGGGCCTCGTCCTCGACCAGGATGGCCAGGTCGAGGGCGTCCATCAGGCTGAGGTTGGCGAAATCGATGCCACGGATGGCCATGGGCACGCTCCTTACTTCTTGATGAAGAGGTCGAGGATGCGCTCCTTGGGAAGGGCGTCCTTGGAAAGGAGAGCCTGCCGTTCCTTCACCAGATCACCGTAGGTCGGCGGCGGCTCGGGGTTCCGGTAGAACACGCCCAGGTGCATCTTGCTGCCATAGTGCTGGGCCAAGTCCATGGCGGCGAGGCGGTCCGCCGAGTTGTGGCCCAGGGCTGACAGGGATTCGCTGATGGCCTTGAGGCCCTTGATCTGCTGGCCCTCTTCGCCGTAGGTCACACAGGGGGACTGGATGTTGACGAAGGCGAAGCCCGGGTAGCGGATGGCCTCCTCGATGGTCGCCGCCATGCCCACGAGGTCCGTGGGTGAGGCCTGGGCCACAAAGCCGGCGCCGTAGGCCAGCACGTAGAGCAGCGGATTGACGGGCTCCTCCAGGCTACCGAACCGCGAGGTGCAGGTGACGCGGCCCTTCTGAGACGTGGGCGAGAGCTGCCCCTTGGTAAGGCCGTAGATCTGGTTGTCCATCACGATGTAGGTGATGTCCATGTTGCGGCGGATGAGGTGGGCGATGTGCCCGCCGCCAATGGAGAAACCGTCGCCATCACCACCCGCGGCCAGCACCAGCAGATCCGGATTGGCCAGCTTGATGCCTTGCGCGATGGGCAGGGCGCGGCCGTGCACGCTGTTGAAGCCGTAGGCGGTGGTGTAGCCGGGAATGCGGCTGGAGCAGCCGATGCCCGACACGAAGGCGATCTCATGGGGAGCCCGG
>JANYAZ010000083.1 GCA_025361045.1 Geothrix sp. | reverse complement strand
AACCGCCGGCGGGGCCGCTTGCGGCCCCTGGGCGCGTCGCGCCCGCGAAGCTGGATGGGTGGGGCACGGAGGCCTCCGTGCCACCTCCGTGGGTTCCGTGTCTCCGTGGTGAATCTCTATTTTTGAATGCAGATTGGTATCGGTCGGCACCGTGGCCGTGGTCTGCGATTCCGCCCACAACAAGGCCGCCATCGAGGCCATCGCCGGGGCCATGCCCGGCATGAAGCTGATCGTGGTCGATGTGAAGGGCCAGCAGGACATGGGCAAGGCCCTGAGCACCCTGGGCACCCGCCACCCCGACGCCGTGGTGCTGGTGGCCGGGGACAAGGTCGCCGGCGTCGCGGGCGTCATCCTCCCCGCCAGCGCCAGCCAGATCTAAGTACCAATACACGAGGTATGCTGAAGGCTCCCCCTGGAGCCTTCATGCGTGTTCTGCTGTCCCTCCTGGCCGCCACCAGCCTTCTCGCCCAGACAGCCCACCCGGCACTCCAGGTTCAGGAGGCGCCCCTGCGCGCCCACCTCGCCTTCCTGGCCGATGACCTGCTGGAGGGTCGGGGCACCGGCCAGCGTGGGGCCGAGCTCACCGTACGCTACCTGGAGACCCAGCTCCAGACCCTGGGCCTGCAGCCCGCCCAGGGGGCCTCGTACCGACAGCCCGTCGCCCTGCTGGGCCTGAAGGCCCAGGTGGAGCGCAGCACGCTGAGCTTCCTGGGCGGCGGCGCCTGCACCACGCCGAAGTTCGGCACGGAGATCGTGTTCGGCTCGGGCGTGGCCCAGGCCGAGCAGACCTTCGACGCGCCCCTGGTGTTCGTGGGCTTCGGCATCGATGCGCCCGAGTGGCGCTGGGACGACTACAAGGGCCTGGATGTGCGGGGCAAGGTGCTGCTCATGCTGGTGAACGAGCCCGCCCCCACGGCCGACGAGCCGGGCCTCTTCGAGGGTCCGAACCTGAGCGCCTACGGCCGCTGGACGAAGAAGTTCGAGATGGCCGCCCAGCACGGCGCCGCCGGGGTGCTGCTCATCCACACCCCGGCGTCGGCCACCTACGGCTGGACCGTGGTGCGCCCCAGCTGGGAGGCCGAGCGCTTCTCCCTGGCCCAGGGCCCCCGCGGCACGGGGCTCCAGGGCTGGCTCACCGAGGCCGTCGCCCAGGCCCTGGTCCAGCAGGGGGGGCAGAACCTGGAAGCCCTCCGGGCCCAGGCCCAGGGCCGCGACTTCCGACCCGTGGCCCTCGACCTGAGCCTCAAGGGCACCCTGCACAGCACCGTGCGCACCGTGGCCCAGTTCAACGTGGCCGGCGTGGTGCCCGGCACCGATCCCGTGCTGAAGGACGAGCTGGTGATCTACTCCGCCCACTGGGATCACCTGGGCAGGGGCTCGGCGCTGGCCGTGGACGCCCATGCGCCCACCGAACCCGGCCACGAGACCGACACCATCTACAACGGGGCCGTGGACAACGCCTCGGGCTGCGCGGCCCTGCTGGCCATGGCCCAGGTGGCCCGCCACGCGCCCGCCCGGCGCAGCCAGATGTTCCTCTTCGTGTGCGCCGAAGAGCAGGGCCTGCTCGGCTCCAAGGCCTACGCGGCGGAGCCGCTCTGGCCCCTGGTGAAGACCGCCGCCGACCTGAACCTGGACAGCCTCAACTTCGTGGCCCCCACCCGGGACATCGGCCTGCCCTTCCGCGAACGGAGCACCCTGGGCGCCATGGCCGAGGCGGTGGCCAGGGCCTCCAACCTGGCCGTGGCGCCCACGCGCCCCGACACCGGCGGCGGCTACTTCCGCTCGGACCACTACAGCTTCGTGCAGGTCGGCATACCCGCCCTTTCCGTGGGCGGCGGCCGCGACTACCTCGGCGCCGACATGCCCGCCCTCAAGGCCAAGGCCGCCGCCTATGGCAAGCGCTACCACCAGGTCACCGACGAATACGATCCCGCCTGGGACCTGCGCGGCATGGTGCAGCAGGCCCAGTTCACCTTCGACCTCGGCCAGGCCGTCGCCAACGCCCCCACCAAGCCCAGCCTCAAGACCGCCAAGTAGGGCGGTGCCGCCGGTCACAGGTTCGAACGGCCACCGGCCCTAAGCTGGTGGCCATGACCCAATCCACAGCTCCACGCGAGCACTCGCAGGACCATCTCAACGCCATGTGCCCTTCCGTGAACTCGGATGCGACCCCCCACCCATCGACCCATCCTGGTTGGGCTTCCACACAGAGCAGGGAAACAGGCCTTGGTCCCGGGTTTTCCGGTCTGCCCATGACCCTTGATTCCGAACCCGTCGAATCCGCCTATTCAGCTAAACTGTGGACGCAATCAAAGACTCATTTGCCAATCCTTATAAAGCTTTTCAATCCACACATGCCCTTCCATGGGTCGCCTAATCACCTTCAAACACGAACTGCCCCAGTTCGTATTTCCCCCAATTAGACGAACCACCCCCATTTTCCCCCCACCGTCCAATTCAAAGTTAGGAGTCGCCACCATGGCCATTCATATGCCTTGCAAGGCTCTTATTTGTGTCTCTTTGGTGGCATCGCCTCAGGTCGTTCCTCCAATCGCGACTGCGAACATTCCTAAGCCACTTCCGAAGTTTGAAAAAGTTGAATTCGATAGAATGAGAGAAAAGGCAAACGGTGAATGGCTTATCAAATATGACCATTCAAGTATGTCTAGGCTGATGACATTTTTTGGTAGAAACAAGGATTACTGGCCGAAACTATCTCGATTCGGAAGGTGGGCCGTTAACTCGGCTTCATATAATCAGGAAGCAACAAGATTGATGACCTTCCATTTCTTGTTTTCAGCATCCGCCTTCATTGTTGACAATCCATCCAAAGTAAACGACTTGGTTGATATTGACATTGCTGGCTTGGAAGGATTACTCCACGCATATTCGGCTCTTGTGGCAAGTGATCCTCTGAAAGCTACTCCGAACATGGCCCGCGTGTTAGAACTCCAGCGCACTGGAAAGCTGAGAGAATTGGTTCAAGAACTCTCAACAAAATTCGCATCACTGCCAGACAACTCCTAACCCTACGCTCAACTCGGACCCAGCCGCAGTCGGCCAGGTCCTACCGCCCTACCAGTCCCCCCACCCGTTCACCGCCAATCGTCTCGGCTGCGGCTGGTCCGGTTAGCTTCTTCGTTAGACCTTCCCCCAATCCTGGGGCTTCATGAAAGGAAGAACCATGTTCAACAAGCAGACTCGTCTCTTGGCACTCCTGTTCGCCTTTTCTATTGGAGCGCTGAGCCTTCGTGCAGCAGATCCCGCTCCCTCCGGCT
>JANYAZ010000065.1 GCA_025361045.1 Geothrix sp. | reverse complement strand
CCCAGGGTCTTCATGTTGTGCAGGCGGTCCGCCAGCTTCACCAGTAGCACCCGCACGTCCTTGCCCATGGCCACCAGTAGCTTACGGACGTTCTCGGCGTTGAGCAGGTGCCGGTCCGTGAAGGCCAGCTTGCTCATCTTGGTGAGGCCGTCCACGATCTCGGAGATTTCCTCACCGAACTGGGCCTTCACCTGGGCCTGGGTCATGAGGGTGTCTTCCACCACATCATGCAGCATGCCGCAGGCCACGCTGACCGCGTCCAGCCGCCAGTCCGCCAGACTCTGGGCCACGGCCAGGGGATGGAAGAAGTAGGGCTCTCCGCTCTTGCGGATCTGCGTGGCGTGCATGTCCTTGCCTACGTTGAAGGCACGCAGCAGCAGGGCGATGTCGCCATTGGGATGGTGCTGGAGGAAGGCCGCCTTGACGCGCTCGAAGGCTCCTTCCAGGGTCAGGCAGGCCTCGTCCCCGCAAGCGGACCCTTCCCCCTCACGGAGGACAGGTTCCGGGGCTTTCCCAGACACGGCCATGGTTGAGTGTCGCGCAGCGGCCACCCGGAAGCCAGACGGGAAGTGCGGGAAACAGGGGGGAAGGGCTCTGAATTCAACCGCAGATGTCGCAGATGGCGCAGATAAAGGATTCAAGAGCAGTGCTGCGGGCTGTCATGGCCATGGTCAATTCGTCTGCGTACATCTGCGCCATCTGCGGTTCCCAGGCTTTCCTGCTTTTCTCAGGTTCATTCACACTGATGACATGACGCGCCGATCCGCCCCCGATGATGGACCCAGCTACAAGGGCTGGACGCGCCCCGGGCCCACGCCTCCGGGTGGTGTCGAGGTCGAACCAGGCGAGACCTTGGACGGCCTCTGCGGACGGTGGCGCATCTTTCAGTTGGAGAAGGGCAACCGCTTCAGCACGGATGATCTGGTGACCGCCTGGTACGGTACCACCTGGTGTCCGAGGGCCGGGCGCATTGCCGACCTGGGTTCGGGCATCGGCAGCGTGGCGCTTCTTTCGGCCTGGCGCTGCCCTGGCGCCGTCGTGCATACGGTGGAAGCCCAGGAACAGAGCCTCCGTCTGGCCCAGAAGAGCATCCGCTACAACGGCCAGGAAGGCCGGATCTTCCCGCGTCTGGGCGACCTCCGGGATCCGGACCTGTTCGGAGACGAGGCCCCCTTCGACCTGGTGACCGGCACGCCGCCTTACTGGCCCGAAGGTCACCGGCTGCCCGCTTCGCATTCCCAGTCCGTGCCCGCTCGGCTGGAAGTGCGGGGCAGCATCACCGACTATGCCCAGGCCGCGGCCCGCATCCTGGCACCGGGCGGTATCTTTGCCTGCGTTTTTCCCAACGACCAGCGGGTGCGTGCGCTGGCTGCGTTGCGTGAGGCTGGTCTGCTCTGCCTGCATCGTCGTGAATTCGTCTTCAAGGATGGCGACCCCTATGGACTCGATGTCTTTTCTGCCGTCCGCCGCCAGGATTTGCCCGAGGACTTCGAGCCCCGGGCTCAGTGCCCCGAGGTCGAAGCCCCCATCCTGATCCGTCGAGCCGATGGCAGCGTGGATCCGGGCATCGCCTTGGTCCGTCTGGCCCTGGGGTTTCCGCCGGGCTTCTGAGCCGGGCATGGACTTTGCCAATTCTTGGGTTAGGGGGCAGTCTCTGCCGATGAGCCCCCCGAGGGCTGATCCATGGATCGAGGCAGTTTCCTGGGTGTGTTGTTGGGGGTGCTCCTGCTGGCGGTGGCCATCGGGATGGGACCCAATCCGCGAATCTTCTTCCATCCGGCCAGCACCGTGGTGGTGGTCGGTGGCGTGATCGCGGCCACGATGATCCGCTTCCCCCTGGAACATGTGAGCTATGCCTTCAGCATCGCCAGCCGGGCCTTCTTCACCCGCGCTCCGGAGACCCAGGCCCTCGTGGCCCAGATCGTAGGCCTGTCCCAGCGGGCCCGGCGAGACGGCTTGCTGAACATGGAGAAGGCCATGGACGTGGAGGGCTTCCTCGCCAAGGGCCTGCGCATGGTGGTGGATCAGGCCGAGCGGGACCACATCCACGCGGTGCTGGCCGCCGAATTGCGGTCCACCCAGGATCGCCACCTGCAGGGGCAGGAGATCTTCCGCTTCATCGCCCTCAGCGCCCCTTCCTTCGGCATGGTGGGCACCCTCATCGGCATGGTGCAGCTCTTCGCCAGCATCAAGAACCCTTCTGGCGTCGGCGATGCCATGGCCCTGACGCTGCTCTCCACCCTCTATGGCGCTGTCATCGCCTACCTGCTGGCCATCCCCATCGCCGGGAAGCTGGAACTGCGCAGCAAAGAGGAATTGCAGCTCAAGCACATCATGCTGGAGGGCGTGCTGGGCATCCAGGCGGAGATGCATCCCATGGCGCTGGAGGCGCAACTGAACGCCTTCCTGGCTCCCAAGGAGCGCAACCCCGAGCGGAGAACCCGTGGGTAATTTTGTTCCCATACGGTTCGCCCGCCGCAAGGCGGATCTGGAGTCCCTCTGGCTGGTGACCTTCGCGGACCTGATGGTGCAGCTCATGGCCTTCTTCGCGCTGCTGTACTCCTTCTCCGTGGCCGATCAGAGCAAGCTGCAGCAGGCCGTGACCTCGATCCAGAAGGCCCTGGGTGTCGAGGGCAAAATGGGCGCGGGGGACGGCATCCTGCCGGGTTCCACGGGCATGGATCCAGCCAAGGCCGAGGATCTGGAGAAGCTGCTCAGCGCCGCCCAGGTCAGCGAGGGGAAGGACGTGGGCTCCCGTCTGCGCTTCGTGAGCTTCCGCGGCTCCCTGATCTTCGAAGAAGGCAGCGCCACCCTGACCCCAGGCAGTGATGTCATCCTCACGCGCCTCTCTGAGTTGGCGCTGCGCTATCCGGGCTTCACGCTGGTCTGTGAAGGCCATGCGGCGCCCGCTGAGCGGGGCCGGGGCTCCGACGCATTGGATCTGAGTTCCCAGCGGGCCATGGCTGCCCAGCGCTTCCTGGCGGGCATCGGTCTGCCCGCTGCGCAGCTGACTTCTGAAGCCCTGGGCGATAACCGGCCCGAGGGCGAGGTCGGAACCCCGGAAGGGCGGGCCCTGCAGCGCCGGGTGACCTTCCGGTTCCAGCGCGTGGCTGAGCGATAGCCGACCCAAGGTCGGTGGCCCGCCAAGGCAGGTGTGAGAACACGTCCCTGGTTATGAAAAAGGGCTATATCTATACCCTTTTTCACATATCACTCTGAATGGGTCCTTCGTTCTTCATCTGCACCTTCGCGAGGAGTGCGCCCGTGGCCTTGTTCGCCCCGAACGACCCACCGGTGAGTGGCTCCACGGACCCCAGCCTTGATTCCATGAAGATGAGAAGCGCCTGGTGGGCGAAGGTTCCGGTCCTGCTTCTGGCCCTGGCCATGCTGCCTGGACTCACCCTGAATCTGTCCTGCGGCAGTGGCCAGACGGTTCAAGTCAGCGCTGCGCCTCAGCTCGTCGCCCCCACCATCACCACCCAACCAGCGACCCAGACGGTTCAATTGGGGCAGGCCGCGATCTTTTCGGTCCTCGCTTCAGGCACTGCACCGCTGCATTTCCAGTGGAAGAAGGGATCCGCCAACATCGGAACGGATGCGGCCCTTTTGACCCTTCCGGCGGTTCAGTCGAGTGATGCCGCAACCTACACAGTGACCGTCTCCAATGGGGCAGGGAGCCAGGTCAGCGCCGTCGCGACGTTGACCGTGACCGCTCCGACCAGCCTCAACCTGGCCCTGGGTAAACCGGCCACGGCCAGTTCAACAGAGAATGCGACCTATCCTGCCGCCCTGGCGGTGGATGGCCAGGTCGGTACCCGCTGGTCCTCGGCCTTCCAGGATCCCACCTGGATTGCCATCGATCTGGGTTCTCCCCAGGCGTTCAACCGCGTGGTCCTGCGCTGGGAAGCGGCCTTCGGGAAGACCTACACGATCGACGTCTCGGCGGACGGAAGCACCTGGACCAGCGTGTATGCCCAGCCCAGTGGCGCGGGCGGAGTGGAGGATGTCACCTTCCCACTCACCACGGCCCGCCATGTCCGCATGAATGGCACCGCCCGGGGTACCCCCTACGGATATTCCCTATGGGAATTCGAGGTCTACAACGCTCCTCTTTACACCATCACGGCTGCAGCCGGCGCCCATGGGACGATCAGTCCCGTCGGCAGTGTGTCCGTTCTTCAGGGCCAGAGCCAGACTTTCACCCTCACCGCCGATGGGGGCTACACCGTGGACACCGTGACGGTGGACGGGGTCAGCGTCGGCGCGGTCGCGACCTACACCTTCAACCAAGTGCAGGGCCCGCACGCCATCAGTGCCACCTTCAAGGTGCCAGCCAGCTTCATGATCACGGCCAGTGCCGGGTTGAACGGGACCATCAGCCCCAGCGGGGCCGTGCCGGTGCTCCAGGGCACGAGCCAAGCCTTCACGTTTGCCCCCGGTCCTGGATTCGCCGTCACCGCCGTGACCGTGGATGGCGCCAGTGTGGGCGTCGCTGGCAGCTACACCTTCAGCAATGTGCAGGCCACCCACAGCATCAGCGCGACCTTCGGTACCACCGGCGGCCTCGCATGGAGCGACGAATTCGACGGCCCCGAGATCGATTCCACCAAGTGGGCCTTCGACCTTGGCAACGGACCCACCAACCCCGGTCCCCTCATTGGTTGGGGCAACGGCGAGTGGGAGTACTACACGAGTTCCAAAGACAACGCCGCCATCGAGAACGGGACCCTGGTCATCACCGCCCGCAGGCAGGACTGGGGGGGCCAGCCATTCACATCGGCCCGCCTGGTGACCCGGGGCAAGTACAGCTTCAACCGAGGTCGCTTTGTGGCCCGCATCAAGATGCCCGAGGGCAACCGGATGTGGCCCGCCTTCTGGCTCCTGGGGGACCGCGTGGAGGACTGGCCCAAATGCGGGGAGATCGACATCGCCGAGATGTTCTGCGGCGCCGTGGGCCGGGGGGATAACGCCGTCTTTGCCACGGCCCACTGGTGGGATGAGACCACCTCCCAGCACGCCATGAACGGTGTGACCTACACCAACCCCGCCAAGCTCTCGGCGGATTTCCACGACTATGAGCTGGTCTGGGATGAGCAGTACCTCCGGGGGAAGATCGACGGCATCGAATACTGGGTCATGGACATCTCTGGGCCCACCACCTCTGAGCTGAGGAATAACGGCTACTACCTCATCCTCAATCTGGCCGTGGGTTCACCCGGCTTCGGCATGACCTCGGCCAGCCAGGTGGATGGCCCCATGCCCCAGAAGATGATCGTGGACTACGTCCGCGTCTACTCGACCCCAGGCTCCACGGTGGAAGACAAGGTGGCCACCCAGCCCCATGGGACCCTCGGCATCCTGGCGGATGGAACTCCCTGCGACACGTCGATTGATGCGGCCTCGGGGATGACCCTCAACCTATGGAACAACCTCACCAGCGTGACGGGAACCCCGGCCGCCGGTGCCACCAGCCTCGCCGTGAAGACCCTGGACACCACCTGGTTTGGCTGCGGTCTGGCGGCGACGAAGCGACGGAACCTGCTGAACTACGCCGCGGGTTATTTGAACCTATCCCTGAGGACCACCTCCAGCGACCCCTTCAAGATTGGCCTCAACGGTGGCAATGACGGCGACGCCTGGGTGAGCTTCAGCCCGGGGGCGGATCCCTACGGATTCACCCGTGACGGCCAGTGGCACCGGGTCTCCATCCCCATGACCCGCTTCGGCAATGCGGACTTCACCGACATCCGCCAGTTCTTCATGATGGCCAGCGACGATAGCAACGGCTTGCACGTCACTGCGGGCCAGACCTATGAATTCGATGAGATCTACTGGTCTGAGAACGCTCCCGAGAACAGGGTCCAACCCCTGGGTAACCGGTTCGGCGTTTACACCGATCGCGTTTGCGATGCCGGGACCTTCAATCCCGCCAGCGACGGCGCCCTTTTCATCTGGAACAAAGGCAACGGTACCTTGGCGCCAGGGGTTCCCTTTGAAGGTGCCAATGCCTTCACCTTCTCGGCCCCAGCCGCCCAGTGGTACGGGTTCGCGTTCACGCCCAGCAAGCTCTTCGACTTGAGTGCCTTCGCCAAGGGCCATCTCCACATTGCCCTGAAGGTCCCCGCTTCCAGCAGCTCAGATTTCAAGATCGGTCTGAAGAGCCCCGGCGGCACGGCCGTCCGCGAGTCCTGGATCAAGTTCAAGAACGGTTCTGATCCCTACGGGATGGTTCGCGATGGGACCTTCCACGAACTCCTCATCCCTGCCGCAGACTTCTACAACTCCGATTTCAGCGCCATCAGCATGCTGTTCATGCTGGCCGGTGATGGACCGGTCACGTTGGACTTCGACGACGTCTACTGGACGGCGAATTAGGGTCCGTCCTTAAAGTGCCTGCGAGCCGCACCACGCGCTGAGCGGGGCCGGGGCTCCGATACCAGCGTGTGGCGGAGCGGTAGGTTCCTTCAGCGCACCAGGGAAGTCTTGCAGAATTCGGCGAACTCCTTGGCGAACCGGGGAATCCGCGGCTCCAGGTCATGCCCTTTGCCCCGGATGCCGGCCATGTAGCAAAGGAAGCGGTGATGGAGTGCCAGCAGCACTTCGCCATTCTTCGCGTCCAGGATCTTCAGGTCGAAGGACATCATCTCCTTGGACATGGACCAACCGCTGCCCCGCGCATTGATGTGGACGATGCGCCCGGTGAGGACCAGGTCGCCTTCGCCCGTGGTGATCTTCATGTCTTCCCCGAGGGCGGCGCTCAGGGCTTTGGAGAGCTCCTCTGGCCACAACTTGGTGAACCAGGCGCCCACCTCCAGATCCAGCTTGTCGTTGTCCCGATTCAGCCAGTGGGGCTCTTCCCAGGCCACCTTCAGGGTGCGACCCTTCAGGTTCAGCTCCGGCTTGGCCCAGAAGAAATCCGCGAGTTTGGTCTCTTTGAGCAGAGCCCCGTCGAGCTTGAAATTAGGAGGGATCCAGCAGTCCTTCATCGAGTCGGGGCGCCGGGACGGCCGCGGCTGGCACCGGTGCCGGCGGGGTGGCCTGGGCAGGTGAAGGGCCTGGTGTAGGTGCCTGGATCGGGGCGGTAGCCTCAGCGGGCTTGGGGGCGGGTGCTGGTTCCTGCGCCTGGAAGGGGAGCGCGACAAGCATCGCGAGAATGAACCTGGAAGGCATGATGACTCCGAGGTGATGAATCGGGATAGCACCCTGTTCAAGTCCTCCAGCTGTTTCTGCTCACTGCCGGACCAGCGCCTTGAACCGCCACGCCAATCCGCCCTCCAGGAAGGTGGTGTTCAGTTTCCCCTGGGGGGCTCGACTGCGTCCGCCCAGCACCTGCAGGCTCCAGCCGGCGCCCAGGTCCTGCTCCACACCCACGGAGGGCTGGAGCACGAAGCCACCCGAGGTATCCACCCCTCCGCCACCGGCCTCCCCCACCAGGCCTTGGAGCCGCAGGCGTGGGCCTGTGCTCATCAGGGCCGAGCTGCACCAGGCTAGACCCAGCAGACCCTGGGCAAAACCCCCGGCCTTGCCCGCCGTAGCGAAATTCCCCTGGCCCACCATCTCGAATCCCGCCCCCAGGTCGTGGGAGAAATGCAGGCCCGCCAGATCAATGGGTCTCGCTTCGGCCTGTCCGCGCCGCTGGGCCGAAATCATCCGGAGAAAGGTGGGACGGAAGGCCCAGCCGCTCCAGTCCCAGGCCCATTCCGAAGGGGCCGCGGGTCCCGATGGAGCAGCGAAGGTGAAGCGGCGCCCGGCCTGCATTTGAATCACCCGCGCCTGGAAACTGGCTGACGGGGTCGTCACATAGCCGGCAGAGACCGACAGGAGTCCACCCCGGCCAACCAGTGCTTCCACGCCCACGCTGGCCTTGATCGCCAGGCCGCCACCCACGTCCAGGTGTCCGCCGCCAGCGGCACCTGCCACCAGCTTGCCCGTGGCACGCAGGCGCCCCGAGTCCACCAGATCCACACCGTACCCAAGGCCTAGGAAGACGTCCATGTACCCATCGGCCTTGCCGCGGGCGGCGGCGGCTGAATCGAGCACGATGAAGGCCTGCTCTCCCAGGCCGAGTCGCACCTCCAGCCCCCCCAGATCGAGGGAATCTCGGTCGGGAACCCCATCCAGGTCCCGTACCGAACGAGCCGGCGAATAGTGTTGGGCCGTCATGCTGATCGACAGGTCCCGAGCATGCCCCAGCGAGGGCATTGATGGAGCCTCGGCCCCTTGGAGCTGCCAAACCGGCATCCGGAAGGGAAAGGTCGCTGTCACGGCCAATTGCCTTGAATCGATCTCGCCGTTGGGGAAGCGCACCCGGGACCACTCGAGGATATAGGTGCCATGAGATGTGTCCCAGCTGATTCCCGTGTGGCCCCTCAGCATGAGACCGCCACCCACCGAGGCCCGACCCACCCCGCCGCCACCCACCCACAGACCCAAGTCCACACCCAGGTGCTTCGTCATGGGGATGCGCCAGCCACCATCGACGCCCATCGTGATGAAGCCACCCCGCTCGCCGCTCAGGCTTCCCCAGCCTCCGAAACCGGCATAGGCGCCCGATTCCCAGATGCGGTTTACCTGGAGACCCAGCAGGCCCATGGCCTGTTCGCCCGGGTTGGGCATGCGCCAGGATTCCCCCGTCCAGCGGGTCTCAAAGGTGGGGAGTGGAGCCTGCGCGAAGGCGGGCAGCGTCACCATCAGGAGCAGGGTGGGAGGAAGACGCTGGATCCAGGGCATCGATTGAATAGTGCCACACAACCTTGAACGCATTCGGTTCGTCCTCAATCCCTACTGGAAGCGGACATCCGATTGTGCCAAGGCGAACGCAAAGGTGGCCAGGGCGGCGGCGTTGTGGGCGAGGTCATCCTTCTCGATCTTGTCGAAGGTGTCCGCGTGGGTGTGATGGACATCGAAGTAATGCGTGGCGGCATGCTCCATGCCGATGCCCGGCACGCCCTCGCGCACCATCGGACTCACGTCGGCTCCGGAGTGGCCGAGCCGCAAACTGACGCTGAAGGGTTTCATCACCAGCTCGAAGGCGTTCAGCGAGGCCCGGGCCGTCGCCTTGGCCTCCGGCGTGGCCTTCAGCAGCTCGAGGCCGAAAGCCCTCACCCGCTCGCTGCCAGAATCGCTTTCAATGGCGGCGATGAGGTTCTTGAACTCGGCCCGGTGGGCATCACGGTAGGCCACTCCGCCCCGCAGGCCATTCTCTTCGTTGGTCCAGAGTACCACGCGGATCGTGCGGCGGGGCTTGAGCCCCAGGCTCTGGATGAGACGCGCGGCCTCCATGGCGATGACCGTGCCTGCCCCATCGTCCTGGGCGCCCTGACCCACATCCCAGCTGTCCAGGTGGCCGCTGAGAATGATGACTTCTTCTGGTTTCTCACTGCCACGGATCTCAGCCACCACGTTGGCGGAGGGGGCATCTGGCAAAGTCTTGGCGCCCATCTCCAGCTTCATCTGGACCCGTTCACCGCGCTGCTGCATGCGCCGCATTTGGGTGGAAGCCTCGATGGTGACGGCGGCGGTGGGGATCTTCGGGAAGGCGGGGTTGTAATCCATGGCGCCGGTGTGTGGCGTGTCGAGGCTCACCGGGCCGACCGAACGCACCAGGGCGGCCACGGCACCGTATCTCGCCGCTTTGGCCGCGCCATCGTGGCGATAGACCACCGTGTGGCCGTAGCCGGTATACGGTACGTCGAAGAGGACGATCTTCCCCTTCACGGTCTCACCAAGCTTGTCCAGTTCGTCGAAGGAGCCCACCACCGCCACGTCCGCCGTGAGGCCGCCTTCGGGTGTCCCCACACTGCCGCCAAGGCCCAGGATGTTCAGGCGGGTGGGCGTGGGGAGCAGCAGTTCGGCGGATTCCCGGCCGCGCACCCAGTGGGGCACCAGCACGGGTTCGGCGTGGACATTGACGAGACCGGCAGCCTTCAGGCGGGCCTGGGCCCAGGCGATGGCCTGATCCAGCTGGGGCGAACCCGACAGGCGATTCCCGACGCGATCGCAGAGCCAAGCCAGATCCTCGTAGGCCCCGTGGGTGCGGAAGGCCTCGGTGCGGAGGCGTTCAGAAGCCGTGCGGAGGGCCTCCGGTGAGGTTTGCGCGCCGAGCTGGGCCGCAAGGAGACAAGCAAGAAGGGGTTGGGTGGGGTTCATGCCTCATCTTACTTGGCTAATTTTTTTCATCACGGCTTTTTTGCCAACGCCTCGATCTGACCCTTCACGGCATTCATCAGTGCGTTGGGGATCGGGACGCTCAGGTTGTACTGCTGGACCTGCCAGCGGTCCTTTTCGCGGGTGAGCACGCCGCTGCCCCGGCAGGGGCCCAGATTCGGAGTATCGAGATCCTCGTCGAACCAGGCCGTGCGGCCATCTGCGGCAAGGATGATGGTCCGGCGCGCGGCCTTGAAGCTCCAGGCCCGGCCACGCTGGAAGATGGGATGAGCCCAGACCCGGAAGGCGGCCTTGGTCCAGCGCTCGGTGGGATCGGTCCCCAGGAACACCGCCCCTTCGGCGAGGTGATTGAAGTAGCGGCTTTCATCAGCCTGGGCCGCCGCCAGATGCCAATCGTCCAGCACCGCGGTGATGGCCTTCTCCGCAGTCGACTGGGCCGTTAGGAGGATGGGGGCACCTAAGATCAGGCAGGGGACAGGGAGAATTCGCATGGGGTCTCCGATTCGAAGGGTTCAGTGCCGATCGAGCTTCACCCGCACGTGCATCCGGCCACTGGCATCCGTCTCAAGGACTTCCCAGGACAGGGGCCCGCTGTGGCCTTTTGGCTGCTCGCCGGGCCCCAGGTTATAGGCGGCATCGTCGAGCTCCCACAGTCCGATCGGGAGCAGGGGCTTGGGGGGGCGGGGACTTCCCGGATGGG
>JANYAZ010000046.1 GCA_025361045.1 Geothrix sp. | reverse complement strand
GCCTTCCACCCCAGCTGGGCCCTCAGCCTGGAGGGTGAACATCTGGAACGCCCCTTTGCTCCGGGCCTGACCGTCCGTCGCCGCAGCAGCCTCGGCCTGGTCCTCACCGCCCGCTTCTGACAGCTGACAGCCAAATCTACTCCAGACCCGCCGCGTAGGTGAGGTTCAGCAGGGCCATGGCCCGGGTCACCATTCGCGCCGCGAATAGGACGGAATGGCCTCGCAGAGGCCTGGGCCGCCCGAAGGGCAAGGGCCCGGGCCCTGCCCTACTCCAGCCCAGCCGCATAAGTGAGGTTGAGCAGGGCCATGGCCCGAGTCACCTTGCCGACGCTGTTCTTGGTGGTGTCGGTGTAGGGGATGCCGCGCTGATCGAGCGCCTCGTAATCGAAGTTGCCGTCGCCGCTCAAGTCGAAGCAGAGCGCGCCGTCCTTGATCCAGTCGGTGCGGATGCGGTAGCCCGACGCGGGCACGGCGCTCACGATGACGTCAGCCATGCGGATGAACCCTTCGAGGTGGTCCTTGTTGGTGTTTGCGTGGCACAGGATGGGCGTGGCCTTGAGGTTGGCCACCATGGCCGTGAGGGGCCGGCCGATGCGCAAGCTATCGTTGATCACCAGCACGGTCTTGCCCACCAGCCAGCCCTCGCCAAAGCCCCGCTTCAGGGTTTTCACGACGGCCCGCGCGGTGCAGGGCGTCATGCAGCGATGCTGGGTGCCGTCGTCCATGCGCTTCCGGTACTTGTTCAGGAATCCGATGTTGATGGCATGCAGGCCCTCGATGTCCTTCCCTGGATCCACCAGGTCCATCACCTCGTCATCCTTGATCTCGGGGTAGCGCAGGGGATAGAAGATGAACACGCCGTGGGTCTTCTCGTCCTGGTTGAGCCGCGCCACCAGCTTCACCAGCTGCATGCCGTTGTCCACGCGCAGGTCCGCCGCATTGATGCCCAGGTCCTCGCAGTCCTTCATGAGCCAGCGCTGGTAGGTGAGGCTGCCGGTGTCCCCGCTGCCCAGCACGATGCCCAGGCCGGGCGAGAAGCCCAGCTTCTTCACGTTGGAGCGCACCAGTTCGAAATAGTGCCGGGCGGTTTCCTGGCAATCGAGCTTTCCCGTCAGGGTGGTGGGCATGCGGCACCTCAAGCTGCAGTTTATCGAATCCTATCGTCCTCTTCGGCAGATCGCCCTCCTATGCTGATTCCATGAGCCTTTCCAAGCCCAGACCCAGCGAACTCCGGCGGCGGTTCAGGGTCGCCTATCCGGATGCCCGCTGTGCCCTGGACCACGTGGATCCCTTCCAACTGGTGGTGGCCACCATCCTGAGCGCCCAGTGCACGGATGCCCGGGTGAACCTCACCACGCCGGCCCTCTTCGCACGCTTCCCCGATGCCGCCAGCCTGGCGGAGGCCCCCCTGGTGGAACTGGAGGCGCTCATCCGGTCCACGGGGTTCTACCACAACAAGGCCAGGAACCTCGTTGGCCTTGGTCAGGCTCTGATGGCGCGACACGACGGGTTGGTGCCCTCGGACCCGAAGGCCCTCGGCGCCCTTCCCGGTGTGGGCCAGAAGACTGCCAACGTCGTCCTGGCCAATGCCTTCGGCGTGCCTGCCCTGGCCGTGGACACCCACATCTTCCGAGTGGCGCGGCGCCTGGGCCTGTCCAAGGCCACCACCCCCGAGAAAGTGGAGGCCGATCTCTGCGACCTCTTTCCCCGCGAGGACTGGATCGAGCTCCACCATCAGCTCATCTTCCATGGCCGGCGCGTCTGCGACGCGCGCCGTCCGGATTGTGCCGCCTGCCCCTTGCTGGACCTTTGCCCCACGGGGCTTGGGAAGATGAAGGATCCCCACTCGGGTGTGAAGTTCGCCCCTGCTCCAGAAGGCCTTCGTCCTTCTGGAGTGAAAGAAAGGGGCGGGTCTGAAATGGCTTTGCACCCGCAGTCTCTTGCCTCATTCGGGGGACGCCTGGGCCCCCCGAGCCCTGCGCCCAGCCATGGGCAAGGAGCACCGCAGCGCATCATCAGCCTGGTACCATCCGTGACCGAGCTGCTGGTGCAGTGGGGCCTGGCGGCACGGCTGGTGGGCCGCACCCGCTACTGCATCGAACCGCGCTGGATCCGCAACTCCGTGCCCACCGTCGGTGGCACGAAAGACCCTGACTTCGACCGCATCCGCGACCTGGCGCCGGACCTGGTGCTTCTTGAAAAGGACGAGAACCCGAAGGCAGCCGCCGAGGTGCTGACAACCCTGG
This sequence comes from Geothrix sp., assembly GCA_025361045.1. GTDB lineage: Bacteria > Acidobacteriota > Holophagae > Holophagales > Holophagaceae > Geothrix. The sequence goes on along the minus strand of JANYAZ010000046.1, from coordinate 16,153 downwards.
GCATTCCCTGGTTGGCCCTGGAGATCCGCACCGTCAAGGATTGCGCGATGGCCCTGCGCCAACTCGGCGCACGCATGCATGCAAGCGAGGTCGCCGAGGCCCGTGCCATTGGCCTGGAGGCCATGCTCAAGAGACGGCGCCGCAAGGGCCCACGCACCCTGGCCCTGATCTGGCGGGACCCCTGGATGAGCGCCGGGCCTGATACCTACGTGGGCGACCTGCTGCGACAGGGTGGCCTCACGCCCATCGGGCCGGACCGCTATCCGGTGCTCTCCGACGAGGCACTGGTAGCCCTTGCACCCCAGCTCATCCTGCTGCCCACCGAGCCCTACCGTTTCAGCCGAAGGCATCAGGTCGAGTTGCAGAAGCGCTTCCCGGATGCCGAGGTAAGGCTTGTGGATGGACAAGCGCTCACCTGGTACCTCAGCCGGACAGAAGCCGGACTCGACCTGGTGCGGAGCTTGGCATAGGCTAGTAGGCAATCCTTTTCGAAAGGCAACTCATGCCTCGACGCCTCACCTGCCTCGGTCTGGTTTTATCCGCCCTTTCCTTGGGCGCCCAGGGTGTCTTCTTGAACGTCGACAAGCCCGGCGACCCCATCTGCCCCAGGCTGATGGTCGATAAGACCGCCTTGGAATTCAAGAGCCAGTACGGCCGCAATCAGGCCAATCTGGCCAACATTCGCCACCACCAGGAGGGCAGTCAGATCATCCCCAGGGACGAGCGAAAGGACGTCTCCGGCTTTACAGCCTACGACGATCACAGCAAGGGCACTTCCATCAGCAGCCTGAAGGGCAAGGTCGTACTGGTGGGGCTGTGGAGCCTCCGCTGCGAGCCCTCCGCCAGCATGCTCATGGAGTTCGCCAGCATCTATGCCAAGCGGGCCCAGTACGGTTTCGAGGTACTGGCGGTGAACTTCGACGAGAACCAGCAGGATGGAGGCAAGGAAGGAAGCGGCCTAGCAGGTGGTTGGCGGGCCATCTCCAAGTTCAGGGCCACCAACCGGAAGTTCTTGGAGAGGAGCGACATGCCCTTCTACGTCCCAGGCCTCGGCAAGGAAGGTCCCTCGAACTTCATGGACATGGTCTACTCCTTGCCGGTGCTCTTCGTCGTGGATCGGCAGGGGAAACTCGCCGAAATCCATATCGGCTACAAGAGTGGTTTCGTCGGCGAGGCCGTTCAGCGGGCCCTGCGTGAGAAGCCGTTGCCCCCGCCAGCGGTTCTTCCGGACCCGGTCAAGCCCAACCCATCCTAGCCTCACCATCCGAGGTATTCTATCCAACACGGCCTGAAGGCCTGCTGGAGGATCCATGTCCCTGCCCCTGATCTGCCTGTTGGCAACCCTGCCCACGCTGCAGACACCGGCCCCTGTGAACGATGCACAGGCTGTGCTGGACGCGGCCCGCGCCAAGGCGAAGACAGTCCAGGAGGCCCGCGCAGCCCATATGCAGGCGGGAAAGAACACCAAGGACTTCCGGGGCGACTGCACCAAAGAACTGGCGGAGCTCGAGGCCCGTCTTGGGAGCGAAACGAGACCAGAGGTCCGGCAAGCCCTGCTGGTCAGCAAGCTCTACCACCTCCAGCTCGCAAAGAGCGAACCCACCGCCTCCTTCTTGGACCTCATCAAGAAGGATGTGCCGCCCACCGCAGTGGCCTGGGGCGTGGAGCCATCCCTCATCATGCAGCTCGCCGAGGAGACCGCGCCTGGTTGGGGGCCCTACCTGACCCAGGCCCGGGCTAAGCACCCCAATTCGGCCATCCGCAGCCTCCTGCTGTTCGAATTCTTCTGGGACCGCCTGGACGCCAAGGACGAGGCGGCCTGGAAGTCGGCCTTCGACATCCTCCAGGCCGACTTCGCGGACACGCGTCAGGCCAAGCAGGCGAAGGAACTGCTCGAGGCCGAGCAGAAGACCGGCCTCGGCCGCCCCGCTCCCGCCTTCAGCCTGACGGCCCTCGGTGATCCGAAGACGACCTACACCGTGGCCAGCTTCAAGGGCCGCTACGTGCTGCTCGACTTCTGGGCCACCTGGTGCCCGCCCTGCCGGGCGGAGATGCCCCTTATGCACGCCGCCTGGGCGAAGTTCAAGGCCAAGCCCTTCGACATCCTCTCCCTCTCCTTCGACCGCAAGATCGACCACATCGCCCCCTACCGGGCCCAGGCCGCCACCCCCATGCCCTGGAAGCACGCCTTCATTGAAGGCGGCTTTCAGAACCCCCTCAGCGAGGCCTATGGCGTGAAAGGCATCCCCAAGCCGCTGCTCATCGGCCCCGATGGAAAGATCGTGGCCAGCGGCAGCGACCTGCGTGGGCCGAACCTGGAGAAGACCCTGGCGAAATTCCTGGGGAAGTGAGCGCTTTGCTGAATTCGCTGCGCGAATTCAGCTGGGAAGAGGGCCCGCAGTTGCGGGCCCTTTTTCATTTGGCCTGGAGCCAGGAGAGCATCGACTCGGGTTTCTGGAAGCCCAGGATGCGCCGCAGCTCCCTGCCCTCGGCGTCCAGCAGAATCACCGTGGGGTAGCTGCGGATCTTCAGCTTTTCGGCCAGGTCCTGCCGCTTGGCGTCGGTGTCGATGCGGATGGCCACGGCGTTCTGGGTGAGCCACTGCTTCACGGATGCCTCGGGCCAGGTCTTCTCGTCCAGCTCCTTGCACTGGGCGCACCACTCCGCGTAGATGTCCACCAGCACGAGCTTCTTCTCGGCCTTGGCCCTGGCCAGGGCGCCTTCCAGATCCTGCTCCAGCCACCCGGCGTGGGCTTCCCTGGCGGCCGCGGCGCCGCCGCCCCTGGGCAGCAGCTCCACCGGGAGGAAGGTCTCCACGGCCCGCAGCCCCAGCAGCACCGCGAAGGCCAGCAGGAGGATGGCCAGGCCCTTGCGGAACTGGCCCACCATGTCGTCGGCAGCTTCGAAGAGGCCGAAGACCGCCGAGCCCGTCAGCAGGGCGAAGGACCACATCGCGAAGTTCGCCCAGGCGGGCAGGATGAGCCGCACGTTCCAGGCGGCAAAGCCCAGCACCACCAGGCCCATGATCTGCTTGAAGCGCGTGAGCCACTCGCCGCTCCGGGGCAGGGCCGCGGAGAAAGTGCCCACGGCCATGAACAGCACACCCATGCCCAGCGAGAACACGAAAAGCTGAAGGCCGCCGAGCCAGACATCCCCCTGCTGGGCGATGCCCACCAGAACTGCACCGATGACCGGGCCCACGCAGGGCGCCGAGAGCGGTCCCAGCACCAGCCCCATGAGGAAGGCGCCGCCAAAGCCCTTGCGGGAGCCATCCCCCTGCAACTTCATGGCCAGGCTGGGAGGCAGGGCGATCTCGAAGGCCCCGAACAATGAAAGTGCAAAGGCCGCGAAGAGCACCGACACAGGAATGAGGAAGGCCGGTTTCTGCGCGAAGGCCCCGAAGGCCGAGCCACTCTTGGCGGCCAGCACGCCCAGGGTCGTGTAGGTCACGGCCATGCCCAGCACCAGCACGACCGACAAAGCGAACCCACGGGCCTTGCCGCCACCCTTCGCCCCCACGATGGCCATGGTGATGGGGATCATTGGATACACACAGGGCGTGAGCGAAGCCCCCATGCCCGCCAGGAAGACCAGCAGCAGTGAGAGCAGCAGGCCCGTGTGGGCGGGCGCGGCCGGAGCTTCCGGCCGCGAGATGGGCGACTCAGGAGACGCAGCAGAAACCTCGGCCTTCGGCCCCTCCACCGCCTTTCCCTGCGGCAATACCGCAGGCTTTGCCGCAGGCACACTTGCGGGAATCTGCGCCGCTGCCACCTGGATCCAGCGCGTGGTGGGGGGGTAGCAAACGCCACCCTCGCCCTCGGTGCAGGGTTGGTAGGTCACAAACAGTTTCACCTTGCCCAAAAGGCCTTCGCCGCTCACCGGCACGCTTACCAATCCGTGCCAGATGCCATCCCCGAGTTCGTCCTTCGCCGTCGTGGGCGGCAGCTTGCCCATCGTCAGGGTGCCGGGGCCCTCTTTCTTCTCCACGGCCATGAAGGAAGCCTTCAGGTGCGCGCCCACCGGAACGCCCACCACCACAGCCCCCTTCTCAAAGTTCAAGGACACATCCTGCTTGGGATCGAAGCCGGGATCCGCCCGCTGGGCCAGGGCCGTCATCGCGAAGCACAGACTCAGGAAGAACGAGGACAAGGCTCGCATGGGGCCTCCGGGCCGGAATCCACCAGTCTAGCCGCCACCATGGCGCAACATGCTTCCTTTGCCCTGACGCGTTAGCCTGTGTCGATGGCCCACGACTTCCCCTTCCCCTGGTTTGAGCCGCTGCTGGCCCGACTGCGCAAGCAGCTCGCCACGGAACCCTTCGCCCGGGATGCCGCCCACGACCTGGGACACATCCTCCGGGTGGCCCGGCTCGCTCATGGGCTGGCGACAGAGGAAGGCGCAGACCCTGAGACCTGCGTGGCCGCAGCCCTGCTCCACGATCTGGTCTACCGCCCCAAGAACCACCCAGAATCCCCCATGACCGCCCAGATGGCGGCGGATCTGGTGCCGCAGTGGTGCCTGGAAACCAGCGGTCTTGAGGTGCGTGCCGAGGCCATCTCCGAGGCGGTGGCCACCCACAGTTGGAGCGGTGGGGGATCGCCGGCCAGTCTGGAGGCCGCCGTGGTCCAGGACGCGGACCGGCTGGAGGCCCTGGGTGCCATCGGCGTGGCCCGGGTCTTCGCCACAGGTGCCAGCTTCGGCGCAGGACTCTGGCATCCGGAGGACCCCTGGGCCGAGGTTCGGGCCGCCGATGACAAGGCCTGGAGCCTGGATCACTTTGAAAAAAAACTGCTCAAGCTCGCCATCGGCATGAAGACTCCCGCTGGTCAGCGGCTGGCCGTGGATCGCCAGCGCACGATGCTGGCCTACCTCGAGGCCCTGCGCGCCGAACTTGGCCCCCGCACGGGTCCGCTATAATCCACCATGGCTTTCATCCTCTCTCTTCGGCGCCCCTTCGTGGCGGACCACTACCACGACCTGCCGGGCTTCCAGGAAGATCGTCACGGGCACAACTGGGAGGTTGAGGCCGCGGTGGAACTGATCCATGAAGCCGACGAACCGGCCTTTGCCAGACGTCTGGAGGCTTGGGTAGGCACCCTCGACTACCGCCTTCTGAACGACCTCCCACCCCTCGCCGGGCGCAATCCGACGGCCGAGGTCCTGGCTGAACAGGCCTTTCACTTTCTTTCCGACGCAGCCTTGAAGCCCCGCTGGGTGAAGGTCCGCGAAAAGGCCAACTATTGGGCCCTCTGCCGCGCCGCGGAGGGGGCGTGAAGCCTCACCACGCGCTTGCCTTGCTACTCCTCCTGGCGGCCTGCGGACGCACAGACCGGCAGGAAAGCACTGCAAATCCGGCGCTCGAATCTGCCTCGACGATCAGTGCCTGGACCTGGCATCCCCTCGGCGGACTCGCCGTCGTGGAAGGCGAGGTCAACGAGCCCACCGAGTTGATCCTGGAAGGCCGCTCCATCCGGGAGCGGCGCTATGCGGAAGTCGGCCCCGTCCGGTGGGAATTCTTCCGCCCGCCCGAAGGGGAGACCGCCATCCTTCGCACGACCGAGGGTCGGGAACTGGCGCGCTTCACCTTTTCCCTCGCCCCTCCTCGAACCCGGCCTGGCTCCGCCACTCCGCGGCTGGCGCGCAAGGCGGAGCCTTCCACCCCCCTCACTCCCATGACTGAACCGTCTGCCCACGCCCCACCCATCGCCAAGTTGCCGGCCCCCAAAGCTCGTACGGAAACCCGGTTGCGGACCCTTCCCGTCACGCCGATCCCAGACAGGAAGGGACGCGAGTTCCCCAGCGCCACCGAGGCCCCCGCCGCAACGCCGCTTCGGGCCTCCACCTTCACTCCCATTGAAGTGGAACCGCTGGCGCCACGACCGGTGAAACCCCTGCCAGCCCCCGCCTCCCGCATGGCCCCGGTGGTGGTTCCTGGCGGTGCCTGGCCCGGCATGGGCGAGGGGCTGAACCTCACGCGGGGCCCAGGGGGGCAGAAGCGCATCCTGCTCAGCTTCGACGGCGGCTCCAGTTCCGAAGTGGCCTCTGAAGTTCTCGACCTGCTCAAGGCCCGCGGCGTGCGCACCACCCTGTTCCTCACCGGCGCCTTCATTCAGCGCTTTCCCGCCCTCGTGAAGCGCATGGCGGCAGAGGGCCACGAGCTTGGCAACCACACCATGAATCACCCCCATTTCGCACCAAGCATGAAACGCGATCCCAAGTGGACCCGCGAGCGGGTCCAGCGCGAGCTGCTTGAGGCAGATGCAGCGCTGGTGCGCCTGCTTGGACGCCCCATGGACCCCTACTGGCGGGCACCCTATGGCGAGCATACGGTCGAGATCCGTCGCTGGGCCGAGGAACTCGGCTACCGTCACGTCGGTTGGAGCGAGGGCGCCGATACCCTCGACTGGGCCACGCCCAATGAGCGACGCCTCTACCGCAGCGGCGAGGCCATCGTCCAGCGGCTTCAGCAGCGTCTGAACCACAACGGCGATGGGCTCATTGTCCTCATGCACCTGGGTTCCGCCCGAATCCAGGGAGACCGCCCCACCGATGGCCTTGGAGCCTTCATGGATCGGGCTCAGAAAGAGGGCTGGACCTTCGTATCTGTCGGCACGATTCTGCGGGACCTCGGCAAGCCCGCCTGGGATTCCCAGCAACGACTTGCCCTCCTCCATGGATCCGCCGCGCCGGGCCGCTGAACCCGCTCCCTGGGCTACACTGGTGAAAGACCACCATGGAGGCGCATTGCAGGGGATTGGCCGCTGGATGCTGAGGGCAGTGCTGGGTTTCACCGCCCTGGTGCTGCTGCTCTCCCTGGTCAGCTATCACCCCCTGGACCCCCACCCCTTCACCCAAGGGGCAGCGGTAGCTGCCGTTCAGAACCTGTGCGGAACCGTCGGCGCGACCTTGGCAGGACTGCTGCAAACCCTCATGGGCATCGGCGCCTGGATCGTGCCGCCCTATCTGATTTGGGAAGCCTGGCCCCGGACCGGTCGCCATTGGCCGGGCCGCCTGGCCTGGCTGGGCCTGGCCCTGTCGTTCTGGACTGCCCTCGGTGCCTTCGGCAACCGGGCCTGGACCGGGCTGCCCGATGGCGGCACCCTCCAGCTTCGCTGGGGCGGCTGGCTGGGTAGCGCACTCTGGCCTGTGCAGCGGCGCTTCCTCGGCCCCGTGGGGCTGCCCCTGCTCCTCTTTCTGGTGGTCCTCATCTGCGCCCTCGTACTGGCCCCCGCGCTGACCCGTGGCCTGGGCCGGCTGCTTACACGCTGGTTCGGCGAGAGGGCCTGGCCCTGGGTGAAGCCCATGCCAGCCAGGGGATTCCAGGGGTTCCTGACCATGGTGAGGCGTCCCTTCCTGCGGGGACGCAACCCCAACAAACCCGACATCGACGCCGGGGATGTGGCCGTGCTCCAGGCCCTGGCTCTCCGACAACAGGCCCTTGAGGATCAGCGGGAGTCCCTCCTGAGGGCCGAACTGGAGACCGCCGAAGCCAAGCGCAAGCAACCCCTCATCCGGCCCGAGGATCTGCTGCCTCCCATCCAGTCGATGAACCTCGATGCCGCTTCGACGGTCATCGAAGCCCAGACCCTGCCCGTGCCCGGTCCCGTGGCGACCGGGACCGAACCCACCGCCGCCTTCCGCACGAAGTTGCTGGCCGCCGCCCCGCCAGTACCGAAGGCCAAACCCACCCTCGCGCGGGCCCAGGTGATGAAGGATCGCTTCGGGCGTGAGATCGTCCAGCCGCCCCTGCCCCTGACCGAACCCACTCCCTCGCGCCCGCTGCCGCCGCTGCCGCCAGAAGCTCATCAGCCTTCCGTAGCCGAGCGCGAAACCCTGCCGCCCCGGCGCCTCTTCGATCCGCCGGGCCAGCACGCCAAGGTCGATCTCGCCATCCTGGAAGTGATCAAGGAGAAAATTGGACAGAAACTGTCCGAGTTCAAGATCAAGGGCGTGGTCACCGGCATGCAGCCCGGGCCCGTGGTCACGGTCTTCGAATTCCAGCCGGACGCGGGCATTCCCCTGTCCCGCATCCTCGGCATGGAAGAGGATCTCGCCCTGGCCCTGCAGGCCGAGGCGGTGCGCATGGATCGCATCCCCGGCAAGAACCTGGTGGGCATCGAAGTGCCCAATCCCAAGCGGGAGATCATCACGTTCCGCGAGGTCATTGACAGCCCCGCCTTCCGCGACGCAGGCGGCCTGCTGCACCTCGCCCTGGGCAAGGATATTTCGGGCAAGCCGGTGGTAGCCGACCTCAACAAGATGCCCCACCTGCTCATCGGCGGCAGCACCGGCAGCGGCAAGAGCGTCGGCGTGAATGCGATGATCTGCTCCTGTCTGGTGCGTGCCATGCCCGATGAAGTGAAGCTCATCCTGGTCGACCCCAAGATGGTGGAGTTGGGCGTCTACGAAGACATCCCACACCTCTGGGCTCCCGTGGTCACGGACATGAAGGAGGCAGGCCGCGTCCTCAAGTGGGTGGTGGCCCAGATGGAGGACCGCTACCGGCGCCTGGCCCTGCTCAGCGTGCGCGACCTGAAGGGCTTCAACGCCAAGGTGGCGGAGGCCGGCGGCATGATCGACCTGACGGACCGCACGCCCAATCCCCGCTGGCCGGACCGACCCTCGGTGCTGGAGCACTTGCCCTACGTGCTGGTGGTCATCGACGAGCTGGCGGATCTGATGATGGTGGCCCGGAGCGAGGTGGAAGACAGCATCGCGCGGATCGCCCAGAAGGCCCGGGCCGTGGGCATCCACCTGATTCTCGCCACCCAGAGGCCCAGCGTGGACGTCGTGACGGGCGTCATCAAGGCGAACCTCCCCAGCCGTCTCAGCTACCGGGTGCGCACCAAGATCGATAGCCGCACCATCCTGGATTGCAGTGGCGGCGAGCAGCTGCTGGGCGCGGGCGACGCCCTCTACCTGCCCAACGGGGCCAGCCATCCCAAGCGCATCCACGCCCCCTTCCTCAGCGAGGACGAAACACTCCGACTCGTCACCTGGCTGCGCGAGCGTGGCCGCCCCGACTACAACCAGTCCCTCGTCAGCGCCATGGAGACCGAGGAGGAGACTGCCCTCTTCGACGAAACGGAAATGAACGGCGCCGATGACATCTACGCCCGGGCCGTGGCGGTGGTGAAGCGCGAGCGGAAGGCCAGCACGAGCCTCCTTCAGCGCAAGCTGAATCTGGGCTATGGACGCGCAGCCCGGCTGATTGATCGCATGGAAGAAGAGGGCATCGTGGGTCCGGATCGCGGTGCCGGCAAGCCCCGCGAGGTCTTCGCCCAGGCGGAGTGAACGGCCTCGCCGACAGCGTGTTCAGGCCCCCTTCAGGTAGCGTGAAGTCGCCACTGGAGTGGCTGTAGACCGTCATCACATCTTTCTGGATTTATGAGAATACAACCCTAGACTCTTATCGTTCATGACCAACGGAGAGTCTATGAAAACCCTGAACCCATGCATCCTTTCACTCGCCTGCGCGACGGCGCTCATCGCGGCGGACACGCCCGCCCCACGGCCCAACGCCGCGAAGATCTGCACCACCTGCCACACCACGGCCTCCGATCACCTGCGGGGCCACTTCGACAATTTCATCGCCAATAGCAACTCCTTCCAACTCCGGGTCGACGAGCGCACCGAAGTGCTTCGCTTTGACAAGGCCACCGTGAAAGTCATCACGCCCGAGCCCGCCGCAAACGTGGATGCCGCCTTCAAGGGCATCGCCAAGGGCCACGAGGTGCGTGTGCAGTTCACCGAGAAGGACGGCGTGAAGACCGCGACGGTCGTCGCCGTGAAGCCGCCGGTCAAGCTGGCCGCGAACGAGACCATCACCCTCCCCGAGGTGCAAAAGCTTGTCGCCATGGGGCCCGAGAAGGGGAAGTACTTCCTCTTCGATTCCCGGCCTGCCCCCCGTTTCATGGAAGGCGCCATCCCCACGGCCGTGAACCTGCCCTTTCCCGCCTTCGACAAGAACGTGGACAGGCTGCCCGCCGACAAGACCGCGCTGGTGATCTTCTACTGCAGCGGCAAGACCTGCAACATGAGCCCCGGGTCCCTGACGAAGGCCAAGGCCCTGGGCTACACGAACGCCAAGGTATTCATCGATGGCATGCCCGCCTGGGCCAAGCGGAACTTCGGAGTCATGAGCCCAACCTCCATGAAAACCGCCTACCTGGACACCAACACACCACTGGTGATCCTGGATGCCCGGCCCGCCGCTGAGGCCGCCAAGGGATTTGTGAAGGGCGCCGTATCGGCCGACCCGACCAAGATGGCGGAGCTGCTCAGGACCTTCCCAGCCGCCAAGCTGAAGCCCCCAGTGGTGGTGGTGGATGCAACCGGTGGTGAAGCGGCCAGGGCTGTGGCCACTGAATTCGTGAAGGCTGGCTACGTGGGTGTGAACCTTCTCACGGGTGGCTTCAAGGCCTGGCAGGCCGCCGCCCTGCCCCTCGAGACCGGCACCCTGGCCACGCGGGCCGTCTTCGTCCCCAAGCCCCGCCCTGGTTCGATCTCACCGGCCGAATTCACCAAGATCGCCGAGCTGTCGATCGCCGATCGCGGGGCCGTGATCCTGGATGTTCGGAACACCGACGAAACCAGGAACGGCAGCATCAAGGGCGCCCTCTTGATTCCCGAACCGCAACTCCTCGCGCGGCTCTCGGAGATCGCCAGGGATAGGAAGGTTCTTTGCTACTGCGCCACCGGCACCCGCGCGGAACTGGCCTATCACCTGCTGAAGGAGAAGGGCTACGACGTCCGTTTCCTCCCCGCGGAGATCACCATCATCGACACCGGCGAATTCACCATCGATTGATTCGAGCGAACAGGCAGAGGGAGGAAGGCCGGCTCTCGGGCCGGCCTTCTTGTCACTCACCAGGAGCCACGCGCCTGGGTCGCCAGTGGCTGCGCTTGGTGGCATCCGCCATCCCATCTGCATGGCAGGCCAGACATGCCTTCAGGTGGACATCCTCGCCCCGCCAGTAGACCCGGGATTCACCCCCAAACTCGGGGCGTCGTTCCATGGGAACGCGCGGCCAATAAAAGGTCAGCGAAGGGCCGCCCGCCTTCACCTCCAGCGTACAGAGCGGACCGCCCTCCGAACTGGGACGACCCCAGCGGTCCTCGGCGGAACTCAACACCACCAGGGCGCCCTGGGGCAGGGGCCGACCAGCCCGATAGGCTGGGGCCGCCTCAGGGCTGACCCAGGTGCGGATCCAGCGGCCCCCGTGGGCTGGAGACTTCACCGGCTCTGAGTGGATAGCCTCCAGGGAGGCAAAATCCAAGGCGCGCACGGGCACTCTGGATTCCGGATCCTGATCGACCTTGGGCATGGGAACTGCGACAGGAAGTGCCGCCACCGGGACCACCGCCCGAACCCGGCCGTGGGCCAGGCGAAAGCCGCCCTCTCCGGCCAAGAGCAGCACAGTAGCCCAGGCCAAGCCCAGGGCCAGGGCCAGGATCCCGAGGCTTTCATGGTCCTTTCGAGGGCGGTTCATCGCCCACACGGCGCCGATCCCCAGGAGGAGGGAAACACCTCCCAGCACGGCGTGCCGGAACAGGAGTGCCCTGGGCTCCGAGCCCGCAGAAGCCAACGGTAGGAAGCGATGAGGCGGGATGAGCGCCAGCAAGCGGGCGGAAGCAAAGCCACTGATGAAGGCGCACAGGGTGCCCAGGATGCCCGCCCATCCCAGATAGCGGGCCACGGTCCACCAGGGGCGAATCCCCCGGCCGGGCCGCTGGGCCGCCAGCAGGGCCCACGGCAGCAGCAGGCCAGTGGCCACTGGGAGGTGGGACAGTAGCGCGTGTTTGAGGACAAACCAATCCATGGGACCCACACCTGTTGATGGCATTTCTCACCGCAGTCTGCCAGCGTCCACTGAAACTAGGGAGGGGAATTGCTGTCACAATCGCTGCCATGAAGCAGATCCTCCTCCAGCACGTCCAGGCGTCCATCCAGCTGAAGCAGGCCTTTTTCGAGCAAGAGGTGGGCCGCATTGTCGCCCAGGCCGATGACATGGCGGAGCGTCTCCGCCGAGGTGGCCGGATCCTGATCTGCGGCAATGGGGGCAGTGCCGCCGATGCCCAGCATCTGGCGGCTGAACTCAGCGGTCGTTATGTCAAGGAGCGTCGGGCCCTGGCAGGCATCGCCCTTACCACCGACACCTCGGCCCTCACTGCCATCGGCAACGACTATGGCTTCGACCAGGTCTTCTCGCGCCAAGTGGAGGCCCTGGGCCGCCCCGGCGACCTGCTCATCGGCATCAGCACCAGTGGGAACAGCCCCAACGTCATCCGGGCGGTTGCCTCGGCCAAGGAACTCGGCGTCCGCACCCTGGGCCTGCTCGGTCGGGATGGGGGCAAGCTTGCAGGCCTCGTGGACGAGGCCCTGGTGGTGCCTTCCACCGTCACGGCGCGCATCCAGGAGATTCACCAGATGATCTACCACTTCTGGTGTGAGGCCCTCGATGCCCACTTCTAAGGGCATCCGGTGATCGCCGCGGCCGGGCTGCTGGTTCTCGCCCTGCTGGGCCAGCCCCAGCCGCATACCTATTACTGGCGGGATACGGCCGGGCAGACCCACATCACCAACACCCCACCCCCCCCGGACGCCCAGGTGCTGGAGTCGCCACCGCCACCCGGCGTGGAGCCAGGCAAGGCAGGCCACCCCGAGATGATTCGACAGAGTGCCATCAAGGGCGGGCGCCGCCAGGTGACCCTCAGCCCTGCCCAACAGCAGGCCTGGGAAAACCTCAACCTGCGCCTGGCCAAGGCGCGTTCCGAAGGCGATCGTCAGACCCTGGAAGCCGTGGCCGATTCCCTCATCCACAACTGCCTCTGGGGCAGCGGGCTCTGGATGATGCCCGTGGTACCGATCCTGTGCGTGCTCTTGATGGGGCTCCTGGGGTGGTGGCTGGCGCTCGGTTTCCGGACGGGCCCCAAACTCCCCCTGATGACCGGATTCGTCCTGTTGGGGGTGGCCTTCGGCCATCTGGTCCTGAATGGCTTCCTGTATCATCCCCAGGCGGCGCGGCTTCGTCAGAACCTGGAGTTGCTTGAGCACCACATGGGCACCGGGATGGCCCTGCGTCCTGAGCACAGGACCCTCCTGCAGCAGCGCTACCAGGCCCTGGAACAGGCCGCGGAACCCCTGCATGCACCCTGGCGCTTCCCGGCCGAAGTCAGAGCCCTGCGCGCGGCCCTGAAGCAGGTGATGGTTGCACCCTGAGCTCGAGCGGCGGCTGCCCTTCCTCCGGCGCGCAGCCCAGGTAGAACCGCTGGGTCTCTACCTCCACATCCCCTTTTGTCTGGATCGCTGCACCTACTGTTCGTTCGCCACCACCCGCGACCGGAGCCTGCAACCGGAGACCATGGAGCGGCTGATTTCGGAAACCACCGAATGGGGGGCGGCCCTGGGGCGGCCCGCCGTGGACACCCTCTACCTGGGTGGCGGAACGCCGTCCCTGCTGATGCGGGAGGAACTGGCCGGGCTCACGGAGGCCCTGCGCAAGGCCTTCGATCTGTCGCCGCTGGTGGAGGCCACCCTCGAGGCGAACCCCGGAACGGTGGACCTCGCCTGGCTCCAGCAAGCCCGCCAACTGGGCTGGGATCGCATCAGCCTGGGCGTGCAGGCCCTGGACGACACCCTTCTGGCCCGATTGGGCCGCATCCACGGCTCCGTCCAGGCCATGGAAGCCCTCGAACTGGCAGAACAGGCCGGGTTCCAGCGCCGCAGCGCGGACCTCATGGTGGGCATTCCTGGACAATCGCTGTCCAAAGTCATGGCGGATGCCCGCACCCTGGCGGGCACGGGAATCGAACACCTGAGCATCTACCTGCTGGACCTGGACAAGGCCTGCCCCCTGCGCGCAGACATTGATGCGGGGCGGCTGACGCTCCCGGGCGAAGACGAGGTGGCCGATGTCTTCGAAGCCCTCCAGGAAGAGCTGCCGCGCCTGGGGCTGGCCCCCTACGAGATCAGCAACTACGGATGTCCAGACGCGGAATCCATCCACAACACCCGCTACTGGGAGCGCCGACCCTACCTGGGCCTGGGCCCCAGTGCCGCCTCGCAGCTGGGCGATTTCCGCTGGACCGAAACCGGGATCATCGCCGCCTGGGCCGAGGGTCGCGGCGTCCTGGACCTCCAGGAACTGGATGCCGCCGAGGTCCTTGCCGAGACGCCCCTCCTGGGCCTGCGCCTGCATCGCGGCATTGACTGGCAGATGCTGCGCCAGCGGGCCGAAGCCCTGAACCTCTCCCCCCTCTGCGACGCCTGGGAGAGCCGTTTGCGTGGCCTGGCCAAGGAAGGGCTCACGGTCTGGGAAGGCGACCGGGTGCGCCTCAGCGCCCGCGGCATGCTCATGAGCAACGGGATCCTGCAGCTGTTCGTGTAAGGTCACGGAATGCCCCCCACTGAACCCACCCCATCCCCTGCGCCGAAGCCCTACCCGGGCCTTGCCCAATCCCTGCTGGTGCTGGTCCTCTTCTTTCTGTTCGCCACGTTCCTCACGCTGCCTGCAGACGTGTTGTCGCATCTGAAACGGCCCGGTTGGGCCGCCTGGCTGCTCTTGCTGGGTCAGCTGGGGGCCACTTACCTGACCCTGCTGGTCTGCCTGCCCATGGGCCGGAAAACCTGGGCCGATGCCTTTCCCAGCGGCCCCGTGTCCACGGGCGTCTGGCCGATCACGCTGGTCGCCACGGCGGGCCTCATCCTGGTCATCAACGGGGTGGATGGGTGGCTCTCGCACCTCATCCCCCCTCCGCCCTGGTTCCGCCAGATGTTCACGACCATGGGTTGGCCCGGGGTCGTGCTGGGCGCGCCCCTCACCGAAGAACCCCTCTTCCGCGGGCTGATCCTGGGTGGCTTCGTCCTGCGCTACGGGGCACCCAGGGCCATCGCCTATTCCGCCTTGCTGTTCGCCCTCATCCACCTGAATCCCTGGCAGTTCCCCACGGGCTTGCTGATGGGGGCCTTCCTGGGCTGGCTCACGCTTCGCACAGGTTCCCTCTGGCCGGCGGTGTTCGCCCACTTCCTGAACAACGCCAGCGTCACCCTCGCCCGGGCCTACCGGATTCCCTACCTTGCAGATGAACGGTTCCAGCCCCTCTGGATGTGGGCTCTTGGCTGCGTGCTGCTGGGGCTTGGTCTGGCCACGCTGCTGCGTCTGGCCCCGAAAGCCTCCAGCGGAGAAGCCGCACAGACCGGCACTACCTGAATCCTTCCCGGGGGATGAGCTGCGCCGGCTTGTGGGGCAGTAGGATGAAGTCTGGCCCCGCCGCCCGGGGAACGCTGCGGAGTCCCCTTGCTCTACCTCGGCGAAAGCGCCGCCCTGCTCACGTCGCTCTGCTGGTCGCTGAACTCCGTCTGCTTCACGGTGGCGGGTCGGCGGGTGGGCTCGGCCGCGGTCAACCTGGGCCGGCTGCTCATGGCCTGGGCCACGTTGCTGCTGGTGCACCTGGTGGTGTATGGCAGCCTCTTCCCGATGCAGGCTGGTGGCGTCCGCCTGGGGTGGCTGGGCACCTCGGGGCTCATCGGCTTCGCCCTGGGTGACGCAGTGCTGTTCGAGGCCTTCGTGCTCATCGGCGCGCGGCTGGCCATGCTGCTGATGACGCTGTCGCCCATCTTCAGTGCCCTGCTGGCCTGGGTGTTCCTGGGCCAGAGCCTGAGCCTGCCGAAAATCCTGGCCATGGTCGTCACCCTGGGCGGCATCGGCTGGGTGGTCTGGGGCGGGGGCGAGCACGAGGAGCATCCGCACCTCTGGCGCGGCGTCCTGCTGGGCATCGGCGGCGCACTGGGCCAATCCATCGGCCTGGTCTTCAGCAAGTTCGGCCTGGCGGGGGACTTCCCGCCCATCTCGGCCAACCTCATCCGGGTGACCGCGGGCATGGTGGCCCTGCTGCTGTACTTCGGCGCCACGGGCCGCCTGCGCGGCACACTCGGAAGCCTGCGGGATGGCCGGGCCACGGCCTTCATCGGCCTGGGTGCGGTGACGGGTCCGGTGCTGGGCGTGGTGCTCTCCCTCATCGCCATCACCAAAGCCCCCATGGGCGTGGCCGCGACGCTGATGTCCCTGTCGCCCATCCTCCTGCTACCGGTGTCCCATTTTGTATTCAAGGAGAAGGTGGGCGGCCATGCGATCCTCGGAACGCTGCTGGC
>JANYAZ010000030.1 GCA_025361045.1 Geothrix sp. | reverse complement strand
CTCAACTCGGACCCTTGGGGCTTTGCGTTTTCGGTCATGGTTCCTCCGGTGGGTGCTACTTGGGGAAGTTGGAGTGCTTGCTGGTGTCGGTCCCGAATAAGTGGCGCATGAGCGCAGCGGCAGTTCGGTTGGCGTCAAGGTGGGAACACTCCAGATTGTCCATCAGGGGCACGGCGATGTTGCAGTGCCAGGACCATGCGTAATCGGCGTCTTCATGGATCGCCTTCTCCAGTTCGCGGTATGGGATCCCGGTGGGTCGTTTCATTGGTTCCTCCAGTTGGGTATCATCGGTGGTTACAAAAGCCGGGCCGGGGACGACGGGCTTTTGGATAGGAAATTGGCCGGAAGACTTTCCCGCGCTGTTTCCACAGCTTTGCCACACGCTTGCGCTCTCTGTCCTGTTCTCGGTAGTGCCGTCTCAGTGCGCGTCTCTGGCGAGTAGATGGGTCATCGTCTGACTCTGCCTGGATACGGTAGATGCTCAGGCAAACAGCGAAACCAACAATGGCAATCAAGAGGGCCGGGATGTAGATCACGAAGCCTTCCTCTCGGCCTGGACCTCAAGCACGGCGGCCCTATTGGTGTATGGAGACGCACAATAAATCCGCATTTAGGCCGCCCTCAGCGAATGGAAAGGGAGTCGGAAGAGGTCCACTCGCAGCCCGCAGGGGCGGCGCCAACACCTTTTGCGGTGGCGGCCAGCGCGTCCAGGACGACCTGGTTGGGCATGAGATAGGCGCGGTCGAGCTTGGCGGGGTCGACCACCTTGCACTTCCAGATCGTGCGGCTGGACGCGCCCCGGGGCTTGCTGGCCACCGGGGGCACGTAGGTGGCGATGGGGGCAGCCTGGGCCTGTGTGGCCATGGCTTGGGCCTCCAGCGCCTCAGCAGCGGCACTGTCGCCCGCCATGGCGGCCTTCTCAGCCTGGGCCAGCAGGTCCTCAGCAGCAGCTTGCTCCTGGGCCTGGCGGTCCAATTCGATCTGCTGGAGGCGCCGCTGCTCCTTCTCGGCAGCCGCGGCGATGCGGGCCTGCTCCTGGTTGAAGGTGGTGATGCTGCCCTTGAGGACGAGCTCGCACTTCGCCAGGAACTCCAGGGCGGGGCGGAAGGTGTCCATCCACGCCTTTTTCTCGTCGTCCAGGGGCTTCGTCTTGCTCTTCCGGAACTCCTCGATCTCGTTGGCCAAGCCTTTGATCTCGCGGGTCTGGTCGACGGCAGCCTGAGCCTCTTCGGCGGTGTTGATGCGCACCCCCTGGACGTCCACGGGGAACGTGGTGGCGCGGGTGATGAGGAGATTGCCTTCCTCGGGAATGGTGAGGAGGGCGTCCATCAGACCACTTCTTCGCCGGGCTGGTCGGGAATCAGGATGGCGTTGGCGTAGCCCTTGTCGTTGACCTCAAGGAGCAGCTCCACGCCATCGAGGAGGTTGTAGAGGTTGTCCAGGTCGAGGTGTTCACCAGGTGCGGGGGCATCGAGCCCGGCGGCCAGGTGCAGGCGGTCGATGTTCAGGCCGGCGTAGTGGTCGGAGGGCGCGCCGGAGAACTTGATGATCAGGTCCTTCTCGACGGCGGTTTCCACGCTCTTGAACGAGGCGATGAAGACGGCCTGGGCGTTGAACTTGGCAAGCTTGTCGCGGTCGGTGATCCGCTTGATGCCCGTCATGAAGACAGGGTGGGTGCCGGGGCCGATGGTGACTTCGGAGACGCCTTCGGGGCGGTAGCTCATAGGTGGTTCCTTTAGGAAGCAGCCGTCATCGGCTGGTAGGTGGTGATGGGGGTGGCGTTGATGATGCGAACCGTGCGCTGGGACCAGGTCTCCCCCTTGGCCGCGATCGCGTTATTGGTGAGCTTCGTGCGGAGCTTCGCGAACTCCTCGGCTTTGAGCCGGGCCAGCGTGGGGCCGTTGGCACCCGGGAGCAGGTGGCCAGACTTGAAGGCCCAGGACCGCAGAGCATTGCGGTCGATCTTGAACGCGCCGATGAACTGGTTGAGTGCCTCGTACTGCACCTGGCTGATACCGCCGTTGACCTCGTCGGTGTCGGCGAGAGCGGGGGTAGGATCGATCCCTTCCACGAAGTCGATGACCTCCTGGCTGATCTCCATGGCCTCCTGGCGGGGCAATTGGAGGATCGCCTCGCCGACAGACTTGGGCTCGGGTTGCATGACCGAGCGCATAACCTCGATCTCAACCAGCAGCTCGGGCAGCTTGGTGGGGCCCTCGGCTTCAAAGTCGGCGATCAGCTTTGTGCGGGTCTGTTGGGGCATGCCGATGGTGACCTCAGCTAGCGTCACCATGGCGGCCACCCAGGCGGCGGGGGGCTCAGAAGGGGCAGTAGTCGGGTTCACCTGGACCGGGGCGGCGGGGGCCTGGGTAGGGTGCGCCGGCGTCGCCTTGGCCGCGGGCCTGGCTGGAGGCGGGGTGGCCTTAACCGGGGCGGGAGGTTGCACACTAGTTGCGGGAGGCTCAGGAGAAGGGGTGCCGGACTTGTAGGCATTCACGAAGGCGTCGAAGTCGAGATCGATGGTCTCCGGCAGCCGCTTGGTGCGGTCCCCGGCCTCATAGAGCGACGAGGGCTTGGTGCGCATCACGCGGCGCTCGATCTTCTTGCCCTCGGGCCCGGGTACCATCTCCACGTCGCAGAAGAGGATAATGTCGACCATGCCCAGCACGATCTCCCGAGCCTTGCCAGGCAGCGTGGGAATGGTCTTCATCTTCTTGCCGGTGGGCGTGTCCATCTCCTTGTCCTGCGCATGGGAGATCAGATACAGGCCATAGGGCAGCAGGGAGAGCTTCGTCAGCACCCGCTGGAACTCGTTGTTGACGAGGCTGAAGCCCTTGCCGAAGCCGAGGTCGCTCTCGTGCTGGATGTTGTTCTTCCGGCAGATGTGGTCAGCGCACATCTTGTAGACGTTGTCGACGGTGTCCACAATGATCGTCTTGAACTGGTGGTCGCCCTTGCCGATGTCAGCCACGGCCACACAGAAGTCCTGCCAGGTGAGGATGGGCTGCTGGAACACGTCGAGGCTGTTCAGGCCGGCCTCAGTGGCCAGGAAGAGGGCGTTTTCAGTGTTGGAGCAGAGGGTGGACTTGCCAATCTTGCTGACTCCGTAGAGCAGGATCGTCAGGTCGCTCATCGAGTCGCGAGGTGGCGTTTTCTGAGTGGGCAGGCTCATGCCGTTCCTTTCATGGGCGCCAGCAGGGGCGCGAAGTGGGCGTGGACGTGGGAACGCTCGATGTGGTCCGGTTCCTCGGCCTCGCCGGAGCTCTCGACCGGGATGCCATAGGCCTGCCGCGCGGCGGCCTGCGCGATGTAGCGCGCGGCCAGCCACTCGAAGAGGGCGCGGGTCATCGCCTTGTTGGTGAGGAGGGCTTCTTCGAGCTCGACGGTGGTGGGCTGGTTCGTGGTGAGTTTGACCAGCATGGGGATCATCTGGGCGATGGCTTCAGGGGCGATGGCTTCAGGGGCGAGCTGCTCGGTGGTCCTCATGCGATTCTCCGGGCGATGCGGACGGCCTCGGGCTGACGGTTGTCGCGGGTGACGGCCAGCTCGGGCTTCTTGTGGGTGCCGAGGTTGCAGAAGGTGGGCTTCTCGGCGCGGTAGATGTAAGCGACCGAGACCGTGACCCGCAGGGCATCCGAGAGCCCGTCGAGATAGCTGTAGGCCTCGTCATTTGTGTCGGTGATGTAGCCGCAGGACTCGCGGTCTTCGATCACGAGGGTGGTGACGTGGCAGTGGCTCATGCTGCTGGTCTCAACGGCTTCCTGGTGCGGAGTTTCTGGATGCGCTTCATAGCAGGGCTTCTCCTTCGCGCTTCGTGGGCGCAGCTATCGCTCCGGCCTGCCCGCCGGGCGCGTGGATGGGGTGTAGGGTGGGGCCTATGATGGAGAGTGCGAATCAACCAATCAGGGAGGCCCCATGGAAGTGACGAACGACGTGCTGTTGTGTGAGATCGAAAAACTGAAGGGCTGGATTCTGTTCTTGATGGCGAGGGAGGAGGAAGTCTGGATTCAGAGCCTCACTGAACCGTTTGATGAGACGGCAAAGCGCCAAGAGTTCCGGAAGCGGGCACGGGAGTTTGAATCGGCGGTGCGGGATCGAGGGCGTCCACGAACTCCCGAACCGACACGGAAACCAGGGGATGACCGGCTGGAGTGGTGGGAGCTGACAGAGAACGTGACGCCTCTGGGTGGTCCACCGAAGACCCCCTGACCTCTTCCCGCACGATCTGCCTGATGGCTTCAAGGTCTTCGGTGGCGTTGGTCATGGGCGGGCTCCGGGGTGGGGAAGGGGTGCTGAATTAGATAATATCCCGCAAAAGGGTATAGTCAACCCTTTTGGAAAATATTTTTTGATGGGCACAAAAAAGCCCCGACAAATCGGGGCTGAAACGAGTAAGAGGACCGTTTAGGTGTGAAAACTAAGGATGGCGGTCATTCCATAGGTGGGGCAATTGATCTGCATGTACCAGCTATTCCAGGTGAAGTTCGCACTCTGCCAAGAGTAGAAGGCCACGCCCGTGAAGGATGGTCCCCCAGTGACGACCAGGTTCACGTTGTAGAGGTTCTTGCCGGGGGTTATCTGGGTCAGGGTACCCGTGAAGGCCCCGTAATAATCTGAACCACTGAAGGTGCCATCCGCGTTGAGGGTCACATTCATCGTCACGCCCACATTGTTCTGGGTAGGCCCAGAACTGTAGGCTCCTGCCAATGAAGCGAGCGTGGGGCTTTGGTTGTAGATAGGATCTGCCGTCAGGGTCACGGTCCCCGATTGGATCCCATTGTTCCATGGCATCGAGGTGACCAGGCCGGGCCCCAAGGTGATTGGGGTGGAGGCTCCCGGATAGGCCGGTGAATTGAAGTGCTGCGCCGAACTGCTGAATGAGGTGGGTCCGGCCACCAGGAGCCCACCGAAACAACCCACGCCGGTGGTGTCAATCTCAGCCACTCGGAAGTTTCCCGTAGGATCTAGGGCTGCGATCACGGGATAGCCGGAACCAGTGGTGGCGGACAGGTCCGTCCCATAATAGATCCCCGCCGGCATGGCGAGAGCCGGAGGTGTCACCACCACCGGTGCGGAAGAACCCCCACCCCCGCCGCCACAAGCCAAAAGGGCCAGGCAAAAAAGGCCAAGAAGAAATTTATTCATGTTGCCTCCTGTTTAAGCATCCCGCCTTCAAATTGGAAGATCTTTCCTGCAGAACCGGCAGACGATGGCCTCGGCCTTCACCAGCTCCGCGCAGTAGGGGCATTTCCTTTGGTCCCCACTGGCCACGGCCACCTTCTCCAGTTCCTTCGCGTTGGGCTCTAGGACGGCACCGATAACGAATCCGATCAAGGGGCTGAGCAAGATGCTGGTCAGGGCACCGGCCTGAAAGCTGCGTCCCTTGGAACTCCAGAACGAACCGACAGCGACAGAAAAGGCCAACCACAGGAAAATAAGGAAAAGTCCCATTAAGCTACCTCATCCACGGCCTTGAGTCGAATCCTTGCAATCTCAGCTGCAAGTCTACGCTGAGGGCAGTCTTCCATGGGCAGGTCTTCGTAGTGCGCGCTGAGGGCTGCGATGAAGGCGTCAATAGAGGCGTTGCGGTGGCGGCGAATCGCCGCCTCGGGAATCAGTGCCCGGGCAGCCCATCGGCAGGCCTGGGCCTCCTGCCGGTCGTGGGTCCACTGGCTGATGTAGCCACGGTGCATGAGCATGTGTGCCAGCTCGTGTCCCAATTGCCACATCTCTTCAAGCAGGCCCTGCCCCCCGGGTAGAAAGATGACGCTGACGCCGGGTGCGTCCATCTGGGCCACGACGGCTGCTTTGATCCCTGCAGTCTGGAAGTGGACACGGGTTCCGAGGCTCTCGGCCAGGCTCACCAAGTCGGCGAGGTTGGGGTACCGGCGGGAGTACCAGTTGGGGTTATGCATTGGATCAGTCCTTACTGATGGGGCGGAGAAGGACGGGACGCAATGGACCGGCAGACCAGACGTTCAGCCAAAGTCCATCCCTTGCGGGGAGACTTGGATAGACCTCTAGGGGTTGTGCCGGGAATCCAGGATAGTGGGTCTTGCGCAGAAAGCCAACCATGTTGTCGCATACTCGAAGAATCACGCCAATGGGATGCAAGTTCAAGGCCTAGCAATTGAAATAAATGGCTGTATTAAGTGGCTTTAACATCCAGCATTCCACAGGTTGCCCCTGGTCTCAGCATCATCAAGGGTGATTCTTGAGACAAAAAAAGGCCGGCACAACGGCCGGCCTGGGGGGAGGAGCACCCTTCACTTGCTGCTTTTGTGCGTCTGTCGGTAGTGGGACGGGTTGATGATCCGGCCAACTTTCCCCGGGGCGGTTGCGATGATGTAGCCCAACCCGCCAACAGCTACGACCAGGGCTAGGACTTCAAACAGGCTTGGCATGTTTGGACCTCCAGTGGTGGTAGAAGAGAACGACCTTGTAGGTTGAAAAAATAATCATCGGCATTGCCACAGCAATCCAGTAAATGATTTTTATGGGGTCCCAGATCTCCGAGGAGGGCGCTTGCTTGGTAACAATCCAGGCAAGCGGGGTAAAGGAGAGTAGCAGAACCGCGGGGTCCCGGTGGGTCACAATGATGATTTGGATGTCTCGGTCAACGGGCCCGAATTCTTTCTTGAGAAGCCAAGCCCAGAATAGGCTGAGCCAGGAGACAGCGGCAAACATTCCTATATACCGAACGGGGTGAAATGGAACAGAAAAAAGTATCAAAAAGAAGGAAATAACTGCAATAACGATGTCGATAGATAGCCGCGTAGTTGCTCTTATACAGTGCTGCGGGTAACCATAGTGCTGCAACAGAACGCGAGCGCATATCCAATCATCAATAATCCACAACAAAGCCACGGTCAGTGGCAGATAAGCCTTGAATGCCTCGAACCCCTTCAGGGTAGCATAGTCGCCCGAATGCTGGGCAGCGAGCGCGACAGCGAAGGCAATGCAACCGGCATAAAGGGAATCCATGAAGCCCAGAACAGAAATTCGCCCCTCACTTGGGGGAGTCGCATCACCTCGTGGGTAAGAGAAGGCCGGGATTGGTTGGGATGTCGCAATCGGCGCGTTGGTGATGGCTGGGACGGTAACAGGGATGGCCGAGGACGCAGGCGGTGGAGTTGACCGTGGGGACTGCTGGCGTGATAGGGGGGTCCTGTTTCCTTTTCGATTCATCCCTTCTCGCCCTTCCCCTTCTTGGCGTGCACCGATACAAGCCTCTCCTGCTGGGCCTGGTCATCCTGGTCCTGCATGATCTTGGACTTCTCCTTCTCCCAGATCTCCAGCAGCTGGCGAGTCTCTTCACGGTCTGGTTGAACCTGACGCCTCTCTTCTCGGCCGGAGGGGGCTTGGTAGATCTCCTCCACTTTGAAGGTTTCATCAGTAAGGCTGATCAACCAGGTGGCCGGGCTCTCGTGAAGGTGTCGTATAACATCTACCAACAGCGAACCCGATCCTGCGCTCTGGTCGAATACTCGCGTCTTCCCCGGGGCGGGGCCACGGTAAATAATTTTTGTCTTTGGCAGCTTGGGCGCTTCTGCCTTGGGAGTCTTCCGTCCCTTCCCGCTCGCAACCTGGTTGGAGGCACTCGCCACGTCCACTTTGGATGGATGGGGCTTGCTGGCGATCTCCTCAGCCAGGGCGCCGGGATTCACCAGCACCACCCCCTTCGGTTGGTAGGTCTGGGCCAGGGCGATCAGGTGCTTCTTCACATCCTCAGGGATGTTCGGGCCAAGGAAGCCCATGATATTGGCGAAGCCTTCATCGCGGGGTGGAGCACCAGGAAGGGGAGACCCACTAATGATGAAGTCGTGGACGGTGAGCCCCAAGATGGGAGCAGCCTTCTCAACTAGATGAATTGTGAGAGGTTTCGACCTATAGAGGACATTCCGAAGGTAAGGAAGAGACACACCGATGGCCTTTGCGACCTCTTCCTGGGTCTTCTTGGTCCGCTGCTGGAATCCGTCCACCTCAAGACAGAATCTTGAGATATCCATGGAAGTTTCCTGTCTCTTTCGAACCATTCCCCAAGGATGAGCGACTATATCCAAATGGGGCATACCTGATCTAGGGGTTGACTCGCCCTTTTTGGGGTATATATTGGAGACATGGATCTCAGGGAGCGTGTCCCCAACATTATGGAGTTGAAGCGTCAGCTTGGAGTCGGCTCGTACTCCAAGCTGCATGGCATCTTGAAGGGTGAGTTCCAGCCCGGTGTCGGGCTGGCCATCCGAATCGAACAAGCTACCGCGGGAGCAATCCATAGGTGGGAGCTCCGGCCGGACGTCTGGGAGGCACCTCCTTCCGATCCGGCGGCCGCATGACCTCACGGCTCGAACTCCACCACGGTCCCCGGCCCGCGCTTCAGCAGGGCCATCCGGCGTTCCAGCCAGGGGCGCAAGGCCAGCGGGCCCGCGCGCCGCAGTTCTTCCATCGTCAGAAAAATAACGAACACGACTTCGCCGCGGTGCTGACTGCCCTCAGTGCTGCGGACCACTGCGCCCGG
>JANYAZ010000010.1 GCA_025361045.1 Geothrix sp. | reverse complement strand
TGGGCCATGACAAGCCGGGAACCGACCTCCGTGGCCTCCACCTGAAGGCGCCCTTGTTCTAACCTCGCGACGATTTCATCGAAGGTGTACTCCGCCGTGTCATGGGGCGAAGTCTCACGCTTCGGCGTCAAGGTCACGGCATCTCCCGGTCATCCCAGGAGAACGATGCGCTTTCAACGGCTCGGAGACAAGGCCCAGTCTGGGGGACCCTAGGCAATGACGCCAAGCTCGCGTCCCACCTTGGTGAAGGCCTGGATGGCGTGATCCAGGTCGGCCTTGGTGTGGGCGGCGCTCATCTGGGTGCGAATCCGGGCCAGGCCCTTGGGAACCACAGGAAAGAAGAAGCCGATGACGTAGACGCCTTCATCCAGCAACCGCTTGGCGAATTCCTGGGCCAAAGGGGCTTCATACAGCATGACCGGCACGATGGGGTGCTCGCCGGGCAGCAACTTGAAGCCGGCCTTCTCCATCCCGGCCCGGAAGTACTTGGCGTTCTCGTGGACCCGCTTGATGAGGCCCTGGCTGTTCTTGAGCAGGTCCAGCACCTTCAGGGTGGCAGCCACGATGGTGGGGGCCACGGAATTGGAGAACAGGTAGGGACGGGCTTTCTGGCGCAGCCAGTCGATGGCCACCTGCTTCCCGGCGATGTAGCCGCCGGAGGCGCCGCCCAGGGCCTTGCCGAAGGTGCCCGTCATGAAGTCCACCCGGCCCATGACACCGCAGTGTTCGTGCGTACCCCGACCGTTGACACCCATGAAACCCACGGCATGGCTGTCGTCCACCATCACCATGGCGCCATGTTTTTCTGCCAGATCGCAGATTTCCGCGAGTTTGGCGATGTAGCCATCCATGCTGAAGACGCCGTCCGTCACCACCAGCTTGAAGCGGGCACCGGCCTCGTCGGCGGCCTTGAGCTGCACTTCCAGATCGGCCATGTCCGAGTTGGCATAACGGAAGCGCTTGGCCTTGCAGAGCCGGATGCCATCGATGATGGAGGCGTGGTTCAGGGCATCGCTGATGATGGCGTCCTCCTCACCCAGCAAGCCCTCGAAGATGGCGCCGTTGGCGTCGAAGCAGGAGGAGTACAGCTGAGTGTCCTCGAAGCCGAGGAACTCCGCCAGTTTCACTTCCAGCTCCCGGTGGAGGTCCTGGGTGCCGCAGATGAAACGCACCGAGGCCATGCCGAAGCCATGGCCATCCATCACCGACTTGGCGGCCTGAATGACCTCCGGGTTGTTGGCCAGGCCCAGGTAGTTGTTGGCGCAGAGGCAGATCACATCCCTGCCGTTGGCCTTCATCTGGGGCTGCTGGGGCGAGGTGATGACCCGTTCGGTCTTGTAGAGCCCGGCCTCCTTCAGCAACTCGATCTCGCGGTTGAGGTGGGTCAGGTAGGCGGAATTCACGGGGATCTCCTATCATCAGAGGCTTGATAGGATACTGCGTGGTTGTGTGACGGCGAGGCCGTCGCGTCATCCTCTTTGCGAACTGGAAAGGAATCCCATGCGCCCCCTCCTGCTCCTCCCCGTCCTTCTGTTCACCCTGGCCTGCAGTTCCAAGCTGGAGCGCACCAAGGCCGAAGACCTGATCCGCAAGGACTACCCCGTGGTGGTCCCCGTCACCGTGCCCGACAAGGCTTCGGCGGAAAAGGGCAGCCCCGCCTACCTGCGCTTGACAACCCTCAAGGAGAACCTCGATAAGAGCGGCTGGTTCACAAGTGCCGTCACCACAGAGGGGGGCCAAGAGGTTTTCACCTTCCGCCTGAAGCCCGATGCACCCAAGGCCATCAAGGCCGCCCCGAAGGGGGGCTTCACCATGCCGGCCGCCGAAGCCGTCTTCGTCCGTGCCGTCAAAATGGAGCCCACCCGGGAAGGCGCGCGCGTGATCTACGAGATTCGGCTGGAAAAACCCACGGCGCAGTTCCCACTGTTCCAGGCCATGCATCAGGACGTCAAGGTGGGCACCACCAAGATCCGCCACGCCACCTTCGAGCGCCGCAAGGGGGCCTGGGAATTGACCGGGACTGAGGAGGTCTTCCGGAAGGCGGAGTAGCCCTCGAAGCCAAGAGGACTTGACCGGAGTTACAGGCTGCTGGCTTGGGACATCGGGGAGCCTCCATTACCCTTGAAGCCATCGAGGCCCCCTTGGACCACAGCCCCACCTTCCGCCTGCGCAGGTTTTTGAACTGGTTTCCCCTGGGGCTGACCTACGCGGCCATGTACATGGGCCGGTACAACTTCAACATCGTAAAAAACGATATTGGCGCCTGGTACCACTTGGACAAGGCCCAGATGGGTTTCATTGCCTCCGCCGGATTCTGGACCTACGGCCTCGCCGTGGCCTTGAACGGTCCCCTGGCGGATCGCATCGGTGGTCGCAAGGCGATTCTCATCGGCTCCCTAGGTGCGGCCCTGGTGAATTTGCTCGTCGGTCTCATGTTCCTGAACGGGGATGCCTCCAAGGTACTGGTGAGCATGAGCCTGCTCTGGAGCCTGAACATGTACTTCCAGAGCTTCGGGGCCCTGTCCGTAGTGAAGGTGAACAGCACCTGGTTCCATGTGAAGGAGCGAGGCGTGTTTGGCGGCATCTTCGGCATCATGATCAGCTCGGGGTATTTTCTGGCCACCACCATCGGCGCCTGGCTGCTGGCCAGCTTCCGCAGCTGGACCGTCATCTGGTTCGTGCCAGCTGCGGCCATGACCTTCATGTTCGTCGTGGACTGGTTTCTGGTGCGCAACCGTCCCAGCCATGCCGGCCACGCGGATTTCGACACCGGCGATGGCTCCAATGCCGCCTCGGCCGAAGACGCCCCCCTGCCCCTCCGGGATCTCGTTCGGAAGGTTTTCCGCAACCCCATCATCGTCGCCCTGATCTTCGCGGAATTCTGCACGGGGTTCGTACGTCAGGGCGTGATGCTCTACTTCACCGAGTACCTGCAGGAGATCTACCACCTGGGCAAGAAGGAGCACCTCTTCTGGTGGACCGGCATCGCCTTCATGGGCGGCGGAATTTTTGGGGGTCTGCTCTGCGGGTGGATGAGCGACAAGCTGTTCCAGTCCCGCCGCCCGCCGGTGGCTTTCATTTTCTACCTGGTGCAGGTGGTGATGCTGGGCCTGCTGGGACTCACCCTCGGCCAGGGCAGCACCGGTGGCCAGGTCTGGGCGGTGATCCTGCTGGGCCTCACGGCCATGTTCATCTTTGGCGTC
Organism: Geothrix sp.; assembly: GCA_025361045.1. Taxonomy (GTDB): domain Bacteria; phylum Acidobacteriota; class Holophagae; order Holophagales; family Holophagaceae; genus Geothrix. The sequence goes on along the minus strand of JANYAZ010000010.1, from coordinate 899 downwards.
CACGGCATGTTGAGCGGCACTGCCAGCATGGACTTCGGGGGACGCAAGGCCGCGGCCACCGTCACGGGCGCCTTGGATGGCATCCAGTACATCGGCTCGGGTCTCACCGGCTTTGGCCTGGGCTGGATCCTCAAGACCTACGGCTGGGATGGTGTGGCCACCCAGGGTCACCAGCCAGCCCACGCCTGGATCTGGGTGGGGTGCATCATCCCCTTCAGCCTCATGGGCGCCTTCATCATGACCCGCATCTGGAACGCCAAGGCCGGCGCCGGGGCGCACTGAAACTGGCTCTTAAGCAGTCTTTCTACTTTTTTGCGAGCTGGTCGAACGCCGCCTTCAGCCCGCCATGGATGGCCTGCACATCCTCCGACTTCCAAAGCTTCTGATCCTCGCGGACGAAGGTGGTGAGGTCGCCGCGGTTGTCGAAGCGGGCCACGGGCAGGTGGTAGACCTTCGTGAGGTACCGCTCGCCGTCCTGCAGCGTTCGCTCCACGCGAATGGTGCCGGGGCGATCGCTCTGCTCCATGAGCCAGGCCATGTCGTCCGTGCCGTACTGACCCAGCATCACCTCCAGGGGCACGCTGTGATGCAGGATGCTCCCCTGGCCATCGGGCCGACCCCGTTCGATGTTCTTTATGCGGCTTTCAGCAGGATCCACCCAGACGTAGAGCAAGGCGGCCTTTTCGAGGATGGCCGGTGAAAGCGTCTGAAAAGCCGTGCCGTAGCCATGGGGTGGACACAGGGGAAAGGTCGACCCATGGGCACCACCCCGCGCGGCCTCGATCACCAGCGTGCGCCCCGCCTTGTCCTGGGCATTCTGGCGGTTCAGCGCCTCCAGCTCGGCCCGGCACTCGACCTCTAGGGCCTCCGCCATGCGCACCCGGACGCGGTGCGGGATC
>JANYAZ010000008.1 GCA_025361045.1 Geothrix sp. | reverse complement strand
GCCGGATTTGCTGGTCTCGGTGTACCCGAAATAGGGTTCCGCCACATGTTTGAGTTCGCCCTTGTAGCCCAGGAAGGAGACCGCCTTGAAACTCTTGCCTACCTGCGGGCCCGAAAGGCGCAGATGGCTGGAGAGCAGGAGCCTTGTGGCGGGGACACCGTCCACCTGAAAGGGGCTGGTGGCGGGGTCCACCACGGTCCCGTCGGCCCCCCCAGCCGGATCGAAGACGGCCGAGGACAGCGTGGAACTGTAGTGAGTGGCCCGTCCCATGAGTTCGAAATCCGCCCTGAACGGCCCCCACTGCCCCAGGCGACCGTGGATCCGGGTGTTGGCGTCCTGGCGGTCCCAGGCGTAGCTCTGATCGGGGACTGAGGAACTGCCTTCGATGCGGTAGGCGAAGCGTCCCAGCCGCAACCCTCCGTCCACATAGAGTTGGCCCAGGAAGGGCACGGGGAAGAACCGGAATTCTCCTTGTGGAAGGGTCTGTCTTCGAAGAGAGGCGGGAAACTGGGCGCTGTAGAACGGATCACCCTGGTCTTTGCTGAAGAAGAAACTCCGCTGTTCTGCCGCAGACAGGCTGAGGCTTCCGAACGTGAAACTCCGCCCCAGGTAGAGGGCGGAATCGAAGCTGGTGACACCGAGGGAGCCGAGCCCCTTGCCAAAATCGGCATCCACGAAGTTGTCAGAGGCCTGGTTCACATCTGCAGTCAGCTGCCAGCCATCCTCCCGCTGCCAGACTTCCTTGAGGTTGTACCGGTACCGGTGGGTATCGAGGCTGCGCTGATGGATGGTTTCACCCGAAAAACTGCCCTGGTGGGTCGGGTCCGGGCGCCATCGGAGTTCCCCCCCCAAGAGCACGCCCTCCTTGCTCAGGTACTCCGGCGAGAGGGTGGTGTCCACCGAATCGCCAAGCACCTGGTAATAGGAGAGGCCCACGGTGGTCCCGAACGCGCTGGACAACCCGAGTCGGGGCGGCAACAGTCCCGAAGTGCGTTCCGCCTGGGCGGGGTAGAGGGCGTAGGGCAGGTAGAAGATGGGCGTGGAACCCAGCTGGACCCGGGCATTCCACAGCGTGGCGAAGCCATCAAGGTCCACCTTCAGGCTGGAGAGCTTGGCCCTCCAACCCGGCTTCTCTTCTGGACACGGGCTCAACTCAACTTCGTCGAAAGACCAGGTACGCAGCGTGGTGAAGGCCACGTGGCTGGACCGGAGCGTCCAGGCGGGTGGCAGGTCCATCTGCAAAGCCCACGCCTCGCCTGAGCGAAGGCCCCAGTCCATCTGCAGTCGTTCCCCACGCAGCCGCAGATCCGGCCCCTCAAGCCGGATGTGTCCCTCTGCGATGAGACGACCTTCAGGAATGCGGTACTCGATTCGATCCGCCAGCAGCAGCAGCCCTTCGGCCTGGATGGCCCCCTGTTCGAGGATCCAGATGTCTCCGACTTCCCGGACCTTGTCCCCCCGCCAGTCAAAGGGCACCCGGGAGTTGCCCGGGCCCCGTTCAATCTTGAAGGGACGGAGTGGAAGCAGTTCCGCTGGGGTCCGAGCTTCCAGTGGTTGGAGGATCGGTGCTGGTGGAAGCCCCTGCGCAGCGAGAAAGACCGGCAGGGCACTCAGCATCAGGCCTCTGTTTCTCTTCCCGAGGCGCGCCATGCCGGGCTCAGTGCTGGTGCGGCAGCAGCCGCGAGCTGACGAGGAAGATTCCCACGCCCGACAACAGGGCGATCGTACTTCGGAGTCCTGAAACTTTCTGGACTTCGGGCAGCAGGTCTGAGCTGGCCACATAGAGCGTCAGGCCCGCCGTGAGGCCGAGAATCGGTCCCGTCGGCAAGTTCAACAGGGACTGCCCGGCCGAACCCACCAGGGCCGCCAAGGCCAGGGTGCCTGCGGCCATCAAAGCAGCGCGATTCCCGAACCCACGTACGAGAAAGATGGAAGCGATGGTGCCGCCTTCGGGAATGCGATGGAACAGGATGCCCAGAACGACCAGCGGACCGAGGTTGCTGTGCGTCGCCAGAGCCGCTGAAATGGCGACACCGTCCATGAGGCTGTGCAACGAAAGACCCACCAGTGCCAGCACACCGCTAAGGGGTGATCCGTCGGTGTGGGTTTCCTCCCCATAGTGGAAATGCAAGGTGATGCCATGTTCCATGACATGCACCAGCAGGTATCCCGCCAGGACCCAGTAGGCGTTGATCTCTCCGCCCTTGGCCTCCAGGCATTCCGGGATGATGCGCACCACGGTGACGGAGAGCAGATAACCAGCCGCCACGCCTGAAAGAAGCCGCATGAACTGGGCCCGACCCTGGAGAAAGCGGACCACACTCCAGCCACCCAGAAGGGTGGCCAGAGATGCGAGGGGCGCCAACCAGTAGATGGACATCCGTGACTACTCGGCTGTGGCCTTCTTCGCCCGGGTGGCCTTGGGCTTGGGAGTCACCACTGCAGCCTTATCTGTGGGTTCCTTCTTCGCCGGGGCTTTGGAGGGAACCTTGGCCTTGGGAGCGGCCTTCTTCTTGGCCGGGGCCACAGGGTCAGGGGTTGCTACCGGGGCGGGAGCCGGAACTGGCGCTGGTTCTGGAGCAGAGGCCACCTTGGCCCGAGGGGTGCGCTTCGGCTTGGGAACATCCGACTCGACGGCCACGGGGGCCGGGGTGGCGCCCCCGATCCTGGGCCGGGGGCTGGGCGTCAGCAGACTGGCAACCAGACCCGGTGTGGCCTTGGGCGGTTCAGGCTGGGAATCAGCTTGGGACTCCGAGGATCCATTGGAAGGTGCAGCCTGGGTGGAACCTTCGCCGCCACGGTCCGCCCCACCCTTGCGACGACGCCGACGGCGCTTGCGCTTGGTACCATCCCCCTTCGGCTCATCACCAGATTCTTCGGTGCCGTCTTCGGCCTCTTCGTCCTCGGGTTTCGCGCTTTCAAACAGGGCACGGAGTCGCTCCCGCTCACTCAGGGCCGCCCGCTGCAGGTCCCGGCGATCGTATTTGAAGGCTTCCTTCTTCTCTTCCTTCGGGCCTTCACCATGGATGCCCAGGGCCTTGTCGAAGGAGATGGGGCTGTCCCCGCCCAGCACGACGGTTTCGTCTTCGGGGGCACCCTTCTCGCGGTGGGGCTTGACAACCGGTTTCTCGGCCGGCGCTTCTTCGGCCCGCTCGAGCTCGGCCGACATCTCCCCGTAGCTCATGGACCAATCGGCCTGGATGAGGATCTTGGCGTCGCTCTCCTCCTCCATCTGGGCCAGATCCCGGCGCTTCTCGTTCAACACCGCCGCAGCGATGGCCGGAGCCAGCTTCACGCGGATCTCACCGATGCCGCCCTTGGCCAGGATGCCGTGCAGCTTCCGGACCACCGACAGCGCCATGGCCTCGATGGTCTTGACCTTGCCCGTGCCGGCGCAGGTGGGGCAGGCCTCGTGGTTCACGTGCTGGAGGCTGGGCCGGATGCGCTGGCGGGTCATGACCAGGACGCCGAAGCGGTTGATCTTGCCCACCTCCATGCGGGCCTTGTCGGCCTTGAGGCAGTCCACCAGCTTGTCCTGCACCGCACGGATGTGGGATTCGCGCTTCATGTCGATGAAATCGATGGCGATCAGCCCGGCCAGATCGCGCAGACGCAGCTGGCGGGCCACCTCTTCGGCGGCCTCCATGTTGGTTTTGTGGGCCATGTCCTCCACACCGTCGCCGGAGGTCTTGCCACTGTTCACGTCGATGGCCACCAGGGCCTCAGTCTGATCGAGCACCAGGGCGCCGCCGCTGGGCAGACCAACCTTGCGCCCGTAGACGCGATCGATCTGCTCTTCGAGTTGGTGCCTGGAGAACAGGGGCTTCTTGCCGGTGTAGTGCCTGAGCACCTCAAGGTGCTGGGGCATGGTGCGCTTGAAGAATGACTGGGCGGCCTGGAACGTATCCAGATCATCGATCTGAACCTCTTCCACGTCGGCGCTGAAGGTGTCGCGCAGGGTGCGGGTGACGACATCGTCCTCTTGCCACACCAGGCCCACCCCATGGCGGTGCTTGTAGCGGTTCAGCACTTCCTTGTAGGTGTCCAGCAGGTATTCCAGATCGCGCTGGAAGTCCTCCTTGGTGACGCCCAGGCTGGCGGTGCGGACGATGACACCGATGTCCTCGGGGATGTCCAGCGTATCGATGAGCTGCTTGAAGTGGCGCCGCTCCTCGGTGGCTTCGATCTTCCGGCTGATGCCGTTGACAGGATTACCGGGCGTGATGACCAGGTAGCGGCCCGCCAGGCTGACCTGGCCGGTCACCATGGCGCCCTTGCTGCCGAGTTCTTCCCGCACGGCCTGGACCAGGATCTCCTGGTCCCGCTGAAGGACATCCTGGATCCGGCCGCGGCGGCCATCTCCGCTTAGGTCGCGCGGCAGCTCACTCAGCGGCAGGAATCCGTTCTTCTGGCCACCGAAATGCACGAAGGCGGCCTGCAGGCTGGTATCCACGCGGACCACGCGGGCCTTGTAGAGGTTGCCCTTGATCTTTTCGTTATGCAGGAACTCGACGTCGTAATCGAACAGCACGCCGTCGATCAGGGTGGCCACCCGGATCTCTTCGGGATCCGTGGCGTTGATCATCATGGTTTTCTTGGGATTCAAGGGGGCTCCTCGTGGGGCCCAGGGCTCTGTCTGCGGCTTACGCCCGGCAGGCTCAGCGGCCCTGGGGTTGGATGGATTGAGATGGCGGATCGGGAAACCGAAGGGGGCCCTGCCCTGACTTCGGCCACCCGTGAGGAAAAAATCGGGATGGTCGCGATCCTCGGGAACGGGCTTTGCCTCGATCGACCCGCAGGATCTCCAAGTATTAAACCCACTTATTTCCAGAAGGGCAAGCTGGTTCAGGAACGAAGTTACAGGGATGTCACGGGCCGTAACAAAGGGGTTTACCCCTGGGACCCAGGATCAGGGCTACTTAAGGAGGCATCCATGAGGATCCGATTCCTGGCTCAGACCATTTTGGCCACCCTGGTGGGACTGACCGCGACCGCCCAGACGGTCAAGGTGGACCCCAAGGTCACGACCTACAAGAAAGTGTCAGGCATCAGTGGGAACCTCAACTCCATCGGTTCCGACACCTTGAACAACCTGATGGCCTACTGGGTTGAGGGGTTCAACAAGAAATACCCCAATGTGAAGATCCAGGTCGAAGGCAAGGGCTCGACCACCGCTCCCCCGGCCCTCATCGAGAGCACCAGCCAGCTGGGTCCCATGAGCCGGGAGATGAAGAACGAGGAGATGGACAAGTTCGAAAAGAAGTTCGGCTACAAGCCCACCAAAGTGGCCGTGGCCATCGATGCTCTGGCCGTGTTCGTGAACAAAGGCAACCCCATCAAGTCCCTCAGCTTGCAGCAGGTCGATGCCATCTTCTCGAAGGGCCGAAAGGGCGGCTTCGCCAAGGACATCACCACATGGGGCGACCTGGGCTTGACCGGTGATACCGCCAAGCGCCCCCTCAGCCTCTACGGCCGCAACAGTGCCAGTGGCACCTACGGCTACTTCAAGGAGCACGCCCTCTTCAAGGGCGACTACAAGGACACCGTGAAGGAACAGCCCGGTTCCTCCTCCGTGGTCCAGAGCGTGGGTTCCGACAAGTTCGGCATTGGCTACAGCGGCATTGGCTACGCCACCTCCGGCGTCCGCGCCGTTCCTCTGTCGGATGAGAAGAAGAACGAGGGTGCTGCTTTTGCCGCCACCTATGAAAATGCCCTGAGCGGCAAGTACCCCTTGGCCCGCTTCCTCTATGTCTACATCAACAAGGACCCCAAGAAACCTTTGGATCCGCTCACCCGCGAATTCCTGAAGTTCGTGATCAGCAAGGAAGGCCAGGAGATCGTGGTGAAGGATGGTTTCCTGCCCCTCACCGCCAAGATGGAAACTGAGGAACTCACGAAGCTGAAGTAGATAAGCCTGACGTGAGCGTGCCGGAGAGATCCTCCGGCACGCTTCTTTGTGGACCAGCGGCCCCATTCCGCCTGAGACGAGACGACATGCTCAGCATTCCTTCCCACCAGGCCCGTGCCAAACGCGTGGATCGGATCATGGCCTTCACCATTTCCGGTGGCGGCCTTCTGATCATCGGTGCCGTGCTGGCCATGCTCCTGTTCATCATGAAGGAGTCGGTCCCCCTCTTCATCCCGCCCCAGTCCAAAGCCCTCGGAACCCTCCCGGCCTCCCCTTCGGAGGGTGCCTGGGTGGATGAATCCGTCAAAGCCGCAGTCTTGGTGTCCCGCACGGAGGGACTGAAAGCCCTTCGCTTCCCTGAAGGGACGGTCCTGCCCGTCCCCACCGGTGGTCCGACCCTGCCCTGGCACACCCTCACACCACTCAACCCCCGGGGTGAGTCCATCGTCATCGGAGCCGATGATCGCCTGTTCTTCACCCAGCTGACCTGGACCAAACCGGCCGGAGAGAATGATCCGGCCCAGTGGGTTCTGGATCCCCGTTGGCAGGGTGGGCTTCCTCTGGCAAAGGTGCCGGATCGCATCCTCCACTTCAGGCTGATGGAGGGGGGCGGTCTCGGGGGCGGCTCCACCCTCAGAATCGTCGCTGTTGCCGCAGGAACCCTCGTTTGGGCAGAAACCTCGCTCGATGCCACGTCCGCCGCCATCACCTGGAACCCCGTCGCTCACGACCCCTCGGTCCACCCCACCGCAGCCGCCTGGAGTTCGGACGGACGGAACCTGTTCGTGGGCACTCGGGAAGGGAGGCTGCTCGACCTCGATCCCGCCTCAGGCAACACCCTTTCGTCGGCCGAATTCGTCGAGCCCATCCAGACCCTGGGCTTCGTGCTGGGGCAGTCGAGCCTGCTGGTCGGCGGCGCCCAGGGCAAGCTGGCCGCCTTCCAGCGCGTGCGCGTGAAGGAAACGTTCCAGTTGCAGGCCTTTCATGGCTTCCCCCGGCTCGACGGCCCCGTGCTCGGGTTCCAGTCCAGCCTGCGGGATAAGCGGTTCCTGGCCTGGACCGCCACTGAGGCGGTCGTGGATCACCTGACCACCGAACGCCGCATGTTCACGACCCGGCTCGATGGCCTGGGAAGCGCCGCCCTGGCCCCCAGGGGCGACCTGATCCTGCATGCGAATGCGGCCACGGGTGCCTTGAGTCGCTGGTCCCTTGACGCACCTCATCCCGAGATCAGTTTCGGGCTCCTCTGGGGGAAGACGCACTACGAAGGGTACGAAAAGCCTGAGTACGTCTGGCAGAGCACGGGTGGAACCGACGATTTCGAGCCCAAGTTCAGCCTGGTTCCCCTCGTGTTCGGAACCCTCAAGGGCACCCTCTACGCCATGCTCTTCGCTTTTCCCCTGGCGGTGTTCGGCGCCCTCTATACCTCCCAGTTCGCCTCGCCCCGGCTGAAGAATGCCATCAAGCCGACCATCGAGATCATGGCGGCCCTCCCTTCGGTCGTCCTCGGCTTCCTGGCCGGCCTCGTCATGGCACCCCTCCTTGAGCGGATGGCCGTCGAGGTCTTCGTCTATCCC
>JANYAZ010000002.1 GCA_025361045.1 Geothrix sp. | reverse complement strand
GCAGCAGACTGCGCCTGACAGGGGAACCGTGCTGAAACGACATGGCCATCTCCTCTTGAAAAACGATGGATCAACGGCCGGGCTTCTTCGCGAGCTGCCCGGCCGTCACCCAGCCCAGGACTGGACTGGTTTCCCAGCGTTCAATTCGGCCAGGGACTCACACCCTTGGGGCCGGTGACCCACACACTCAGGCCATAGTCCGACAAGCTTTGGTCCGCATCGGGACCACCATTGATGGCGGAATGGGAATGTTGCATCTGCCAGGTCACGCGGATGTTGTCGCCGACCCACTCCGAGTTCCAGGTGCCATCCACCTGGTACGAGTCCCCGTAATTGGGCAGCACCAAATAATTGAGCGACATGTTTTCGGTGGTGAAGCCCGGCCTCAGCTTGCTGAAGTCGAAGAGGTCCCGACCACCAGGAAAGACATAGAACGAGAAACGGCGTACTTCCACAGACATCCCTGGAATATTGGAACTGGGGGAATTGTATTCAGCACGTTGTATCGGCAGGACGAAGGTAATCGGTTGGCCTCCGGTATCCGTCACTTGGGCCAGATTGACAGAAGTCATCGGGATCTTGGTGAGCAGGATGGTTTCTCGCAGGGCGTAGAACTTGAACCCGGCCTTCTGCACCATCGATGCTCCCGAGGGCACCACCACCAGCGTCACATTGCTCTGGTCCAACTCCCCGGTGATCTGCTGGGGCATCTGGGCGACGATCTTCGTGTCATTCCAGAATTCGATCTGCAGCGCGATCTGCCCGGCGGCGAAGGCCCCGTAGATGTAGGCCTGCCCTCGCTGATCGCCGAACATGCAGCCGGTAATGGTGTACTGATTGCCCTGCGGGTCGGGGGTAAAGACCGTGCCCTTCGTCTGCCCGTTCACGGTGGCGATGGTCGGCCGCGTGCAGGGGCCCTGGGCCATGCCCTGTCCAGCCAAAGATCGCGGAGGTGGGGCTGCAGCCGCTGGCGGGAGGACCGTACTGGACGGCAATTTCATGGCGCCCGTGGCGGCGCTTCTTGGCGCGACCGAAGTCGGGGCCCCCCGCGGCGTTCCCGGGGGCGGGGTGGTGCCTGGCGTTCCTGCCGGTGGGGTGGTGCCGGGTGTCCCGGCGGGTGGCGTTCCGGCGGGCGGCGTGGTGGGGATGGGATCGCTCAGCGTGCGCCCAGGTGGCAGCGTGGCAGCCCCCTTGCTCAGGCCCTTGGGCGCCAGCCGCTGGGACGACAGGATGGCCGCCCGCTCGGTTTCGGCGACCTGCCTCTGCGCGCGCAGCGCGGCGATCATGCTGGCATGCGCGGAATTGGCGGCACGCGGGTTCGACCTCTTGGGGAGGCTCTTGATCTGCCCGGGCCCCATCTTCTTGGCGAGGGCCTCGCGGAGTGGCTGCGGTGTTGCGGCCGATTGGGCCCCGCTGGCTGTGGCTGGGGCCGGAGTTGATCCTTTCAGCACCTGGGGATCGGGGGCTGCCCACCCCTGGGAGACACCCAGCAGGCAGGCCACACTGGCACCGGCCAGAAACAGACGAATGGTACGTTCACCCTTGGATCGCATGGCCGACCTCCCTTTGATGGAATACACGGTTCAGATGGTGCGGGTTGGTGGCCATCAGGATGCACCCTCTCCATCGGCCGATTTGGGCTCCCGTCTCGGCAGCGCCGGCAGGATCTGCAGCTGGGCGGGACCGCGGGCCCGCTTGCCCTTGGTGATGGTCTGGACATCGCGCTGGCCGGTGCGCGCCGTGGGTGCCACGAAGACCGTGACCAGGGCGTGGCCGGGATCGGAGAACCGCGGCGGGGCCACCAGCGCCACGTCCCGGCCGAAGTACAGCCGCACCCCGGGGCCGAAGCCCCGACCGGACACGCGAAGCTCCACTTCCTCTCCGCGCCGCAGGCTGGCGGGGCTGATGTCGTCGATCCGGGGGAGGCTGTCGGCGTCGCCGGCCCGCACGAAGTAGCGGATGGTCGGCGACTGGAAGGTGGTTTCGGGCGTGAGGATCCGGAGGCTCACCAGGTGTTCCCCGAGTTCCGTAGTGGGCAGGGGCAGGAACAGGCTCGTGTCGAGGGTGGCTTGACCCGCAAACCCAAGCTGGCGGATGAAGGTGCCCAGGGGCACGCCGTCCAGGGTCCACTGCGCCTGGAGCATGCCTGTCCCTTCGAATTTCAGATCCGCGTAGGCGGCCAGGGGTGTGAACCCCTGGATCACGGAGGCGTCGGTCCGGCCATCCTCCCAGCGCAGGCGCAGGAGTGAGATGGCGAAGGGGGCGGCCGGTCCCATACCCGTGACCACGCGGATCTGGGTGGAGGCACCCACGAACTGGCTGCTCGCCTGGACCGTGTAGGTCCCTGGTTGCTTGTAAACGTGGGTGATGACGGAGCCACCCGTCTGGGACTGGCCATCGCCGAACTGCCAGGTCACCGGGCTGACCGGCACGCCCACCGGAAAGCGGAAGATCAGGGAGGTGGGCGTACCGGTGGTGGGCAAGCCGGGCATGACGGAGATCGACTGGGCGAAGGCCACGACGGAGAAGAGGAGGGCACAGAGATGGCGCATGGTGCGGTCCTCAGAAGGAGACGTTGAGAAGGAGGGAGGCGCGGCTGTCCGTAGCCACCCCGCCCAGGATCGGGGCACGGGAGTTGCTGCCCTTCAGGCCGAGGCTGGCCCTCGCGCGGCCCTTGAAGTAGGGGTCCAGGATCCAGCGCAAGGTGCCCTCCACCATGCGGTTGGTGGACGTCTCGCCGGTGGCGGCCACGGCCGTTCGCGAGGCGCCACCATTCAGCAGGAAGCCGAGGTAGCTGGGCACCAGGGTGAAATCCGCGTTGAGAAAGGCGTTGGAGATGGTGGTCTTCTCGCCACCGGGATCACCCAGCGTCCGGGACCAGCTCAGGTTCGGCGACAGGCGCAGCCAGGTGCCCGCTACGAGGTTGCCGCCCATGGAGAGCGTGGTGCTGGTGCCCGTCTTGGGGGCGGTGACCGGCAGGGCCGGCGGCACCGGTGGTGGCGCCATGGGATCGGGAACCGCCGAGCCCCGGATGCGATCGAACTGGGCATTGAAGGTCAGCATGGACGCCGGGGGCAGCATGATGTCGAAGCCCGTGGTGAAACCCGTGCGTGAGCTGTTGCTGAAAGGAACCAAAGGATCAGCTACGGTCAGCGCCTCCTGCCGGGCCTGCCGGAGGCCGACACGCCAGAAGGCGGTCGGGGAGAGGGCCAGGCGGGTGTCCAGGCCCACGGACTGGTTCCAGGCCTGGCTCTGCCCGATCTGACCCGTGGGATTGATGCGCTCGTCAAGGACCGTGGCGCTGAGACTCCAGGTCGCGTAATTGAGGCCGAGGCTGCCATCCAGGACGCGGCGGTCGCCAACGAAGAAGGTCATGCCGATGGTGCCGAACTCCCGGCCCACATCCCGGTAGCCCAGGTGGACGCTGTAGGGGCCCTGGGTCCAGATGGTCGACAGCCGCCAGGCCTGGTCGCCCTCTTTGGGCGCGTCCCCCACCACATCCTTGGTCAGCAGGCTGCGGGCGTACTCGCCGGAGATGGCCAGCCGGTTTTCGAAGAAGCGCCCATCCATCACCAGGGCGCCGGTGGAGCCGTCCCGGATCAAAGGTGCGTAGGAGGTGCCCAGGTTGGTGGCGAGGGAGGGATCGTCCTTCCCCGTGAGGAAGACCAGCTTGGCCCGTACTGAATTGTTCAACCAGCTGTAGCCGAGGGAACCGCCGTAGAGTTCGTTTCCCGCCACGGGCCACAGCAGACCCTTGGCGCCTGGGAGCGCCTCGGTCCCCACGGCGAATACATGGGCTCCCAGCTGAGTGCCCGCGTAGGCGTAATCCAAACCCCGGCGCCCACCCCCGGCCAGGGTGAATTCCGATTCCTGCATCTGCTGATCCCCGGCTTGCAGCTTGTGATGACCCGTCGCGTAGATGGCCTGCAGTTCTCCCAGGCTCCAGCGATCCTGGGGGCTCACCGGCTGATCCGTGTAGACCACTCGACCACTGAGGACGAGGTGCGTATCCCCCTCGTCCTTGCGAGTGGCAAACCGTACCTGGCCAGCGGCCAGCATCCGGGGTTCCCCCTCCACCGCCAGCTTGTGGTGGACGATTTTCTCGGCACTGAAGTCCACCGCCACTGGAAACGGTGCGGAGGCCGTGCCAGCGCCACCGGATGATCCCTCTGGAACCGCCGCGCCCTTGGTGGCCGCCTTCGCCACGCCGGGCATCTGCAGCGTGGCCAGCTTGGCCGGGGCATCCGCCGGGAGGTACTTGATGCCCGAGGGCGTCTTCAGGGCCGCATAGCATTCCAGCCGCGTGCCCTGGGGCACGGGCCCTTCCATATCCCCTTCAAAAGCACCGTCGGGCTTGGCCTCCAGGCTGAAGCTGTTGAACTCTTCCTCCCCGGCGGCTCGGAAGAAGATCACCGCCCACTCGGTGCCTGGCGGCGCCGCCACACGTCCGTGGAGCGGGGCGTCCTTGGCGGCCGGCAGGGCCAGCTCCAAGCCGTCGAGCTTGATCGAAGTGGGCGCGGAGGCAGCCGGAGCGCTTGCCGCGGCCGTACCTGGCAGCTGGAGCGTGTTCAGCCGCATGGGGGCGCCCTGGGGCAGGTGCTGAATGCCCATGGTCGTCCGCAGATCTGCATAGAACTGAATCCGAGCACCCGGAGGAAAATCCGCCCGCAGGTCGGCTTCGAAGGTGCCGGGCGCTCTCGCCTGCAGGTTGAGGCTCTGGAAATCCGTCTGCCCCTCGAGCCGGTAGAACAGCACCACCCCGTCGGTGCCCTTGGGGGCCACGACCTTGGCCGTCAGGGGCCCGCCGGCGGCCAGGGGGAGCCGCAGCTCCACCCCGTCCCCCGGCAGGAACTGGGCCTGCAGCAATCCGGCACTCACGACCAGCAGGAACAGCGAACGGTGGTTGGAATGGGACACAAGTGCCTCGCGCTGCCATAAGTCATGAACCGTGGAACCGGGGTGGTGGTCGCACAAGGTGAGCCATCACTCCGCTCCGGAAGAAAACCGGTACTGATCGAATCGTCCTATTGAACGGCGGGCAGCTCACTGCGGGTGGGGGGGCCGGGAGGCTTCTCGCCACGGATGGGTGGGCCTGGGGGCTGCTCGCGAAGTCGTCCGTTGACCACGGGGTGGCCCTCGATGAGGGCTACCACCTTGCGGAGGGTGTCGGGATCCTTGGCGAACCGGGTCCGGGCCTCGGCGAGGAGCTTCTGCTTCTCGTCCGCGGATTCCGCGGCGGTCTTCCCGGCGAACCGGCGGGCAAACTCAGCGTCCACTTTGGGTTTGACGGAGGGGTCGAGCTTGACTGGCGCAGCCCGCAGGCGCTTGAACTCCGCCCAGGGATTCTTCAGCTTCGCGTTCATCTGGGTGCCGGCGGTGCGGGCGGTCAGCTTGGCAGCGCTGAGGCGGGCGAAGGGCGCGGCGACCATGGTCTTGTGCTTGTTGAGGTCCAGGGCGATGATGCCCGAGGCATGGGTGGCCAGGGCCACATGGGACACCAGGGCACGGGAGTCGCCCCGCTGGGCCGGCATCACCTTGTTGAGGCCTTCCAGGGCGGCCCTGTTTCTTGTCTTCTCCAGCTTCTGCATCGCGTCGGCGATCTTCTTGGCCGTGGCCGACCGGTCCAGGACATCCTGCAACGGCTGGTGGGCCATGTTCAGGGTGGCGGTGGCCTGGGACATGACGGCGTCATGGACCTGGTTCATGGTGGCGATCACCTGGGTGGTCACCTGGTTGATGGCGTCATCTACGAGGCTGCCGGGATTGAAAAGGCGTTCTGGATGGGCCAACAGACCGTTCAGCATGTTGTCGAGCACCCGGAGCGGCGCCATGAGGGCGGTCTCAGCAATGCCGGCCGCCGAACCGACGGCGCTGGCCACCTGCTGTTCCGCCTGACCTGCGAACTGCCGGACCTGGTTGAGGGGCGCCGTGATATCGGGCCGCAGGCCCTCAACGGCATCCTTGGCGCGCCGCAGGGCCTCCAGGATATCCTTGGGGTCCGCTGGAATGTTGGCGATGGCCATGGAGCCTGGGCCCGAAGGGGCTCCCACCGTGGGGGCTCCAGCAGCGGCGCCCGCGGGCTTCATGGCTCCCGGGGAAGCCTTGCCCACACTGGCCCCGCTGCCCTTGGCCGCCCCGCCCACAACCGCACCCACAGCGATGCCAGGCTGCGCTCCAGGTGCCAAGACAGGCGGTGTGACGCCAGCCCTGACCGCCACCACGGCGGGCCGGGAGGCATCATTGACCACGGTCGCGGCCAGCTGAGCGGCGGCGTTGAAATCAGCTTCGGCCTGGCTGGCCAGGCCCCGGATGTCATTGGCCGCATTGCCCAGCTCGGTGCGGGCCAGGTTCACCACATCCGACACCTGACTGGCCAGGGTGCTGACCAGGCGGGCCACGTTTTCCGCGAGGGTCTTCACCAGGTTGAACAGGTTCTCCATGACGCAGGAAAGACCGCCGGTGGCCGCGGCCGCGATGCAGCTCCAGGTGTCATCGCAACAGGCTCGGAGAGGTCTGACGAACGAGAAACAGGCCATGACAGCCACAGTGGCCATGGCGCAGATGCGGCGTTTCATGGGGGGCCTCCTGGGTCCAAACGGCCCGACCAAGGACAAGGGCCCGCCTCAACAGCAGCCCATGGCCAGACCGGAATGACAGGTTTTCAGTGGATGGTCGGAATCGTTGATGCCGATATTCAACCAGTCCAACTGAACCGTCAAGGGCATTTGAGCCAATATAAAATCAATCCAGATGGAATCGCCCCCGGGCAAGGCGGAAGGGCACCTCAAACCCCAGTCACGTCAAGTCATCGGATCAAGATGGGTTCTGCGGTACAGATTCACCCATTACCAGGAGGTGGTCTTCCTGGCCGAAGCATTTGGGTCATTCACTGCGCAACAACATGCCTATTGTTCAGGCCCGGACCGCTCTTCGGGCTCAGCGAATCAGGTCCCCGACTTGGATCACGCCACCTTCCAGGATCTCGGCCCGCAGTCCACCCCGATGGACGAGGCCGGGGAGGATCTGGGGCTTGCCAGTCATGCGGGCCAGATCGCCGCAGGGTTCGCAGAGTTCGTGGCCGCGCAGGCGCACCTCGCCCACCGTGAACTCATGGCCCACCAAATGATTCAGCGCGACCCCGCGGGTGATGAGGTTACGGCGAGTCTCCCCGGGCGTCAGCACCATGCCCAGTTCCCGCTCCAGCGCCTCGATGGCCTCAGCCTCGATGAGCGTGATCTGGCGGCCGGGTTTGGGCTTGGCCGAGAAGCTGCCAGAGCGGGTGGCATAACGATCGCCTTCGAGTCCCACCCCCGCGAGGGCCGTGACCTCGGCCACGCTGCGCATGATGGCTTCGGCCGACGGCGCGATGTGGATGGATTCGATGCGGCCCTGGGACATGGCAGGCTCCCTTTCCTCTCATGGTGACGCAGGCTGGCAGGCTCGGCCAGCAGCATCGGAGCTGGGCATGCAGATCACCAGGGCAGAGCCAGGTGACCGCTCAGTCCGGTGTCAGCTCCACCCGGTTCCGCCCACGCTCCTTGGCGAGGTACAGGGCCTTGTCCGCCTCGGTGTAGAGGAGCATCAGCTCCACCGGCCCTGCCCCGCCGTAGGCCGCGACCCCCACGCTGATCGTGAGCGGAAGTTCAGCGCCTACCCAGGTCACGGGCCGGCTGGCCACGAGGGCCCGAAACCGGTCCGCCACGGCCAGGGCCTGCGGGCCTTGGCTTCCGGGCAGGAAGAGGGTGAACTCCTCGCCGCCGTACCGGCCGAAGAGGTCGGTCTTCCGGAGCTCGGGACCGATGAGCTTGGCCAGGTGCCGAAGGGCCTCGTCCCCGGCCAGGTGTCCGTGGGCGTCGTTGAAGTGCTTGAAGTGGTCGACGTCGGCCATCAGCACGGCGCAGGGCAGGCCCTGGCGCTGGCAGATCTCCAGCAGCCTGGCTGCCTCCTCGTCCAGAGTCCGCCGGTTCAGGATGCCGGTGAGGCCGTCGCTGCGGGCGGCCTGCTGGAGCTGGGCGAAGAGCCGGTGGCTGAGGAGGATGGCAAGGCCGAGGGTCTCGAGGGTGCCGGCCACGAGGCCTTCGAGGTACTGCGCCACTTCCAGGCTGCCCAACCAGTTGGTATTCGCGGCCAGGGGATGGGTCGCCCTGACCAGCAGCACCCCGGCGTTGAAGAGGGTGTCGGCCAGGAAGAGTCCCGCCACCAGGCGGCTACTGCCGGTCAGTTCCTTCGGCCCATGCCGCAGGAGCATCCAGGCGATGGCCAGGTTCCAGGCGGTGGACATCAGGATGTAGTTGATGGAGCGGATCCCTAGCGAGGGATGGACCAGCAGGAAGAAGGCGTGGACGCCGATGTAGATGGCCGACAGCTCCAGGGCCCGCCGGACCTCCACGGGCCGGCCGCAGAACTCCGCCATTCCCACCCAGGTCATGGCCGCGCTGAGGGAGAGCATCAGGTGCCCCCCGAGCACCGGGATGGCCTCGGGCACGCTGCCCCGCAGCGCCAGCAGCACGGTGCCCGCGCAGGCAAGCCACAGGGCCAGGATCCACTTGCGCAGCCCAGGCTGGCCCTTGAGGAAGGCGCCCATGGCCGTCAGGGCGGCCGTCAGGGCGAGGCTGACGGCGAAGGCCGCGGTGGCAAGGGATTCTGGGTGCAGCGTCATGGGAATCCCTGGGCAGCCGGGCGACCAGCTTCCAGCATAGTGC
>JANYAZ010000276.1 GCA_025361045.1 Geothrix sp. | reverse complement strand
CCGTAGCTGGTGCGCTGGAGGATCTGGGCAAAGGTCCAGTTCATGCTGTTGGCGTTACCACTGGACAGCGGGTGTCCATTGACGTGACAGGTCATGGTGGCGCGCAGCACGGCACCCCGGGCCGAGGCCTCCAGGTCCAGTTCGTCCTTCGTCACCAGCCAGGGCCCCAGGCTGGTGGCGAAATCCTTGCCCTTGCAGGGGCCCAGGGATAGCTTCATTTCCTCCATCTGGAGCATGCGGGCGCTCCAGTCGTTCATCACCAGGTAGCCGAAGATGGCCGCGTCCGCCTCCTCCAGAGTGGCGTTCTTCAGGGGCCGGCCCGTGACGATGGCGACCTCCAGCTCGAAGTCCAGGCGCACCAGGTGCTGGTCCTGCACCAGCACCTCGCCCGGCCCTGTGACGGCGAGATGGTTGGTGAAGTAGGTCACGGGGAAGAGGTCGAACTCGGGGATCATCTCCAGCCCGCGGTTGCGCCGCGCCGTGGCCACGTGCTGGCGGAAGGCGTAGCCATCGCGCATGGAGACGGGACGCGGAAGGGGTGCCAGCAGCTTGACGGAACTTCCCTCGATCAGCGCCGCATAGGGGGGCCTTTCGGCCAGCCCGCGGACGACGGGCATCAGCTCGTCCTGCCGTCGGATGAGGGTGAGCATGTCCAGGGTCAGGCGCTCGTCAGCCTTGGCGAGGTCGAGGATGCGGCCATCCTTCAAGACGACGCCGATCTTCTCCGTTCCGGCCTGCAGGAAGGTCACCAGCTTCATTGCGCACTCCGGGCAAAAGGCCAGTGTAGCGGCGGCGGAACATCACTCCGGCGTCGTCATTCAGCGAGCAGCTGAAGCAGCGTTTCCGAGGCTTCGCTGATGCGTTCGGGCGGTGTGCAGAGGGGCGGCAGCAGGTACAGGCAGTCGCCAATGGGGCGCACCAGCAGGCCGTGATCCAAGGCGCGGCGATGCAGGCGCCAGCCGAAGCGCGCCTCGGGATCACGCGCGAGACCCGTGACCGGATCCACCAGGCGGCAGGCGCCGATGGTGCCGATTACCCGGGCTTGCCGCACGGCGGGATGGGCCGACAAGGTGGCGAACGCTTCGGTCATCGCTGCATGCAGAACAGCAGCGTTTGCCATCACCGGCTCGTCGTCGAAGAGGGCGAGGCTGGCGCAGGCGACGGCACACGCGGTCGGGTTGGCGGTGTAGCTGTGGCCGTGGAGGAAGGCGCGGCCCGAGGTCGGTTCACCCCAGAACTGGGCGTAGATGGCCTCCGTGGCCCAGGTCATGGCGAGGGGCAGGGTGCCACCGGTGAGACCCTTGGAGAGGCAGAGCAGGTCCGGCGCCACACCAGCCTGTTCGCACGCCAGGAAGGTGCCGGTGCGGCCGAAGCCGGTGGCGACTTCATCGAGGATGAGGTAGACGCCGTGAAGATCACACTGGGTGCGCAGCTCCTGCAGCAGTTCCGGCGGCCACATCCGCATGCCCCCAGCGCACTGGATGAGGGGCTCGGCGATGAAGGCCGCGAAGTGCTCGCCATGCGCGCGGAAGAAATCGCGGATGTCCTGTTGTGCCGACGCCAGCTGCTCGGGCCAGCCGATCAGGTCTGGCTGGAGTTCGCGCCGGGGATCCTCGGGCACCTCCAGGCGCTCGCAGGCCAGCAGCAGGGGGCTGAACAGCCCCGTCATGAAGTTCTCCAGCTCGCCCACGCCCACGGCGCCCAAGGTGTCCCCGTGGTACCCACCGCGCAGGGCGCCGAAGCGGATTCGGCCCTGCTCGCCGCGCTGGAACTGGGCCTGGAAGGCCATCTTCAGAGCCACCTCCACCGCCGTGCTGCCGTCGTCGGAGAAGAAGGCCCGGGTGAGGTTCGGCGGCAGCTTGGGGCGCAGCCGCGCCACCAATTCGAGGGCGGGCTCATGGGTGAATCCGGCGAACATGGCGTGATCCAGTTTCGCGGCCTGCCGCTCCAGCGCACTGACCAGCCGCGGGTGCCCGTGGCCGTGTAGGCAGGTCCACCAGCTCGAGATGCCGTCGAGGACCCGCTCCCCGTTGGCCAGGAGCAGGTCGCAGCCTTCGCCACCCACCACGGGTACGGGCGGATCGGCCTCGTGAATCTGCATCTGCGTAAAGGGATGCCAAAGGTGGGCGCGGTCGAGGGCAAGCCGATCGGTCCAGTCGGGGGGCAGGGGCGTGGGCATGCTCTCAGTCTAGGATGTGGACCGGCATCGGCAGGAACCGCCGTAGGATCGTGGCATTCTCCTCGGCCACCGCGGGGGCCGTTCCATCCGCGCCGGGGTTCAGCAGCACGGCCTCGATGCGCCAGCCCCGGAGCATGAGGGCCTCGGCGGACAGCAGGGTGTGGTTCAGGGTGCCGAGCCCGCCCAGGGCCACCAGCACGCAAGGGATCTTCAGGTCGGTGGCCCAGGCGAGAAAGTGCAGGTTGGAGGCGAGGGGCACCATGAGGCCGCCGACGCCCTCCAGCAGCACGCGGCCCTCAGAGGGGCGTTGACACCACCGTGAGGCGGCCTGGAGATCAAGGTTCCGGCCTTCCCGCTGGGCGGCGACCAGGGGCGCGAGGGGGGCCTTCAAAAGAATGTGGTTTTCAGTGGTGATGCCAGGCCCAGCGACCGCCATGACGTCCGCCTCTGGATGATCGGCCCGGTCCACGCCCGTCTGGAAGGGCTTGCGGTAGGTCACGGGCCCCAGACCGGCCCAGGCCTTTGCCACCTGCGCCGAGACGAAGGTCTTGCCCACGCCGGTGCCTGTGCCAAGGATCCACAGAGGACCGGGAAGCGCTTCGAGGTTCAACATGAGACCAGGATCGCAGGATTGGAGCGGGGGCAAACGTCCGGCACCCCCGCTTTCCCCTTGCGTGGGGGCGGCATTGTCCCACCCTGGTACCAGGAGACCGTCGTGCGCATCGGGCCTGCTCCCTTGATTCCCGCCTATCCAATCCAGCCGGACCGGCAGGCGGTCTACCCGCGGGCTCTGGGCCAGATCTACCAGGGAACCCCGCGGCTCTCCCTACCGGAAGTGAAGGCCCAAGTATCAGAGACTCCGGCTACCCCGAAGGAGTCGAGGCCTCAGGTCGAGGCCACCGTAACCAAGCCCCTGGATGGCCTGCAGGCCCAGAGCCGAGCCACCGAGGCCGCACCGAGGGAACCCGGAATGGCCAAGTCCTCACCGGGATTCCTGCTCGATGTAAAGGTCTGACTACTTCTTCAGCTGACTGAGCATCTGCCGGGCCTGGGCGGCCTGCTCGCTGGCGGGGGCCATGGCGATGACCTTGTTCCAGGCCTTGGTGGCCTCGTCGGGCTTGTTGAGGTTGCTGGAATAGACCACGCCCATGTTGAAGAGGCTCTGGACGTGGTTGGGGTCCAGCTTGTTGGCCTTCTGGAAGTTCGCCAGGGCCTTGTCGAACTGGCCGAGGTCGCGGTACATCACGCCCTGATCGGTGAGGACGTTGGGTTCATCGGGTTTGATGGCCAAACCCTTGGCATAGGCGTCCACGGCCTTCTGGTGCTGGTGAGTGTCGAAGTACTCATTGCCGAGGGCGAACCAGGCCGCAAAGTTCTTGGGCTCGGCCAGGACCGTTGCCTCGATGCGGGCGATGCGGCCCTGCACCTCCGCGCTGGGCAGGACCGGACCGGCGGGCATGGTTCCTGGCGCAGCTCCGGGCATGCCGCCCGCCAGGGAGGGCGCGGGCATGATGGGACCCGCTGGGGCTGCCACGACGGGACCGGCGGCATCCCGGGATTCGCCACTGAAGACGAAATAGCCCGCGAGGAATCCTGCGGCGAGGCCTCCAGCCAAGGCGAACATGATGTTGCGATTCAAGCGGCACCTCCTGATGACCCTGCGGTCCCCTGGAATTCTCCCACAGGTGAGCCGGGAGGACCTCCGTGTCGATAAAAGGTGTTCCCCGTCACCCCCACCAGGGGGAGTCCGCATGGCACCCTGAACGCCACGTGCGCCATCCAGGGCACTCAAAGGCATCCTGTGCTGATCGGATCCTCCCTCCATTTGCCGCTCCGGGGTCGCCTGCGCATCCTGGCCGTGCTCCTGGTGGGAGTCGTCCTGTCCGGCATTGGGTTCTTCTTCGCCCGGGAGGCTCACCGTCGCCAGGTGGAGGTGCAGTTCCAGGCCGCCGCCCGGGACCGGGCCGAGAGTGTGATCCGGGGCCTCCAGAACGGCTTTGATGACATCACGGTCCTGCGTGGCTTCTTCGAGGCCAGTGACGAAGTCACGCGGCAAGACTTCGCGGATTTCCTGTCCCCGCTGCTCGCCCGGCATCCCTACATCCAGGCCTTCCAGTGGCTGCCGAGGGTGACGCCGCAGAATCGGGCCGCCCTGGAAGCGGAGGCGCGGGGGGCCCATCCCGGGTTCAGCTATTTCCATCGGGATGCCGCTGGCCGCTCGGTCGAGATGGCACCTGACACCATCTTCCATGCGGTCCATTACCTGGTGCCGATCCTCGGCAATGAGGTGATCCTCGGCTTTGCGACGGAGCTCCCCGCCAGCCCCGAAGCCACGCTGACTGCGCGGCAAGCGGCTCTGGCTCAAGCGCTCCAGACGGGCGCAGTGGTCGCCAGTGGGCGGATCCGGCTCATCCAGGAGACGGGCAATCAATCCGGTGTCCTGGTGATCGCCCCGCTGCGGGCCAAGGGCGGCGCCCCCCCAGGCGTGGTGCAGGGGGTCTTCCGCATGGGGGACCTGGTCCAGAAGTCCATGGTTTTCCTGGAGCCCAGGGGGGTCGTGGTCCGCCTGCTGGATGCCAGTGCGCCAGCTTCAGAGAGGCTCCTCCATGAAGAACCTTCGCCCCTGCCTCCCATCGGGCCGGCCAAGGACGATGGCCTGCGGTTGTCCAGGTCCTTCCCGGTGGCGGGGCGGAACTGGGTGGTGGAGGTGCTCCCTGCGGGAGGTCACTACGCCCTGGGAATCCCCCGGTTCGCCTGGGCGGTCCTGGCGACCGGCCTGGCGTTCTCGGCCCTTCTGGCCGGCTATGTGTGGACCCTGTTGACCAGTGAGGCGGTCATCCGAGCCCAGGTGGAGGCCCGCACCCTGGAACTCGCCCGGGAGACGGAGAGCCACCTTCGAGATGCCCAGGCCCTGCGGCAGAGCGAGGCGCGGTTCCGACAGCTCGTCGAGGTCATGGGCGAGGGCCTGTGGGTGCTGGATAACCAGGGAGCCACCACCTTCGTGAACCGACGCATGGCCGAGCTCCTTGGGTATGCCCCGGCCGAGATGGTGGGTCGTGCCCTCTTCGATTTCATGGCCGAAGCCGATGTGGCCCACGCCAAGCGGAACCTGGCCAAGCGGCTCGAAGGGCACGACGCCCAGCATGACTTCCGGTTCCGCTGTAAGGACGGGGCTGAACTCTGGACCATCGTGACGGGGACGCCAGTCCTCGACGAGGGCGGGAAGGTCGTGAGCGTGCTCGGGGTGATCACCGACATCACGGAGCGGCGCCGTCAGGAGCAGGCCCAGCTGCAGAGCCAGAAGCTGGAGAGCCTCGGCATCCTGGCCGGCGGCATTGCGCACGACTTCAACAACCTGCTCACGGCGATCCTGGGGAACATCAGTCTGGCGCAGCTCAGCATTCCGAATGTTTCTCCGGCCTGGCCCTTCCTCGAGAACATGGAGTTGGCCGTCCAGCGGGCCACGAACCTCACGCGTCAGATGCTGGCCTACTCCGGCAAGGGGCGCTTCGTGGTGGGCCCCATGGACCTGAACCAGGCTGTGCAGGAGATGTCCCACCTGTTGGGCGTGTCCATCTCGAAGAAGGTCGCGCTTCGGTACCAGCTGCAGGACGGCCTCCCCATCCTCATGGGGGAGGCCTCCCAGATCCAGCAGGTGGTGATGAATCTGGTGACCAATGCCTCCGAGGCCATCGGGGACGCCGAAGGCATCGTATCCATCCGGACCGGTGTGCAGACCTACGGCCCGGAGGGCCTGGCCAGGGACTTCCCCGGACAGGCCATGGAGCCGGGCTCGTTCCTGACCCTGGAAGTGGCGGACACGGGCCAGGGCATGACCTCGGAGAACCAGACCCGGATCTTCGAACCGTTCTTCACCACCAAGTTCACCGGCCGGGGCCTGGGTCTCTCCGCCATGCAGGGCATCGTGCGTGGCCACAAGGGAGGCATCCGGGTCTATAGCGAGTTGGGCAAGGGCAGCACCTTCAAGGTCATCTTCCCGGCTGGCATGGGGGAGGCACCGGAACTGGAGGACGTCGCTGTCGAGACAGCCTGGAACGGGAGCGGGACCATCCTGCTGGTGGATGACGAGGAGGGCGTACGCCAGGTGGCCACGGCCCTGATTCGCTCCATGGGGTTCGAGGTGGTCACAGCCAGTGATGGGCTCGAGGCCCTGGACCGGTTCCGCCACAGCCCCGTTCCGATCCGGGCTGTGCTCATGGACCTGACCATGCCCCGCATGGATGGTGTCGAAACCTTCCGTGAGCTGCGCCGGCTGGATGGCGACTGCCGAGTGATCCTCACCAGTGGCTACAACGAGCAGGAGGCCATCCAGGGCTTCCTGGGCAAGGGCCTGGTGGCCTTCGTCCAGAAACCCTTCCTTCGGAATGATCTGCAGCGGGCCCTTCGGCTGGCGCTGGAGCCCTGATACCGGTTCGCATTCAATCGTTAAGGATTCACCACGGAGGCACGGAGGACACAGAGAGGCCCGTCCGAACGAGCTTCGCTTGGCCAGCGGTTGCGGGCGGACGGCCACGCGATCGCGCGGATCCCGCCCGCAACC
>JANYAZ010000271.1 GCA_025361045.1 Geothrix sp. | reverse complement strand
GTGGGTGCCGGTGCCTTCTGGGCCGGTCGCGCCAACCGGACCCCCCTGGTGGAGGCCACCCTGCCCAGGCCAGCCTTCGAAGTGCAGGAAGTCCTTCCAGAGACGCCCTTCCAGGACCAGGAAGATGCCCTGACCCAGCTGACCGCCCTTTCGCAGAAGGATGCGGACGCCGTCATTCGAACCCTTTCCAACAATCATGCCACCCCCCCTGTGGAGAAGTGATCCCCTGCACCCCCTGGAGTCTCCCATGTCCTTGCGAACGGTTCTGATCCTCACCCTGACGGCACTCACCCTGGGCGCCCAGGGGCGCGCCCGCCCCGATCGGCCTCATCGAGATCCCCCCGAAGGTCGGGCGGCGCCCCGCCGAGAACGAATCGCGACGATGCTCCATGAACTCCGATCCAAGAAGCTCCAACGCTCTCTGGGGTTGACCGAAGAGAAGGCCAACGCCATTGCCGATCGGTGGGCCCAATTTGATGAGGATTCCTTCTCCCGCAGGGCGCAGATGGGCCGGCTTCGCCATCAGATGAATGCGACCTTGATGGGGCCCGGCAGTGAAGAGGACAAGAACACGAAACTGAAGCCCGTGGTGGAGGAACTTGGCGGGCTTCGGCAGCAGCAGGAGGCCTCTCGGAAGCGTTTCGAGGAGGACATCCGGGGCTCACTCACCCCCGCCCAGCAGGGGCGGTTCATCCTGCTGATGGATGAGTTCCAGAAATCCATTCAGGACGCCATCCAGGAGCAGCGGAAGGAAAAGTAGCCTTGCCTTCGTGTCGCTGGGAGAGGGGCTGGCCCCTCTCCCAGCCTTGTACCTCGCCCCTCACTCACACCCTTCCCTGTGCAGGTGACCCTTGAAATGGATCCTCCTGTTGCTGGCCTCCCTGCCGGCCCTGGCCCAAACGACCGCTGACCTGGAGCCGATCCCGCCCCTGCCTCCAAACCTCACCCTCAGGCTGGGAGGGCTGGCCGACAGCACCGAGGGCCATGACCTTCACGGCAAGCTCACCTGGAAGGCGAGCGGTGCCCTCACCCTGTTTCTTTCGGGAGTCAGGTCGAACCTGGCTTCAACCATCCAGGCCCCCAGTCCCAACGGGACCACCACCACCACGACCACCTCAAGCCTTGGTGGGGACTATGCCTTCGGTAGGTTCGATCTCGGCCTGCGCTACGACCATTCGGACATGACTGACCTGCTGACCTCGCGGCGCTACGCGCTCCAACCCGCCTTTGATGCGGATGCCTGGCGGATCGGCTTCGAGTTTTCCACCCGAACCACGGCATTCGACCGCCTCCGCTTCACCAGCCTGCCCATCAACACACCCAGTGGGCCCGTGTACGTGGCCGGCTACGCCGACCTGAGCGTCAGTGACACCGGCCTCGGGGTCAGCCTCGACCACTACGGGGAAGTCTGGCGCCCCTACCTGTCCTATCTCCACTACAGCTATGGGTCGATCCACGGCAACACTGATGTCAGCCGGATCAGGAACATGGCCGGGGCGGTGAGTCCGGAACTGTTCATGGCCCTGTCTGGAAGGCTGGTGAACCGACTCGAGCGGATCTCGGCCAATCGGCTGAGCGGCAAGGCCGCACTCCTCGATTCGACCACCACAGTGGGTTTGGAGGCCGACCTCCGCCGCACCCGATGGAGCCTGGAAGTCAACCGGGACGTGGATCACTTGACCAGCGACACCGCAGACACCTTCACCGGAACGGCGGCCTGGAAGGTGACTCGCAAGTTCCACCTGGAATTCCAGGTGGGAGCCACCCGTTCGGATGCCTTCGGCACCGACCGGTTCGCGGGTCTCACTTTCACCTTCCGCACTCGGCCGGAATTCTAGCCGACCGGGGCCTCCAGGATCACGGGAATCACCAGCGGTCGACTCTGCGTGGTCTTGCGGATGATCCGGCGCAGGGCCAGACGCAGGGTGTCCCGCAGGGCCTCACCATTGTTTCGAACCTCGGCGGGTGCCTCTTGGTAGGCCTTCCTAGCCACACCGGCGAGCAGCTCGGCATAGGCCTCGTCGTCGGACAGCATCACGAATCCCCGGCTGAGGATTGTGGGGGTTGCGGCCAGCTCCCGGGTGTCCGGATCCACCAGCAGCGTGACGAACACCACGCCGTCTTCCTGAAGGATGAGGCGGTCCTGCACCACCCGGGCATCCACCATGTGATCCACGCCCTCATGCACGAAGCACTTGCCCACCGGCACGGCGCCCGGCATGTCCACGCTGCCGTCCTTGAACAGCCGCAGGCACAGCCCCCCGTCGAGCAGGGAGATCCGCTCCGGCAACCACCCCAGCGAGGCCGCCAGGGCACCGTGGGCGCGGAGGTTCCGGTAGGTGCCGTGCACCGGCACCATCTGCTCGGGTCGGACGGCGCGCATGAGATCAGCCAGTTCTTCCCGGCTGCCGTGGCCGGAGGCATGCACAGGGCCCAGAGCCTCATTGGAGGTCTCCGCACCCAGGCGTTCCGCCGCGTCAAGCATGCGTGAGATGGAAACCTCGTTGCCGGGGATGGCCCGGGCGCTGACCACCAAACGGTCGCCGGACTCCATGGGCAGGCCTTTCACCTCGCGGCGAAGCAACCGCGCCAACCCGCTCATGGGCTCGCCCTGGCTGCCGGTGCACAGCACGAGCAGCTCGTCCTTGTCGAAGAGCTGGGCATCCTTGGCATCGATGAGAATGTCGTCCGGAAGAGACAGTTTCTTCAGGGACCGGGCCAGGGTGAGGTTGCGGTCAATGCTTCGCCCCAGCAGGACCACCCGGCGACGGAACTCGTAGGCCAGATCGATCAGCATCTGCAGACGATGAATGTTGGAGCTGAAGGTCGTGACAAAGAGCCTCCCCTTCGTCTGCTCAAAGGCGGCCTCCAGTCCTTCGCGGCAGACGGATTCAGAGGGGGAGCGCCCCGGCCTGCCCACGTTGGTGGAATCCGCCATCAAGAGCCGCACGCCCGCGTCACCCAGCGCCTTCAGACGCTCCATGCCCGTGTGCCGCCCGTCCATGGGCTCGGGGTCCAGCTTGAAGTCCCCGGAATGCACCAGCACCCCCTGGGGCGTGTGCAGAACCAGGGCACAGGCATCCGGGATGCTGTGGGTCACCGGAATCCACTCGGCCTCGATCTCGCCGTTGCCGACCTTCACCCGGCCATAGTCCTTCACGGGGCGCAGCAGGCCCGTATCCAGGCCATGTTCGCGCAGTTTTCCTTCCAGCAGGCCCAGGGTGAAGGTGGTTCCGTACACCGGTACCGGCCAACGGCGCAGGAAGTAGGGCAGTGCGCCGATGTGATCCTCGTGGCCATGGGTGAGCAGCACGGCCTGGAGCCGATCGGCGAAGGGCTCCAGGTACGCGAAGTCCGGCACGATGGAATCGATGCCCGGCTGGTCGTCGGAGGGAAACAGCTGGCCGCAGTCCACCAGAAAGAGGCTGCGGGCACTGTGCACCACCAGGGCGTTCATGCCGAACTCGCCGAGCCCACCGATGGGGATCAGACGCAGTTCATCGGGGGCGGGAGCCTCGGTCCAGGATTCGAATTCAGGGGCTACGGGCAAGACGATGGGAACACCTCCGGATGTTGTTTCAATAAGGCGCGGGTGGACGCCAACCAGGCTTCCGGCGCAAGGGCCTCGGCACGCAGCGCCGGGGCGAGACCCGCATTCACCAGCGCCTCTCCAGCCAGCAGGCCCTGCCAGTTGTTCGCCAGGGTCTTCCGGCGGTGTGCGAAGGATCGGTGGAGGACGATCAGCAGGGCCCTGCGCTCCTGCAGCGAGGGGGCCTCTGCGCGAGGTTCGAACAGCACCACGGCAGAATCCACCTTGGGCGAGGGCCGGAAGGAACCCGGCCCCAGCTTCATCAGCCGCGTCAGCCGCGCACAGAGCTGGGCCAGCACCGATAGGGGCCCATAGGCTTTGGTGCCGGGCACGCCCATGAGCTTCTGGGCCACCTCCAGCTGGAACATCAGCACCATGCGCTCCCAGGCGATGTCCTCCGTCAGCAGCCGCGCCAGGATGGGCGTAGCGGCGTTGTAAGGCAGGTTGCCGATCACCGACCAGGGCTCCCCAACAGGCAGGGGGATCCTTACGGCATCACCCTGCAGCAAGTGAAACTGAGGCCGGTCACCGAAACGGCCCTGCAGCAGCTCGCAGGCCTCGGGATCGAGGTCCACCGCCCAGAGGGGTCGCCCATCCGCCAGCAGCCGCTCCGTCAACACGCCCGGGCCAGGCCCGATTTCGAGCAGGCGCGGTGCCCCCGAAGAAAGCGCCGAGCCCACGATGGTGGCGATGGCGCCCTCGTTCACCAGGAAGTTCTGGCCGAAGGCCTTTTTTGGTCGAAGGCGGGCGATGGGTAAAGGATCCGGCACACCCCAGCGTACCACCTCCCCGGCCCCGCCCATGAAAAGGGGCCCTTGCGGGCCCCATATGAGTTGTTCGAAACCACTTAGCGGATGATGCGCCAGGCTCGTGGTGCGAAAGAGGTGGTCCCCGAGTTGACGACGAGGCTCTTGATAAGCACGTTGGAGGTGGCGGGAACGCCCTGAACAGGCGGATCCTGGCCGCTCTGGAGCACCATGCGGGTGCCGATGGCGGCAAGGTCCCCGGCAAGGTTGGTCCAGACGAACACTGAGCCGTTACACCCGGCGAGGGCCCTGTCAGTGGTTCCGGTGGCGGCGACGTCACCATTCGCAAACACCGGGGCTAGCGCATCGCACATCCGGAACGTGTAAGTGGACCCGGCACCCTGGCAGACCACACCGGTTCCAGACACCGTGGGCTTGAAGGTGGAGAAGATCAGGCCGCCATTGACCACCAGGACGTTGAGGTAGGCCTTTTCAGCCACCAGCTTGTTGGTCACTGAATCGATAGTAGGCGGGTGGAATCGCATGAAGTAACCCAGGTACTGGTTGTTGCCCAAGTAGCTGGTGGTTCCCGGGGTGGTGGTGCCGGTGTGGTCGTACAGCTGGGCGTCTGTGATGGCGCCGCCATAGGTGTTCACGTTGCTCGGCAGCCCACTGACCGTGGGCAGGTCGCCGCTGTCTTGACGGTCGAAGACCATGACCTGGCGGTAGGGCGCATTCCCCACCGTACCCAAGGGATCCAGATCCATGGGGTCGTTGCGATCGCCGGTCCCGAAGGTGACGGCCACCACGGGCGGGGTCATGTTCGCCGCATTGGTGCTCGATGAGGGACGCTGGAACTCGGGAATGGCCTTGGGGACCCGATAGGCCACCGGGGTGGCGCTGACCGGCGAGGCGGCGGTGAATTTTCCCCCAGAGGCGGTCATGGCCCCCTTGTAGATCCAGCGAATGCCAACGTTGCCGGGGGTGGTACTCACATTCGTGGAGCCGTCCGTGGTCCACTGATCAATGTTTGAGGAGTCCAGACGCCAGCCCACGGGTGAGGTGGTAAAGGTCTGCATGGAGCCCAGGGCATAAACGCCCCCGGAGATATCCCCGAAATAGACGCGCTGGGCCTTCTTCGATCCCACAAAGAACTCGAAGGGGAAAGCACCTGCGCCGATGGCCCCCATGTTGGGGTTGATGGCAGCCAAGCTGGCGTTGTTCACGAAGTCATAGCTCTTGACGGTGCTTCCATCCAGGACATTCAGGGCCAGCAGGGACCGGCCCAACTTGACGGGCCCGGTGTTGTTGCCAATGCCGCCGCTGACCGGAGCGTCGAGGGCGCCGTTGCTGTACCCACCCCCGATGAACACAACGTCAGTTGGCAACGTAGCACCTGCGGTATCCACCCGGGCCACCGCCGGCGTGGAGGTGGCCAGGCCCATGGTCTTGATGGTTGCGTCAGACGAGGTGTTGGGATCCAACATCCACATCAGCTTGGGCGCGAAGGGGTTCTTCACATCCAGGGCGTAGTAGCTGCGCCCCCCCTTGCGCATCCCGAAGAGCACCCGGACCGTATCCGCGGCATCCACCCTGCGGTTGCCGACGGTCTGTCCCGTCAGGGGGGCATCCTTGAAGTAGATGAAGGGGGTTCCGTCCACGGTATAGATGTGCGTGTTGCCCTTGGCCTGGAGCAGGCGCAGCTTAGGCACCACGCCAGGGGTGGTGGGGACATTCAATAACTCAGGGGGCACGAAGCTCCAGAGTTCCACCAGGGTGGCGCTCAGGACTCCAGAGGCGCTCAGGGCGCTGACTTCACCGAACGCGTGGAAACTCCCCTGGTTGTCCCCCACGAAAATGACCTGCATGCGGGGATCCGTCATGCCGCTGTAGCTGCCCCAGGCCGACGAGAGCGGGTTGGAGCCCAGGGTGCCGATGTAGGTCGGATCGTACTCCAGGGCGGCAGGGGAGCTGTTGATGATGTCACCCATGATGTCCCCACGGGACGTGCTGGTGGTGCCGTCGGCCTGGGCGGTGGTGGAGGCCCCCCGGATGAAGCGGATGAGGCTGGCTGCCGCCGTGGAGCTGGATGTGCCCATGACCGTCGCCGTGAGTGCAGTATTGGAGGTGCTGAAGGCCTGGCCGGAGGCCGTGAGGTCCAGGCCCCCAAAGGGGATGGCCGTGCCGGGGACCACGGTGTACATGTTCCGGTTTTTCCACCCAAGGGCCGTCAAGGCGGCTGAAGCGGAAGCCACGGCGTTGGTGGCATTGATGTCGGCCTGGAAGGTCCCCGTGTTGTCCTTCAACCCCACCGTGCCATCGGGTTTGATGCCGATGCCGGCCATGAGCAGGTCGCCCTGCCAGACGGAACTCAGGTCATCAAGGCTGGCGGTGGAACTGAACCGGCCCAAGTAGACCCGGTTGCCCAGGTTCAGGCCCACCAGGGGTGCCGCGGGCGCCGTGATGCTGGTGTTCGCCGCGGTCACGGCGTTGATGATGGCCGCCAGGCTGGCGATGAGGGTGTTCGGATCCGAGGCGTCGAAGAAGTTGGTGGCGACGCCCGTGGAGGCGGGGGGCGTCTTGCCGTAGGCCACGGAATTGACCAGGTCGAACTTGGCCGGAGGCGTGTTCAGCGCATTCTTCGTTGGATCGCCGTAGAGGGCGGTCCGGAGCAGGGGTCCCTTGCCTCCCACCAAGAAGGAGGAAGTATTGCTACCGGCCAGAGACAGGCCCACCGTCAT
>JANYAZ010000228.1 GCA_025361045.1 Geothrix sp. | reverse complement strand
ATCAAAAGTTTCGATATCATCCAAAATGTATTCATTACGGTTCACCATGCGGCCTTCTCGCATGACCAAGCGATGGACACAGGCACGCCCGTCCAACACCGCCGAGCCGTAAAGGTCCGTGTCCTCTTGATCAGCACTGGCTGCCTTCTGACGCGTGAACCAGGCATCCAACTGTTGCAATGCATCACGGTGCTGAGCCGCCAACTCGAAGGCGGAAACTTCCGCAGCCTTCCACATGGCCGCCTCCAACCGTGATTTAAGCTCATCCCGCTTGCCTTCCAGAAAGAGCTTTGCCTCTTTGGCCTGCTCGGCGTAGGTCTCCTGTGACACAACTCCGATGCAGGGGGCGGTACACCGGTGCAGCTGATACTTCAGGCAGGCCCGGCCCCGCTTGCCATCAATGTCGATGTCGCAATCACGGATCTGGAAGAACCGGTAGACCAGTTCCGCCGTGCGATAGGCGGTGCTCGCTGGAAAAAAAGGTCCGAAATAATAGGCCTTGTCCTTGAGTACTTTCCGGGTCACGTAGACCTTGGGGAACGGCTCACGGGTGAGTTTCACGTAGGGATAGCTCTTGTCATCCCGGAGCAGGATGTTGAAGGGCGGCCTATGCTCCTTGATCAAATTGTTTTCCAGGACCAGGGCTTCCAGTTCCGTCTCGCAGACGATGAATTCCAGATCCCAGATGCGGGCCACCAGGCGCCGGGTCTTGGCGTCTTTGGGAGACGCGGTGAAGTAGGACTTCACCCGATTCCGAAGAACTTTTGCCTTGCCGATGTAGAGCAGATTCCCTTCAGCGTCGTGATACAGGTAGCAGCCTGGCTGCGTGGGCAGATCCGGGAGTTTCCGCTGGAGGAAAGGACTCTTGTCGAGGTTCGTTCGGGGCGCCACTCCCTGAGTTTAACGGCCTATGAGCGTTTGAAGGCCCGCCGGATCATGATCAGCAGAAAGAGCGCGAAGGCGCCCATCACGATCATGCCCCAGTTCTCATTGGAGAAATCGCCCAGATGGTTCCGGTAGTTGGTGGTTTTCTGCGCGGGGTCACCGCTGGAATCGCTAGGGGTTTCCTGCAAAACAGCGAAGACGGGACGGGCTGGGAGTTGCATGGGGGGGTTTCAGGGCCTGGGGTATCGATTCTAGCGCGCCGTCAGCAGAGGGATGGCCAAGATGGCTATGGGCAGCAGGCAAAGCAGTCCCATGACGAACCAGGCTGCCGGTCGGGCGAAGTTGAGGGTCCAGCCTAGGCCAAGACGCTTGGGAACCCATAGTGGGATCCTGGGGGTTCACGTAGAACATGCCCCATTTCCAGAGCCTCCTCACCTCCTCGGAGGCGTGGAAGTAACCCAGACGCGCCGTGAGGCCAAGCCCAAGAAAGAGCAAGGCCAGGAATACGCCGAGGGTGGGCCAGAAAACCGTGAGCCCATGGACCGGAATCAGCACCATCAAACTCATGAGCACGAGAAAACCCAGTACGGTGAGACCGCGCATGGGGGCCATGCAACGGCGCTGCAGGGCAGATCGCTCAGGGTCCGAAGGCGCCGACCAGGTCCCGACCAACGCCAGCAGCACCCAGATCACGAAGGGAAGACCGAACATGAACCAAGGAGCCAAGGCTTTGGGCGTCCAGTCGTTGGGCTGGCCATCCGGCCCAAAGTGGGTGGGCAAGGGGTCAGGCAGGCGATTCCAGAGGGTCTGGCACAGCCCCAGCAGGCTTGCGGCTCCCAGGAGGGGCAGCAGGTCCCAGCGGCCCAGCACCGGGCCAGGATCGGATTCTGGTTGATTTAGGCTCATCCCGGTTCCCTCCATCTCAACCGACGATAGGTCATTGCCGCGGGGAGCATCAAGCGGGGGTCGGCAAAATCAGAAGCTCCTCCGCCAGGCTCGGGCTTCCAGATGGCAAGCGGTTTAATCTGGAGTCATGTTGAAACTGGATTCCTTCCCTGTCGGCCCCTTGGGTTGCAACTGTAGCCTGCTGTGGGATGCGGATACCGGCATTGGAATCGTCGTGGATCCCGGTGGCGATGGCAAGAAGATCCGCGCCCGTGTGGAGAAGGCGGGTTTCCGTGTGGAGGCCCTGCTGCATACCCACGCCCACTTCGATCATGTCGGCGCCACCAAGGAACTGCAGGAGCTATGGCAGTGCCCGGCCTACCTGCATCAAGGTGATGACTTCCTTATTGAGAATCTGGATATGCAGACCGGCGGATTCGGGTTCAATTCCATCCCCAGGCCCGATATGCAGGACCTCAATGCCGGTGACCATTTCGAAGGTCTGACGACGCTTCATACACCTGGCCACACGCCCGGCTCCTGCTGCTTCCACGGCGATTTCGAGAAAGGCAAGGTGGTGCTTGCCGGCGACACGCTGTTCTGTGGCGGCATTGGGCGCACGGATCTCTGGGGGGGGGATTTCGGGCAGCTGGAACAGAGCATCCGATCCCAACTCTACATACTGGACGAAGGCGCCCTCGTGATTCCAGGCCACGGCCCCGTCACCACCATTGGCGCCGAGGCCGAAAGCAACCCCTTCGTTCGGAAGGGTTAGGGGCCGTGTCAAAATAACCTGTGCAGTTCAGGTTATTTTGCTACGGCCCCTTATGTCGGCATGTTATCCAAATGACCAGGCTATTTGGGTTCAATGACTTAGGGACCCTAGGTTCTCAGTGGTGTTGGCTTGCTGGGCTTTGGATCCGGTGTGGCGGCCAGCAGGTTCGCGAGCAAAGGCTGGCCCGCGGGGATGAGCGTGATGACTGCACCACTCTCCAGGATCCGCTGGGTCTCCAGGACGTTGAACATGGCTTCGGACACCGCGGGATCGCGGGAAATCTCATTCAACGCCGCGCCGACGATCTGGGGCCGGATGGCGCCGGCCTTGCCGAATTCCGCCGCGGCCTGGCGCTCGGCAGTGCTGCTGATGATGTTCACCTGATTGGTACCGTCCTGCTTGATGGACGAGGTGACCTGGCGCAGGCGGTTGACGACCTTGCTCTCGATCTGGCGGATCATGTCGTGATCCCGGAAATGCACCTTCCGGATGTAGATCGAGCCCAGCCGATAACCCCAGTCGTGGGACTGCGGCGAGACCTCGTTCCGAACGGTCAGGCTCATGGTGTGGCGGTTGGCCATCATGTCGCTCAGGGGCATGTTGCTGAGGCAGCGCACCGTGGAATTGCTGACGTTCGCGGCAAGGGAACCACGGGGATCCGTGTTCTTGAACAGGTAGGCCACGGGGTCGCTGATGAACATCTCGTACCAGATGCCGATGCCCATGGGCGCGCCTTCCTCGGAGTTCACGGGCTGGCTGCGCAGGTATTCCTGGTCGAGTCGAAGATCGATGTCGTAGCACCGGCCGACCCAATTGATAAACAGGGCGCGCCAGCCGAGCTTGATCCAAAGGAAATGCAGGCCCGGCTCGTCCAGCACGGCGATCACCTTCCCGAAAAGCACATAGACCTTGCAGCGGCGCTCCTGGACGATGGCGTAGAAACCAAGCATGCGGGAGAGGCCGAACAGGATGGGCACCCCGATGAAACAAGCAACGAAGGCGGCGAATGATGCAATGAGCGTGATCATCACTTCACCTCCTTCACGAGGCGGCCGGCCTGGGCATAGAGCCCGAGTCCGACGTTCCTGACATAGGCACCCAGCGCGGCTTCACCCCCATTGGTTTTGAGCTCGGCCAGCTGCGAAGCCATGAGGCGCAGCGGTTCCACCTCGGCTTGGGCTTTGAGGGTTTCGATCTCCACGGCCCGTCTCGACTGGACGATTTTCTGGTCAGCGGAGGCCTGGGCCAGGCTGATGTCGGAGGACACCTGGTTGTGGGCGGTGTTGATGGCCGCCAGGGCCGATTCCACTTCAGGGGGCGGATCGATGCTGGTGATGAGCGAGGCGTCAAGCTGGACGCCGTAACGGGCCGCGGAAGACCCGCACTCCTTGTCCATGTGCTCATTGATGTCCCGCAGGTTCTTGCGCAGATCGTTGATGGAGATGCCCGTCTGGACGGCGGGTGTGCCGTCGGCCGCGTTGGGCGCCTCGAAGTTGGCGATGCGCTCGCGCAGCACCGACACGAAATAGCCCATCACGTGGGCGATGGGATTCTTCACGCCGAAGATGTAGGCGTAGAGGTTCCGTTCGCTGATCTTGAAGCGGATCTGTCCCGAGAGACCCGTATTGAGCTGGTCCTTGGTGACCGCTTCCAGGACAGTGCCGCTGCTGTTGGCGCTGGGCGTCATGGGATCGTAGGCCATGCTGACGGTCTCGGTGGCGATGGAGACTTTGTAGACCTGTTCCCAGGGCCACTTGAAGTAGGGCCCGCCGGGTGGGATCACACGGACTTGGGGATAGGTGTAGCGCAGCTTTTCATCAGCATTGAGAGAAGCCGAGATGGGATCCTCGGCGGTGGTGGCGTCCCCTAATCGCTGGGCCCGCCCGAAGGAGGTCTTCACGGCGCGTTCGTTCTGGTTCACGGTGAAAATCCCCGCCACCAGATAGCGCACGAGAAACCAGGCGATGAATCCGATCAGGAGTCCAAAGGAAATTCCTGCGGTGAGTTCTGGCATCGGGCAACTCCATTGTTTTGATGCCTGAGTGTATCCAAAGCGGTCCGGACTGGATTGTGCTGTCGGGCACGATCAAGCCACCACCAGCGGTACTCATGCCCTAGGTAATCCCTTCGTGCGAAGATAGGCCATCTTTCCGGAGGATGATATGGACGCTTTGATCGTCGGTATGGGTTGGATGACACCCATTATCCTGTTCATCGCCATCTGGGTGCTGAGCTGCATCCGCGTGGTCAACGAGTACGAGCGCGCAGTGATCTTCCGCCTCGGCAAGGTGCTGCCCCAGCCCAAGGGGCCGGGCCTCATCGTGATCTTCCGGCCCATCGACAAAGCGGTGGTCATCTCCCTGCGGACCGTCGTGCTGGAAGTGCCGAGTCAGGATGTCATCACCCGTGACAACGTGACCTTGAAGGTCTCCGCGGTGGTCTATTCGAAAGTCGTGAATCCGCTGCAGGCCGTCGTCGGCGTGGAGAACTACCAGTGGGCCACCAGCCAGATCTCCCAGACCACGCTGCGTTCGGTCCTGGGTGAAGTGACCCTGGATGAATTGCTGGCGGACCGCGAGAAGCTAAGCGGGCGGCTGAGGGAGATCATCGATGCCGCCACGGAACCCTGGGGCGTGGAAGTCACGGCCGTGGAGTTGAAGAGCGTGGACCTGCCCGAGCAGATCCAGCGCGCCATGGGCAAGCAGGCCGAGGCCGAACGCGAGAAGCGGGCGAAGATCATTGCCGCCGAAGGCGAACTGATGGCCAGCCATAAACTGCTGGAAGCGGCCAACAATATCAGCGTGAACCCCACCGCCATCCAGATGCGCTACCTGCAGACCCTCGCCGAGATCGCCACGGAGAAGAACAGCACCATCGTTTTCCCGCTGCCCATGGAGCTCATGCGGGCCTTCGAGAAGTTTGCCGAGAAGTAGCGGCCTCGGGCTTCCAGCCCCGCCAGGCCGCCGCCTCCGTCTTTGCCAGGGCAGCGGCGGCGGTGTTGCCGGGGCCGTAGGCCTGGGCATCCACGGCATCGGCCAGGGCCTGCAGGGCCTCCTTCCGCTCCGGACGCAGGGTGCCCAGATGGACCAGCCAGGTGCGGGCTGTGTCCCCAGGTCGTGCAGATGCCTGCACCCGCGTGCTTCTTAACAGGGGACGCAAAGCGCGAATGCGGCCCGGGCCCTCCGGGGTGGGTTGCCCGTGGCCACGCGTGCGCCAGAGCATCCAGACCAGGGCCACCAGTCCCAGGC
Organism: Geothrix sp.; assembly: GCA_025361045.1. Taxonomy (GTDB): domain Bacteria; phylum Acidobacteriota; class Holophagae; order Holophagales; family Holophagaceae; genus Geothrix. The sequence goes on along the minus strand of JANYAZ010000228.1, from coordinate 15,633 downwards.
ACCACAGGGTGGAGGTCGGCGGGGTCTTCCAGCGCCACTGCCAGCCCTGAAGGTGCTCCTGGATCCAGGAGAGGCTCGTCTGCTGATCCTGGTCCGAGAAGCGCACGACATAGCGCTCCCAGCGATAACGGAGAGCATCCACCCAGCGCGCCAGAGCGCCAAGGGACTGTTTGCCGGAAGCCAGTGATGTGGCTCCCTGCGGCGTCGGATCCGAGGTCCACCAGCGGCCTTCATGCCAGTACTCCACCCAGCTGTGGGCCTCATTCTGGCTCACCCGAAAGTAGCCGCCTTCGGGAATCCAGGGACCCAGCCGATACCCGTTCACCACCCGGGCCGGTACCCCCCGGGCCCTGAGCATAAGGGCCATGGCCGAGGCGAAGTACTCGCAGTGGCCCGCCTGAGTGCGCTCAAGGAAATCTTCGAGCGGGTTGGCGGCCTTGCCCGAAGGATTGTCCAGGGTATAGGTGAACCCGTGGAGGGCTGATTCCAGGGCCAGAGCCAACTGCGGCGTGGCCAGGATGCCCGGGGCGAGTCGGAGACTGGTCCTTCGCGCAGCATCGTGTCCGTGCTCCATGCGCGTGAGCAGTTCCAGTCGGCGAGGGGAGAGGCGGGTTTCCCAGGGATTGGACTGGGCCGGGTTCCAGGTTACGGTCACGGGTGCCGTTCGAGCCCTCAGGAAGCGCCAGCGGATGCTGCCACCGGGTCCCCGGGTGAGCTGCAGGTCGGCGGGCTCCAGTTGGGTCAGCCCGGCTGGCAGGGTGAGGATGCCGTGGGGGCTGGGTGTGAAGAGAAATTCGGCCTGCGAAGGCCGCCCCACCCCCAGCGCGGGGTAGGTCAGTGGCGGCGTGAGGTCGGCGGGCTCCCAGCGGAACCCCTGGGTGGCTTCCAGGGTAATCCCCCGAAGCAGTTCCAGGCCTCGAAGCCACTGGGGCTGGGTGGTGGGATCCAGGCCCGTGGGCGGAACGATTCTCACGGCGACTTCTGGATTGGGCTCGATGGGTCCACCACCCTCGAGGTCCAGCCGTTCGCCCAGCCCCGCCTGGCCAAGGGTTCTTGAGGCGCCCAGGAAGAGGCCGGGCCGCAGGCCCAGGCTCAGGCGGGGCATGATGACGAAGAACCCCGCACCAAGGACCAGGGCTGTGCCCACCCAGAGGGGAACCCGGGCATAGGGGGGGCGGGACAAGGCGCCCCGGCGCAGGGCGGCCGAGGGCTCCCAGCTTTGCTGCAGCAGGGCCAAGGTGGCCGCCATGGACCAGGCCAAGGTCCAGACCAGGAAGAGGACATCCGTGGTGCCGATGGCAGTCGTGAGGAACAGCAGGAAGCCCATCAACAGCAGTTGACGGCGATGGGGGATCTCCCTGGGCAGGATGAGGCGCACGCCCGCCAGGACGAACAGGGTATGGATCGCCACCGTGAACACGCCGCGGCCCCGCGTCAGGTCCAGCAGGAAGAAGAGCAGGGCACCGATCTCCAGCCAGCGGTGATGCCGGCTGAAGTCCCAGCGGAGGGCCTCGATGAGGCCCGCTGCCAGCAGGGGGGTGGCCATGATCGCCAGCTCGCCGGGCTCGTAGATGCCGGTGGACACCGTGGCGCCCAGGGCGATCCACAAGGGCAGGTGGTCGATCCAGCGGCCCCACCTCACGGCCACACCCAGCTCCCCAGCCTCCTTGGCCCGGAGGCGCCGGTGACCTCCGGCAGGTTGCCGGGAATGCCCAGGGCCGAAGCGGCCCCCAACAGGGCCCAGCTCACGGCCTCCCGTGCGCCCGAGGGGAACGTGGCATCGTCTTCCAGGGGCAAGGGCAACCGTTCCGCCAGCTCCGAGCGGAGGCGCCGATGCCGGGCGCCACCGCCGCTGACCAGTCCCCGCATGCCTGCAGGCCAGGGCGCGGCGCGGCTGGCTTCGCTGGCGATGGCTGCGGCTGTGAAGGCGGCCAGGGTGGCCAACCGGTCGGGCAGGGGAAGGCCTTCCAGTGCGGTTGCTTCTGTCGCCAGCCAGGCCTCGCCGAACACCTCCCGTCCCGTGGACTTGGGTGGCGCCGTGGTGAAATAGGGGTGAGATAACCAGCGGGCCAGCAGCGGTTCCACAACGCCACCCGTGGCCTGGGCACCCTCGGGATCGAAGGGAAGGTCCAGCCACCGTTGGGCGGCCAGATCGAGCAGGGACATCCCCGGGCCGGTGTCCCAGGCCCGGGTGGAGCGTCCGTCCCAGAGCGTCAGATTCGCGATGCCGCCCAGGTTCAGGGCCAGCCAGGGATCGGGGCCATGCAGCCAGCGCTCGGGCAGGGGGACCAGCGGCGCTCCCTGGCCACCCACCGCGAGGTCGCGGCGGCGGAGGTCCCACACGACCGGACAGCCCAGGGCCTCGGCCAGCACGTAGGGGTCCGCCAACTGGAGGCTCGCGCCCTGGCCAGGGTGATGCTGCACCGTCTGTCCATGCAGGGAGGTCAGATCCGCCTGGAGACTCAAGGCATCGCAGAGGTCCCGGGCGGCCTGGGCATGGTGGTCACCGAGCCGTCGCTGAAGGATGCAGAGGCCCGCAGGCTCCAGCTGGTTTGAGGCGGCCTGCAACACCTGCTGCCGCAGGGCATCTGGATAGGGCAAAGCCTGGTGGCCCAGGAAGCTGCGGAAGGGGCGCCCGCCCTTGAAGGCGTGGGGATCCACCTCGATGGCGACGACGTCCACGCCGTCCGCGCTGGTGCCCGACATCAAGCCCAGCACCCGCCAGGGCCGGTCCTCCGGGATCGGAATGAGGGGCTGCATGGGGGTGATGATGCCAGCAACTGCCGCCCGATGCCCGATTCCGGATACCCTGGGGCGGTCCGGGAGTTCCCATGACGATGCTCATCATCCTTCTCATCATCGGCGCAGTGATCTATTTCGCGATGCGCGGCAAGCAGGATCGGGCCGAGCAGCTGGGGGCGTCCCGTCGCGGGCTGCCCACGGGACCCCTGGAACCCCACACCTTTCCCTGCCCCTATCCCAAATGCCCCACCTGCGGCGCCTCGGGCGACCGGATGAAGCAGGACTGGGATGGACTGCGTTCCGTGAAATGGACCTGCGGTTATTGCGGCGCCCTGGCGGGCCTCCAGGCTCTGAAGGACGAAGAGCTGCCGCCTTCTGCCCGTCGGCAGCTGGGTCTGGATGCTCCGGCACAGGGCTCCATGCCCATGCAGCAGGGTGGCTACGGCCAGCCTGGGGGCGGCATGGGCGGTCTGCTCACCGGCATGATGATCGGCAGCATGATGGGCGGCAATCAGCACCATCAGGATGGCCAGGGCAGCGGCGATGGCTGGAACAGCGGCTCCTCCGACAGCTCTTCCAGTGATTGGGGCGAGTCCAATTCCGGGTCCAGCGACTGGGGAGATTCCGGCGGCGATTCCGGTGGTGGTGATTCGGGCGGAGACTGGTAGACCCAGGACCGGACAGGATTCCAGCTGAGGCGGCGGACGGCCCTGTCCATGGCCAAGGACGTCACTTGATGTAATGACGATCAATGTATCGTCATTTTCGAGCATGAATTTTTCATTGATTCATCGGGCGGGATGCCCATGATGAGTCCACTTCTTTTCCTGCTCGACCATCCGGTGGTGGTCATTCTTCGGGAGCGGCCAACATGAGCCGTCGCTTGCGTTATCTATCCCTGCTACTCGCCTCCGGAGCCGTGCTGTCGGCCCAGACCACAGGAGGTCTTCAAGGGCGCGTGCTTGATCCAAAGGGCAATCCTGTTCAGGGTGCCAGGGTTGCCGTGACCGGTGCCGGTGTTCAGGGCGAGCGGGTCACGGCCACAGATGCCTCCGGGTCCTATCGCATCGGGCTCTTGCCGCCAGGCATCATCACCGTGACGGCGACGAAGGAGGGGCTTAACGCTGCCAAGTCCCAGGTTCAGGTTGGCCTCGACAAGACAGCTACGGTGGAGTTGAAGCTGGCCGCGCTGGCCACTGCCACCGTTGAAGTGACTGACACGAGCACGGTGGTCGACATGAAGGCCACGACGGTGGGGGGCAACTACACCGCCGAGTCCATCAACAAACTGAACGTCTCCCGCGACTTCGCCAACATCGCCCTGCTCGCGCCTGGTGTCTCAACCGAGGGCAATATGCCCAACGGCAATCAGGGCATGAAGATCTACGGAGCATCGGGTGCCGAGAACAACTATGTGGTTGACGGCATGAACGCCACCAACGTGGAGTTCGGCACCCAGGGGAAGAAAATCCCCATGGAGTTCATCCAGGAATTCCAGGTGAAAACCGGGGGCTACGAGGCCGAGTATGGCAAGGCCCTGGGCGGCATCATCAACGTGATCACCAAGTCGGGCGGCAATGAGTTCACGGGTGATGTGTTTGCCTACTCGGAAGGTGCTTTTCTCAAGACGGGTAACAAGCACCAGAACGAAGGCAACCTGACGAAGCCCCTGCTCCTGGAGAACAAATTTTTCGAGTTCGGTTTCGATGCCGGGGGACCGGTCATCAAGGACAAGCTCTGGTACTTTGTCGCCTTCGACCGGCAGAGCAACAACCAGATCAACCAGATCCGCAATGCGGACGGAACACCCAGCCCCCTGAAGGCGCCCACGGACGCCACCCGGGACCTGTTCGCCTTGAAGTTGACCTGGCGCCCCACCGAAGGCCAGACCTTCATCGCCTCTGTGGTGGGCGACCCCCAGAAGACGACCGGTGCCGTGGTGCCGCCCCAGGGCACCCAGGGCACCTGGGATGGTGAGAAGAAGGTCGGTGGCACCGATTACAGCCTCCGCTACGAAATCACGGGCAGCAAGTGGTTCGGCCAGTTGCAGTACAGCCAGCACCAGGAAACGAACTCGACCCTTCCGGGCATCGGTGCCAACGATATTCAGTTGCTGGATCAGACCAGTGGTGGCTATGCGACCGGGGGCTTTGGCCGGTGGGATGACAAGAAATTCACCCGCAACAACTTGGCCGGCTCCGTTACCGGATTTTTCGATTTGTTCGGCTCTCATGAGCTCAAGGCCGGCTTCGATATCCAGAGCGACAAGGCCGACATCCACCGCAGCTACACGGGTGGCCAGCAGGTCACGATCCTGACCCGGGATTCAGTGACGAATGCGCCTGTGATCTACTCGCACTATTGGTGGACCACTGCTGCCGCCACCCTCGGTGCGCCCTACGACACCACACCAGGTGCTGTGTTCAACGCACCCAGCATCGTGTTCGCCTCCAAGCCCAAGCACGAGAGCGCCTCCTACTTCGTGCAGGACAAGTACACCCCCACCCCCCGCCTGAACATCAATGTGGGCGTCCGCCTGGATGCCACGGACGTGAAGGACCAGTTCGGTGTCACGGCCTTCAAGCTGAAGGACGAGTTCGCTCCCCGGCTGGGCTTCATCTACGACTTCCTGGGCAGGGGCCAGGACAAGGTGTACGGTAGCTTCTCCCGGTACTATGAACAGGTTCCCCTCGATCTTGTCATCCGATCCTTCAGCGTGGAACGCAATCCCACCACCTACAACTACAGCGCCACCAGCTATGCCCCCAGTCCTGCTGCCGATGCAGCGTTGAGTACGCCGACGTTGACCGTGACCTCCTCCATCGTCGGCTCCTATGTGGAGCCGGTGGACAAGAACCTGAAGGGTTCCTACTCGGATGAGATCCTGATCGGTGCCGAGACCACCTTCGACAACCGCTACGTCTTCGGGGGCAAGTTCATTCGCCGGTATCTCGGAAGGGCCATCGAGGATGGCCTGGATGTGACGTCTCCCTTGGGCGACTACTTCATCATGAACCCTGGACAGAGCTCCCCCGCAGGTGTGACCTATCCCCAGGCCGTCCGGGACTACAAGGGCCTTGAATTCACGGCCCAGCGGCGGTTTGCGGACCACTACACCTGGCAGGTGAGCTACCTCTGGAGCGAACTGAAGGGCAACTACGAAGGCGCCTTCCAGGGCATCGGCGGAGCTGACGGCACGGGCCAGCTGGATCCCAACATCAACGCCGCCTTCGACCTGCCCGAGTTCATCGTGAACAGCTATGGTCTCCTGAGCGGTGACCGCAAGCACCAGTTCAAGGCCAATGGATCCTATGAGTGGGATTTCGGCCTGACCCTGGGAGCCAACCTGGTGTACCTGTCCGGCACACCCATCAGCCGGCTCGGGTACCACAATGGCTACGGCCGCTATGAGCTGTTCCTGGTAGACCGCGGCACCGAGGGGAGATCCCCCGACACTGTGCGATTGGATATCAACCTGGCCTATGCCTTGAAGCTGCCCAACAAACAGAGCCTGCGCTTCAACCTCGAAGTCACCAATCTGCTGGATTCGCAGGCGACCACCGTGGTTGACCAGCGCTACAACTTCGCACAGGCCGATGTCGGTCAGACCAACCCGAACTACAAGGGTGGGTTCTACTTCCAGGCACCCCGTTCCGTGCGGTTCGGCATTCGCTACAGTTTCTGATCATTGATTCAGCCGAAAAGCGGCCCCGCATGGGGCCGCTTTTCATTCACAGCACCTTCGGCACCACGAAGTAGCCCCGATCCTGTTCCGGGGCATTGGCCAGGGCTTGGGCCTGGGTGAAGGAGTCCCGCGGCACATCCTCCCGACGGGGCAGGGGCTGGCCATGGCCCATGAACATGGGCTCGACCTGATCCAGCGGCAGTTCATCCAGGCTGGTGGCATGGGTGAGCATCCGCGCCATGGCCTCGCGCATGGGCTCGATTTCATCCTCCCGGAGGCTCAGATGGGCCAGGGCGGCGCAGCGCAGGACGTCCTCTCGCGTGACTTCCATAATCAGGCTCCCAGTTTTAGGTCCGCATCCGCGTTCTGGCTCCAGGGCCCTGGCTCGGGCTCCAGGAGTGCACCGGCGGCGGCGATCATGGCACCGTTGTCGGTGCAGAGGCGCGGTTCCGGAATGGCGAGCCGCAAACCCACCCGTGCGGCCATGGCTTCGGCCTCGGTCCGCAGCCTGGAGTTGCAGGCCACGCCGCCGCTGATGATCAAACTGAGGGCACCGCACTCCCGGCTGAGCTCGGGAATGGGCTTGAGCAACCAGGCGGCAATGGCGTCCTGGAGGCTGCGGCAGAGCTCCTGCACCTCAGGATCCTCGGCACCTGCCCCAGCCAGACGGGGATTGCGCTCCACCCTCAGTTTGACGCCGGTCTTCAGTCCGGAAAAACTCCACGAGGCCTTGCCGTCGCGGAATTTCGGCGGCGTAAAGGGAACGCCGGCCCTGCTCGCGGTCTGGGCGCAGGCGTCCACCACCGGCCCGCCGGGATAGCCCAGATTCAGCATCCGGGCCGTCTTGTCGAAGGCCTCGCCTGCGGCATCGTCACGGGTCTTCTGCAACAGCTGGAGCGACATCCAGTCCTTCGCCAGATAAAGGTGCGTATGACCACCAGAGACCAGCAGCACCAGGGCGGGGAAGGCCAGATCCGGGGCCGCAAACCGGGCGGCGTTGAGGTGCCCCAGCAGGTGATGGACCCCCACCCAGGGGATGCCCTGATGCCAGGCCACGGCCTTGCTGGCGCTGAAAGTGGCCAGTAGGCTGCCGACCAGGCCCGGTCCCCGGGTGACCGCGATGCGATCCAGATCCCGCAGGCCGATCCCGGCCTTCGCCAAGGCCTCCGCCATGACGGTTCGCACCTGGAGCAGGTGCTCCCGAGCGGCCAGCTCAGGTACCACGCCACCGAAAGGGCCATGGATGGCATCCTGGCTTTCCCGCACCAGCGAGCGGAGCACCGGACCCGCATGCTTCTCCTCCACCACGGCGGCGGAGCAGTCATCACAAGAGGATTCAAGACCCAGGACCAGCATGGGGATAGTGTAACTTGGCAACCTGGAGCCCCCCATGCGTGGTCTGTTGCTGATGTTGATTCCAGCCGTTCTGATGGCCCAGCGGTCAGCTCTCTCGACGCAAGAGGCCTTCGACCGCGAACTGAAGAAGAATCGCCTGGGTACCTGGCTGGTGCTGGAGGATGACGGTGCGGCCTGGGGCGATGCCCTCCGGTCCGCCTTGACCGAGGAGCCGCTGGTGGCTCTGAACCTGCCCCTGAGGGTGGTGGCAGGCGGAAAGAAATCCGATGCCTTGGCAACGAACCTACGGGAACGGTATGGCTGGGCCAAGGGAGCGCACTGGGCCCTCGTGGATTCGCTCGGGCGCATCCTGGTCGAACAAAAAACCGTGCCGACCACGGCCTCGGTGGCAACGGCTGTCGAACAGGCGGGAGTCCACTCCAAGGCCGAAGAACTGGAAGGCTTTCTAAGGCGGAATCCGGAACACCTCGAAGCCCAAACGGCCCTGCTGCTGGAGCGCATCCTCGTGGCGAACCGGCGGACCTTGAAGGCGCTGGGTTCTGCCCCGGTTCCACCCAAAGACACACAGCCTGCTGAAGAGGCTCCCATCCGGAAGCTGGATCCAGAAAACGACGGCAGGATCTGGTCCCCGGTGGTGCAGCAGGTCGATCGCTTGTTCCAAGGTCGCTGGCGGGAGGCTGGCTCACGGTTCGGGCTGGCGATTCGAATCTCCTCGGCCGAGCACTCCCCCGCCATGATCGCCCTGCTGAACCGCCAGAAGGGAGAGCTGGAGACGGCCCTTCAGCGCAGTCCAAGCTCGACCGAAGTCTGGATGGCCTGGATGGCCGCATCCTCGAAATGCGAAGGTTGGGCGCTGCAGCCTCTGCTGCAGAGCCTCCAGCCACTGCCAGGGACCACACCAGGTGAATGGCCGCCCGTCCTGGTGCTGAATGAGTACATCAAGGATGCGAAAGCCAGACGGGATTGGGCTGGCATCCGTGAAGTCCTGGAGGCCCGGTGGGATGACGTGAAGCATTCCGAGTCGAGGTGGGGTGGTGGCATGGGTCTCTGGAACCTGCTGCTTTCTCCGCTTATCGAGGCCCTGGTCTCGCTCGGGGATACTGGCGCGGCGGATCTGGTCCTTGGAGAAGTGGCCGCCATGGAGGGTTGGTCCGGCCTCCCTGGTCAGGCTCGGGATCTGGCCATCCGCCTCAATCGTCCAGATCTTGCGGCCCGCTGGGGCGCCCTGACCCCGAAGGGCCGATGAGCCTCGTCCCCACGCGCGTTCAGCTCAACCGGCCCCTGCCACCGCTGACCTACCTGGCGCCGGCGGGGCTGCCCGCGGGGGTGCGGGTGCGGGTGAAGGTGCGCAACAGTGTGGCGGTGGGCTTGGCCATGGGACCGGATCCCACGCCCCCAGCGGCCAAACTTCGGCCCATCGAGGCCGTGCTGGATCCCTTCCCGTTGCTGCCCTCCAAGGTACGGGAGTTGCAGGCCTTCGCCGCCCGTTACTACGGCTGTCTCGAGGCCCACCTGCTGCCGCTGAGCCTGCCCCAGTCCATGCTGCCCAACTGGGAGGCCGAGGAGGATGGGCAACGGTTGTCCTTCCATCGGGAACGTGAGCACTGGGAGGTGCTCGCGGCGTTGGGCGAGGCCTGGCAGCGCGATCCCGCCCTCCTGCCCACCCTGCTGCACCGCTCCGCCCTGCGCGGTTCTGGATTCACCGAAGTCCGCCTCACAGGTGCACCGCATCCCCCGCGGGTCACGCCGGCCCAGGCCAAGGTTCTGCTGACCCTGGAGGACGCCGGCGGTGCCCTGATGGAGCCGGAACTGCTGGAGACCGCCGGTGTCGGAGCTTCGGTGCTGGGCACCCTGGAGAAACGGGGCCTTGTCACGCGCATGAAGCGCGTGGATCTGCTGGGCCAGCGGCGCGAGGCCGGGGTGGACCGTACCGTGGTGCTGAATGCCGAACAGCAGACGGCGCTGGACGCGGTACCGCTGGGAACCTTCGGCGTCCATCTGCTCCAGGGGGTGACGGGGTCCGGCAAGACCGAGGTCTACCTGGCCTTGGCGGAACGCGTACTCGCCGAGGGGCGGAGGGTGCTCTGGCTGGTGCCCGAGATCGGACTCACCGCCCGGCTGCTGGACCGGCTGGAGGCGCGCTTCCCCGGCCGCGTGGCCGTCGGGCATGCCGGACTGAATGCGGGCGAGAAGCACGGCGACGTGGTCCGCCTGCTTTTCAACGGGGCCGACCTCTTCGTGGGCGTACGGAATGCCGTCATGGCGCCCCTGCGGGACATCGGGCTGATCGTCGTGGACGAAGAGCATGAAGGCTCGTACAAGTCCGAGGAACATCCCCGCATCCACGCCCGCGATCTGGCCATCAAGCGGGCCCAACTCGAAGGTTGCCCCATCGTGCTGGGCAGCGCCACGCCCAGCCTCGAGAGCTGGCAGGCGGCGCAGAGCGGCCGTTACGGGTTGTTGCGCCTGCGTGAGCGGCCCGCGGGCATTTCGCTGCCGACGGTCGAGATCGTGGACCTCCGGGACACCTACCGACAGCTGCGGCGCAAGGTCATCCTGGCTCCACCCCTGATGCAGGCCCTCACCGAGATCCTGGCCAAGGGTGAGCAGGCCCTGCTGCTCCTGAATCGGCGGGGCTACGAAAACTTCTGGATGTGCCGGGCCTGCGGCAAGACGCTGGGGTGCCCACACTGCGCCATCTCGCTCACCTACCACCGCGGCGACTTCCGCCTGCGCTGCCACCTCTGCGGCCATGAAACCGTACCGCCGGAGGCCTGCCCCGACTGCGGAGCGGATCACCTGCGGGGTGTCGGGGAGGGTACCGAGCAGGTGGAGGAGCACCTGAACCAGCTCTTCCCCGCGGCCCGGATCCTGCGCCTGGATCGGGACACCACGCGGCGTCGAGGCTCCTTTGAGGCGGGTCTTCTGGCGGCCGAATCGGGCCAGGTGGACATCCTGGTGGGGACTCAGATGCTGGCCAAGGGCCACAACCTTCCGGGGCTCACCCTGGTGGGGGTGCTCAATGCGGACCAGGGCCTGAAGGTCGCGGATTTCCGGGCTTCGGAGCGCACCTTCCAACTGCTCACTCAGGTGGCGGGCCGGGCGGGTCGCGCCGAGCTGGCGGGGCGGGTCATCCTGCAGACCTATTCTCCCGAGCATCCGGCCATCACCTTCGCCCTTGCCCAGGATTACGAAGGCTTCGCCGCTTCCGAACGGCCCTTCCGGGAAGGCCTCGGCTATCCACCGTTCACGGCATTGTCCCTCTACCGGGCCGAGGCCGATACGCTCCGCGAGGCCAAGGAGGCGCTGGATGCCTTTCGGCAGCGCCTGTCCGTTCCCGGCCTGCGTGTGCTTGGACCGCTCGAGGCCCCCGTGCCCAGGATTCGCGATCGCTGGCGCATGCACCTGCTGCTCAAGGGCTCCCGCGGCGCCCTGAGCGAAGTGCTCGCAAGGCACCCTTTGGATCCGGCAGGTCTCATCAGCCTTGATCGAGACCCCATCCAATTTGGATGATGTATAAAAATTATACACTTATTGATATTATTGAAGAAGGTGGATCCATAAATCAAATCAACAATAATAATAATAACAATTAAATTTCAGAATTGAAGTCGGGTCTCTGGCCGATGCTTGGGACATCAACTGGGGAGGGGTACGTGATGAACCGATCGGCCCGGGGTTTTTCGATGCTCGAACTGCTGGTCGTGGTGGTGATCATCGGCATTGTGGCCGTTGTGTCGGGTACCTGGTATGGCGTCTCCCAGCCCGCTTCGGTGAAGGGCACCGTGAATGCCGTCGCCGGAGCCCTTTCGGATGCTCGCACCGTGGCCCGGTCCACCGGGCGCACCGTTACGTTGGCGACCCAGGGCACCCAGGCCACCCTGCAGATTTCCTTTCCTTCGCAGGGGGATGTCCTTCCCGTTCCCGCCAATCAGGCTCTGACCACTTGGCGAAGAGAAGCCTCTGGGACCGAAGCCACCAAATACGCCGGCATTGACACCAGTGCCGCTTGGCCGGTTTACACCCAGGCAACCCCGAATCCCAATCCACTGACAGGCGGCGTTGCTTCCATCTCCGCCCTTTTCACCAACGGCGTTCAGCCCACTGCTGCCGCGAAATTATTCAAGGGTGCCCCCGATAGCAGTTTTTCCTTTGATTCCACGGGCCGGGCCAACCAGGATTTCTGGGTCTACGTCGGAGGCATGCGGAGCGGCGCCTCCTACCCCAGCGCCCCGGTGGGGCTCGTGCTCGTGACCCGAGCCAACGGCATCCACAGCTTCTACAAACCCAACGCGGGCGATCCCGCCGTGCCCTGGCAGCGCCTGTAGGAGTTTCAGCCATGACCCGACGTCCCCCACGCCAATCCGGCTTCTCCCTAGTCGAACTCCTCGTCACGGCCCTCATCTTCGGCATCGGGCTCTTGGGCTTGGCGGCCCTCCAGGTCTCGACGCTGCGCAGCAACTCCGGAGGGCGGAACCGCGTGACCGCGGCCTCCCTCGCCGAGGGCTGCATGAGCGCCATCCAGGCCGAGGGCAGCCTCTCCTGGTCCTATGCAGCCAATGTGCAAGGAATCGGCACGGCCTACACGGGTCTCCGCAACTACACAGGGGGCCCTGCCAACGGCACGTTCGGCACCGGCAGCTTCGATATCAACGGGCAGCCGGTGGTGGCCCTTGCCCCCACGCAGGTCTTCACCGTGAACTGGGCTCGACTGGCGCCTACCACCGCCACGCCCAAAGCCAACATCACGGGCATGAACATGAACGAGTTCGTGGTCACGGTGAACTGGCAGGACCAGGCAACTGCCGCGGATGGAACCGCGCTGGCAGCCTCCGCCATGACCCTCAGTCGTCTCGTCCGCTACTAGGAGTCCAGCCATGACGCTCCGATCCTTTCGGCGGTTCCGTCCCCTTCAGCACGGGTTCTCCCTGGTGGAGATGCTGGTGGCGGTGATGTTCATCGGCATCCTCAGTGCGGGGATGCTGAGGATCTATGCCTCCAACCTGGCCGGCTTCCAGCGGGTCAATGACACCATCTCCAGCCAGCGTCGCGGACGCTGGGCCCTGGCCTCCCTGCAAGATGATGTGGCTTCCATCGGCTATTTCGCCTTCGTGCCTTTTGCGCATCCATCAGGGTATTCCGTGACCTCGGGGACCCAGGAACCCTTCATGATCCTGCCCTCCCCGACCCCCGTCGTGGTGACGGGCCCCGATCCGACCAACCCCGCGGCCCTGCTCACTGGACCGCTGACCACCACCCCCGATGAGCTGCAGTTCGTGGGGGATATTCCCCTGGCGATCCAGGCCACAGTCGCCTCGAACACCGCCAACACGGTGACCGTCAACCTGCTCAGCGGGAACCTGTCTGATCTGCAGGCTGGAGATGCCACCGCGGTCCTTGACGCCGGGGGGACCCAACTGTTCAAGGTGGCGGGGCCAGCGTCCGGGCTCACCGTCTCGGTGCAGGCCGGTTCCATGGCGACCACTCAGAGCTCGACAGCGGGCATCAACCCTTGGGTGGACACGCTCAACATCTACCCTGCGACGACCCCCGTGGCCTTCTATCGACCGAACATGGTCACCCGCTACTCGGTGCAGGCCAGGGCCTGGGATCCTTCCAACCCGGCCATCACCGTGCCTTGCCTGATCCGTCAGCAGGCGCCCTATCCGGCTAACTACACGCTGATCAACTGGGCGGGTGTCCAGGCGGATGTGATCGCCGAGAACATTGAGGGCTTCACCGTAGACCTCAGCTTCGATGGCGGCACCACTTGGCTGCGGCAGGGCGCCGCCAACTGGGATGCCATCGTGCTGAAGATGAAGGCCCTGAGCCCCGGGGGAAAGGCTCTCAATCCTCGCGATTCATATAACCCCCTCTGGTTCCGCAACTTCCCCTGCCTCATCCGCATGGATGTGACGTCCCGCTCAGCCGCGCCCAAGGCCGCCGATGCCAATGTGAGCGGCCAGGCCGCCTACGTGCGACGCACCCAGACCCTGATGGTCACGCCCCGCAACTTCGGCCTTCCGCTCGACTAGAGGATTCCCATGCTGTACGAGACTTCCGCCTCCTCCTTCCGCTCCCGGCAACAGGGCGGCCTTACCATCATCATGGCCTTGGTGCTGGTAGGCGTCATGGGGGCCGCCACCTTCGGTCTTAGCCGCAACGCCATCCGCGAGCTGTCCATGGCTGGCACCATCATCCAGGGCAATAAAGCCGCCGCCGCCGCCGACGCTGGTCTTGACTGGGCGATCACCTGGGGCCAGGGCACGGTTGATGCCGCCGGCTTCACAGCGGCGGGAGCTACGACTTCCCAGGTGAACTACCTCGCTGCGCTCCAGTCCAACATCAATTCCAATTACCTGGTCACGACCCTTGCGGGAAGCAGCGTGCCTGCCATGACCTTGAACCAGGGCGGGGCTGCCAACACAGACCAGAACTTTGACCTCGAGGTTCGATTCCTCGGGAGCCCCGCGGCCAGCTCGACCGGCAGTTCCAGCAACCTCGGGGCATCCGGTGGCACCGCAGCGAGCGGTCCGACCTCTGGGGGAGGGACGGCGACCGTGTATGTCTGGCGCATCCTGGCCACCGGCCACGCCACGCCCAAAAATGCCCAGACCTACCAGGCCCAGCGCGAGCTGGTGGCCAGCCGCACGCTTTGATCAGGACCGACCACCTTCCTTCGGGAGAAACCCATGGCTTTTAAACTGGCTCGACTCAAGTCCCTGCTACTCGGCCTGTGTGCCGCCACGGCCCTCGTGGCCCAGGTGGATTCCAAGCTGATCACCACCACCGACATCCTCGATGTGTATAAGAGCGGCGGCGCTACCCCCGAGATGCTCACCATCTTCGACATGTCCGGTTCGATGGTGAACTGCTTCTGGCACTCCCAGTATTGGACGGACCAGAACAGTGACAGCGGCAACAGCATGACCATCGACATGACGACCGGGGTCGTATCCATGAGCCTTGGGAGCATCACCGCCACGGGTTACCTGGTGGATCCCTCGGGAACCCAAATAACAACCCTGCCCATTACCGCCGCGGTGGTTCAGCAGGCCAGTCATGCCCGTCTCACAGCAGCAAAACCCAGCGGCTCAAAGACCTATACCCGCACGCTGGACATCCCGGTGCCCTGGACGCTCTTCCAGGTACCCACCACCCTGCCTGCCACTGGCACTGCGCCGGTTCCAGACTTCTTCGTGGATCCGACCACGGCGGGGGGAAGTGGCGCGTCGGTGGTTTTCGACACGGTCTACACGACCAGTTCAACGCGCATTCTGTCCGGGTCCGGTGCTTCCGCTAAGTTGGGTTACTTCACATACAACCCCGACTACATTTACTGGTTGTTTTGGGGGAACGTGATCAAGGCTGCGGACGGAAACAGCTACATCGCCACGGCGGCCGCCGGTGTGAACGACGACCGCAATCAGGCCCCTCCGGGCGGAAGCATTTTTACCACCAGCACCGGTGGCCTCGGTGGTTCCTACCCGGCGGGTGGCGGCTACATCGTCCCTGGCGTGTACGACCCGAGTACGGGCAACGCAGCGACCCCGAGCACCACCATGTATGCGGACAAACGGGGCACCACCTTCAACAACCTCATCCCTGCGGGCACCCGCTCCATGTTCCTGAAGAAGGCCGTGCTGCAGACTTGGCTGTCGAAGCAGGACAAGGTGCTCTGGGCCTACCGGTTCCTGGACACCAGTGGCGTTGAGACCTCCACCCCCATGAGCAACAATTTCGGGAATGGCAACCGCTACCTGACCCGCCTGAAAAGCACCACCACGGGGATCGATAGCTCGGTGGCCGCCATTCAGGTCAAGTTCCCTGCCAACGGGACGCCCCTGACC
>JANYAZ010000189.1 GCA_025361045.1 Geothrix sp. | reverse complement strand
CCCAAGCCGGTGGCCAAGGCCACCCGCGCGGCGGTCAAGCGCCCCGCCGGGCGGCCCGAGCTGGCCAGTTCCAAGCAGCCCGTCCCCACCCCGACCAGCGACGACGATGGCAAGTGGGATGCCTTCTGACCCAAAGTCATCCTTTCCCCATAAATTACCTCCAGGACCTTCCCAACCGAATCAACTCATAGCCCAGTTCCTTCCCCGGAATTGATGCGGAGAACAACATGGCCACCACCGATGCCAACATCCAAGGTCTCCAACAGGTGCTCTGCTTCGCCCTCGCGGGTGAGGCCTATGCCCTGCCCATCCTGAAGGTCCGGGAGATCCAGGCCCAGGCCACCATCACCCGGATTCCCAAGGCGCCACCCTACATGCCCGGTGTCATCAACCTCCGGGGGGCCATCGTTCCGATCCTGGAACTGCGGCACCGGTTCGCCCTGGGCGAGGCGCCCGAGGACACCCGACCCGTCATCGTCATCGTCGAGGTCCAGGGACGCACCCTGGGCATCCGCGTGGATTCCGTCTCCGACGTGCTGGATCTGGATCCCGCCGCCATCCGCCCGGCCCCGGAGCTGGGCACTCAGAGCGCCCTGGGCCGGGAGTTCATCGCCGGCCTGGCCAAGCTGCCCGGTTCGACGACCGATGACTCCATGCTCATCCTCCTGGACCTGGATCGCCTGCTCTCCGACGGTGAGCTGATGGCCCTCGACAGCGCCACGGCCTGACCACCATGGCAAAGAAAGCGGCCCCCTCCAAGCAGCTGCTCTCGCTCGAGGGCGACCTGGACGTCTTCTCCATCCATCAGCAATGGGAGAAGGTCCTACCCTTGCTCACCCCCGAAAACGGCAGCGCGGAAGTGGATCTGTCCTCCGTCGGAGACCTGGACTTGTCCGGGATCCAGCTGCTCGGCGCCCTGGACCGGGATCTCCGATCCAAGGGACTTCCGTTTTCGGTGGTGGGCGCCAAGGAGGAGTGGCGGACCCGGTTCGCGGCCATGGGCATGGCCCACCTTTTCGCTGGAGCGGGTTCATGAATCGCTGGTTCTCGGGCAACTCCGCCACAGGCCCAACGCCTGCGGAGGAGCCCGTGGCCCCGACCGAGGGCCTGCGCGACACGCTGCTCAGGCTGGCCGCCTGCGAAGCCCGGATGCTGGAGGGCCAGGTGAATTTCCTGACGCCCGAGCTGCTCCAGGTGGACAGCCTGGTGCGCGAGGCCGCCGGCACCCTGGAGGACGCCCTCAAGACCCTCGACCGCAGTGTGCAGCATCAGCACCTGCTGGCGGGCGAAATCCAGGCCGCCATGCAGAGCTCGCTGGGGGGCGATTCCGACGGGGAGGCCGCAGGCGGGAATTTTGACGCCATGAGCGCCACCATCATGGGCACCATTGATGGGTTCGTGAACCACATTGCCGAGATCTCCGAATCAACGGTGCAGCTCGCCGAACAGGTCAACGACATCCGCGAGCGCTCCCAGCGCATGGAAACCATGCTGGAGGAGCTGACGGAGATCGCCGGTCGCACCCATCTGCTGTCCCTGAACGCCAGCATCGAAGCCGCCCACGCCCGGCAGTTCGGGGCGGGTTTCGCGGTGGTGGCCGGTGAGGTGTCCAAGCTGGCCGACCGCAGCACGGCGCTGAGCAACACCATTCAGGAGCAGGTACTGGGCACGAGACAGGCCCTGGAGCGCACGGACGCCCATGTGCATGCCATCGCCAGCCAGGACATGGACGTGGCCCTCAAGTCCAAGGGTGAATCGGAGTCCCTGGTCATGGCCCTCCGGACCTCCAACTGGATCGTCAAGGACCTGGTCAGCCAGCTGGAGCAGAACGCCCGGAAGGTCACCGAGCAGGTGGGGCATGTGGTGCGCAGCCTCCAGTTCGAGGACCTGGTGCACCAGACCCTCATGGCCTGCCTGAAGGAGCTGGGCAACCTGCTGGAGCAGGCCCAGGCCTGGAAGGCCCTCGAAGTCAGCCTGAAGGCCGGCGAGCCGGAAGCCGCCGCCTTGGCCTCGCTGGAAGCCACCTTGGGTCAGATCGAAGCGGCCCGTGTGCAGTTCCGTGCGGTGAAGAGCGGTTCGCTCGCCGCCGGCGAAGTCGACCTTTTCTGATCAGGAGCCAACCGATGGGCCATTGCATTCTCACCGTCGATGACTCAAGCACCATGCGCCAGATGATCACTTTCACGCTCAAGGGGGCGGGCTTCGACGTCCTGGAAGCCGGTGACGGCCTAGAGGCCCTCGAGGTGGCCAAGGGCAAGAAGCTGTCCCTGATCATCACGGATGTGAACATGCCCCGCATGGATGGCATCACCCTGGTCCAGCGGATGCGCGCCCTGCCAGAGTTCAAGTTCACGCCCATCCTGGTCCTGACCACTGAATCCGACGCCTCCATGAAGCAGAAAGGCAAGGAGGCGGGCGCCACGGGTTGGATCGTCAAGCCCTTCAGCCCCGAGAAGCTTCTGGACGTCGTGAACAAAGTCATCTGAGGTTCCCCATGTCCGACGCGATGGCCCAATTCCGAGATGCCTTTTTTGAAGAGGCCACCGAGCTTGCCGACGGCATGGAAGCCACCCTGCTGTCCATGGACCTGGCGGATGTCGAAGTCGAGGATCTCCACACCCTGTTCCGGGCCGCGCATTCCATCAAGGGGAACGCCGCCACCTTCGGCTTCCCGGCGGTCGCCTCGTTCACCCACCAGCTTGAAAGCACCCTGGAACCCGTGCGCCAGGGTACCCGGCCCATGACGCCCGATCTGCGCGAGCTCATGCTGCAGGGCGTGGACCTCATCCGCAGCCACCTGCACCATGCCCGCCGGGAAGAGTCGCTGCCCGCCAAGGAACAGCAGCTGCAGACCGCGCTCATCACCAAGCTGCAGGATGACAGTCCCACGGCCCCGCCACCGGCACCAGCCGCGGCGCTGCAGTCACCCTCCAAATCGGTGGCCTTGAAAGGCGGCAAGGGTTTTTCCATCCGCTTCGAAGCCCCCACGGATGCCTTCCGCCGGGGCATCAACCTGGAGCGGCTCTTCCGCGATCTCGGCAAGCTCGGCACCCTCCAGATCTGGCCTGACCTCTCCCGGGTCCCCAAGGTCGAAGCGATGGATCCCGAGGACTGTCACCTGGCCTGGGACATCCGCCTGGAAACGGCCCATCCCCAGATCGACGTGGAGGACATCTTCGAATTCGTGGTGGACGGCGACAACCTCCGCATCCAGCCCCTCGCACCGGAGGGGGCAGTGCCCTCCCTGGGCGAGCTCCTCCAGACCGAGGCGGGCGTCAGCCCGGCCGACATCCGCGAGGCCCTCTCCCAGCAGAAACGCCTGGGCGAGCTGCTGGTGGACATGGGCAAGGTCAAGCCCGAGGCCGTCAACAAGGCCCTCGATTCGCAACAGAAGAAACGGAACCAGGCCGAGGCCTCCACGGTGCGCGTCGCCACGGAGAAGATCGACCGCCTGGTGAACCTGGTGGGGGAACTGGTCATCACCCAGGCCATGCTCGCCCAGGCTTCGCAGCAGTCGAACACCATGCAGGGCGAAGAGCAGATGAGCGCGGCCCTGATGCAGCTCGACCGCCAGACCCGCGAGCTGCAGGAACGGGTCATGGGCATCCGCATGGTGCCCGTCGAGATGGTGTTCTCCCGCTTCCCGCGCATGGTCCACGAGCTGGGCAAGCAGCTGGGCAAGGACGTGGAGCTGGTCATGGAGGGTCAGGCCACGGAGCTGGACAAGACCTTCATCGAGATGCTCGTGGATCCCCTGACACACCTGGTGCGCAATGCGGTGGACCATGGCATGGAGGATAAGGAAGAGCGCCTCCAGAGCGGCAAGTCTCCCATGGGCACCATCGCCCTGAAGGCCTCCAGCCGCGGCGGCCACATCCACATCGAGGTAAAGGACGACGGCAAGGGCCTCAACCGGGACCGCATCTACCAGAAGGCCCTGGATCGGGGCTTGATCCCGCCAGGCACCCGCCCCTCCGATGAGGAACTGAACCTGCTGATCTTCGAGCCAGGGTTCTCCACCGTAGAACAGGTCTCCGATCTATCGGGCCGGGGCGTGGGCATGGACGTGGTGCGGCAGAACGTTCGCGGCCTCGGGGGCCGCATCGAAGTCGAGAGTCAGCCGGGCAAGGGTACCCTCATCCGTCTGGTCCTGCCCCTCACCCTCGCCATCCTCGACGGGCTGACCGTCCGCGTGGCCGAGGAGACCTTCGTGTTCCCCCTGGCTTCTGTGCTGGAGAGCTTTCAGCGACGGGGTTCCGATGTGCAGACCGTGAAGGGCGATCGCGAAGTCATCAGCCTTCGGGGTGAGTTCATTCCGGTGGTCCGATTGCAGCGGTTGCTGGCCCTGGGTGTGAGCCAGGAAGCCTCCGAGCGGACGCTGCTGGTGCTGGTCGAATCCGAGGGTCGCCGCGCCGCCATGGCCGTGGACGAGCTATTGGGTCAGCAGCAGGTCGTCATCAAGAGTCTGGAGACCCACTACAAGCGCGTCGAGGGGATCTCCGGCGCCACCATCCTCGGGGATGGCCGTGTGGCCCTGATCCTCGATGTCCAGGGGCTCATGCGGCAGGAGGCCGGAGCCGCTGCGGTCGGAGCATGAATCGGTCCCGAGGCGCCGACACCGAGGCCCTGAGCCAGGGCCGGGAGCAGCTGTCCACGGCCACCTTCGCCACCCTGCGGGATCTTCTCCACGCCCACTCCGGGATCGCCCTGGCCGCCCACAAGCTCACCATGGTGCAGTCACGGCTGGCCAAGCGGCTGCGGATCCTGGGCATCCAGACCTACGAGGAGTACCTGCAGCGGCTGGAGAACCCGGACTCGCCGGAGTGGTGCGAGTTCATCAATGCCCTCACCACCAACCTCACCAGCTTCTTCCGCGAAGGGCACCACTTCACCCAGCTGGTGCCCCTCATCAAGCCGTTTCACACAGCCTCGCATCGCATCCGGATCTGGAGCGCCGGCTGTTCCACCGGCGAGGAACCCTACACCCTCGCCATGACGCTCTTGCAGGGCTTCGGCCACTCCGCAAACATCCAGATCCTGGCCACGGACCTGGACACGGCGGTGCTCGAGACCGCCTCCCGCGGCGTCTATCCCCTCACGCGCATCGAGGGGCTGGAGAATGCCTGGAAGCGCCTGGCCTTCCTGAAGGGCACCGGCGCCCAGGAAGGCCAGGTGCGGGTGCGACCCGAGGTGCGCCAGCTGATCACCTTCCAGCAGATGAACCTGCTGGAGGACCGGTGGTCCGTGCCCGAAGGGCGTTTCCAGGCCATCTTCTGTCGCAACGTGATGATCTATTTCGACAAGCCCACCCAGCGCAAGCTCCTCAAGCGCTTCCACAGCCTGCTGGAACCCGAGGGACTCCTGTTCGTGGGGCATTCCGAAGCGCTGCTGGATACCACCCTGGGGTTCCAGTCCCTGGGCCAGACCATCTACCGGCGGAAGGAGGCGGCCCCATGAGCCCCCCGCCTGCCCCGCTTGTGCATGGTCGCGCCTCCAAGTATTTGGACCGCAACTTCAACCGCCAGGCCATGAAGATCCTGCCCGGGGAGTTCTACGCCACCGCCGAGGACGAAGTGATCGTCACCGTCCTCGGCAGCTGCGTGGCCGCCTGCATCATGGACCCCATCGCCATGGTGGGCGGGATGAACCATTTCATGCTCCCCGTCAAGCTGGGCGAGCGTGATCCGGACGTGTTCTTCGCGGCGCGCTACGGCGCGGCGGCCATGGAGTTCCTCATCAACAACCTGCTGCACCTGGGCGCCCAGCGGGACCGCCTGGTGGCGAAAGCCTTCGGCGGCGGCAGGGTGATGAAGGGCATGTCCACGGATGTGGGGGGGCAGAATGTGGACTTCGTGCGGGAATTCCTGCGCAACGAGGACATTCCCATCTGGAGCGAGGACATGGGCGGGCCCTATCCCCGCAAGGTCTATTTCTTCCCCCACACCGGCCAGGTGCTGGTCAAGCGGATGGAGAGCACCCACAACGACACGGTGCTGAACCGCGAATTGACCTATATCCAGGAAGTTGCCGGGAAGCCGATGAGTGGAGACGTGGAGTTGTTCACATGAGCCCCGAACCCAAGCGTCGCGTCCTGATCGTGGATGACAGTGCGCTGGTCCGCCAAGTGCTGACCAACATCCTGTCGCGCCACCCCATGCTGGAGGTGGTGGGTACCGCCAAGGATCCCTACGATGCCCGCGAGCGCATCAAGGAGCTGAATCCGGACGTGCTCACGCTGGATGTCGAGATGCCGCGCATGGACGGGCTCACCTTCCTCGGCAAGCTGATGAAGGCCCACCCCATGCCCGCCGTCATGCTCTCCAGCCTGACCGCCAAGGGTACCGACACGGCCCTGGATGCCCTGGATCTGGGCGCGGTGGACGTGATTGGCAAGCCTGTGGCCGACCAGGCCGCCGGTCTGGAGGCCATGGGCCTCGAGATCGCCCAGACCGTCTATGCCGCCTCCCTGGCGCGGGTGGGCGGCCACCGCCCCCCCGTTCCGGCCGCACCCGTCACCCTGGCGTCTCTGGCCGTCCGCGCCAAAGCGGGACGGGCCCTCATCGCGGTGGGGTCGAGCACCGGCGGCACCGAGGCCCTCCGCCAGATCTTCGATGCCATCCCTGAGAACCTGCCCCCCATCGCCGTTGTTCAGCACATGCTGCCTGGCTTCACTGCCGCCTTTGCGGAGCGCCTGAACCGCAGCTGCCGAGCCCGGGTGAAGGTGGCCGAAGACGGGGAATCCCTGAAGGCGGGCACCGTCTATCTGGCCCCCAACGAGGCCCACCTGACCATCGGCCGCCACAGCGTGGGGCTGGTGGCCCTGCTCCAGGCCGGGGACCGTGTGTCCCACCACCTGCCCTCCGCAGACGTGCTCTTTGATTCCACCGCCGATGCCTGCGGTGCCCATGCCATGGGCGTCATCCTCACGGGCATGGGGGACGACGGCGCCCGCGGCCTGCTGAAGATGCGCCAGAAGGGCGCCCGGACCCTCGGCCAGGATGAAGCTTCCTGCGTGGTCTACGGCATGCCCCGCGCCGCCTGGATGCGCGGTGGCGTGGAAGAGCAGGCCCCCCTGGGCGCCATCGCGGGCCACCTGGTCGCGTGGTGCGAACGCGACACCTGACCAGTCCGCACCCCTCAACCTCAGGATCCTCCGAATGCTGCCGCGACTCCCAGCCATCCTCGCCAAGTCCCGAACCTCCCGGGCGGTGCTGGTGCTGCTCGCAGCCTGGACCATCCTCATTGCCGCCGTCATGGGGGTGACGAGCTACTTTGACGTGCATGAGGCAAACGACATCGCCCTGAACCGGGCCATGGACAGCTACCACAAGGATCTGGCCTACCGCCGCTGGGCGGCACTGCGCGGTGGCGTCTATGTGCCCCTGGATGAAAAGACGCCGCCCAACCCCTACCTGGCCCATCGCCCGGACCGGGACATCAGCACCACCGACGGCAAGCGGCTCACGCTGGTCAACCCCGCCTACATGACCCGGATGGTCCACGAACTCGCTGACAAGGATTATGGCTTGAAGGGCCACATCACCAGCCTGAAGCCGATCCGGCCCGAAAACGCCCCGGACGCGTGGGAGCGCAAGGCGCTGGAGGCTTTCGAGCGCGGT
>JANYAZ010000150.1 GCA_025361045.1 Geothrix sp. | reverse complement strand
GATCTTCACATCGTTGATGCGCTGCACGCAGAACGAGCACTTCTCCATGACGCCGCGGGGGCGGACCGTGACCTCGGGGTTGTGCACCAGGGTCTCGGGGAAGGCCAGGACCTGGTCATCCAGGCTGCCGGGCGTGACCTTGCCCACGGTCAGCGCCGGCTCGAGCAGGCCCTCCGGAATGGCGCCCGCGTGGACGGAGGCATCAGTTTGCATGGTGACCTCCCTCGGTTGACGCCCCATTCGTGGGGGGGTTCTTCAAATCGGCCAGGTAGGTGATGGCGGGTTTTGCGCCGATCTCCTCCAGCACCTTGTAGGCGCGGGAGGCGGCCACCAGCTGGGCGACCTTGCTCTTGGGATCTTTCAGGTCGCCGAAGACGATGGCGTCCGAGGGACAGCCCGCCATGCAGGCGGTGGTGATCTCGCCGTCGAGGATGGTACGGCCGTCGCCCTTGGCGCGGATCTTCACATCGTTGATGCGCTGCACGCAGAACGAGCACTTCTCCATGACGCCGCGGGGGCGGACCGTGACCTCGGGGTTGTGCACCAGGGTCTCGGGCTCGGTCTTGTAGGCCGTGTATTCCAGGAAGTTGAAACGGCGCACCTTGTAGGGGCAGTTGTTGGCGCAGTAGCGGGTGCCCACACAGCGGTTGTAGGCCATCTGGTTGAGGCCATCCGGGCTGTGGTTGGTGGCGTTGACCGGGCAGACGTTCTCGCAGGGCGCGCTGTCGCAGTGCTGGCAGAGCATGGGCTGGTGAACCACCTTCGGGTTCTCCAGCTCGCCCTCGTAGTAGCGGTCAATGCGGATCCAGTGCATCTCGCGGCCCTTGGCCACCTGCTCGGGACCCACGACCGGCACGTTGTTCTCGGACTGGCAGGCGACCACGCAGGCCGAACAGCCGGTGCAGGCCGCCAGGTCGATGACCATGCCCCACTTGTGGTCCGGGAACTTCTGTTCTTCGTAGAGGCTCACCAACTCGGGCATGGGGTGGTGGCCCTGGGGGTGGTGCTCGAACTCGTCCATGGTGAGGGAGCGGACGAGGTCGCGGCCCTCCATGCGGTGGTGGCTCTGCGTGCGGGAGAGTTCCTTTTTGCCCCCGGTCCGGCTGAGGCGCACACCCTTGGCGACATTCGCGCTGACCGGATCCAGGCCCATCAGCGGGAAGGCGTTGACGCCCACGCCCTTGGCCACGCCGCCCGTGGTGCGGCCGTAGCCCAGTGCCAGGGTGAGCACACCCTTGGCCTGGCCCGGCTGGATGACGGCGGGCAGCAGCAGGCTGGTGCCGCCCAGGGACACGCTGACGAGGTCCCCCTCCTGGATGCCCAGGGCCTGCGCATCCTGCACGGAGACGGACACCGGGTTGTCCCAGGTCATCTTGGTGATGGGGTCGGGGGTTTCCTGCAGCCAGCTGTTGTTGGCGTGGCGGCCATCGTGGGTGGCGAAGCCGGGGAACAGCACCAGCTCCAGGCCCTGGGCCTTGGATTCCGCGGCCTTCTTCGCAGCTGCCGCCACCGAAGCGCCCTTGAAGGCGGGGGCAGAGCCCTTGTCATCCGTTTTCACCAGACCATCGTGGAGGGCCTGTTCGAAGGAGGTGCCGAGGGGCAGGCGCTGCTGCCAGCGACCCTGGAGGTAGGCGTGATAGCTGGCGGGGGCGGAGCCACCGAGGGCCTTGATCGCACCCAGCAGGACATCCTCACCCTGCCGCGTGTCGTAGAGGGTGCCGATGGCGGGCTGTTGGAGCACGGCCGCTTCCGGCGTGTTGAAGTCCCCCCAGCTCTCGAGCCAGTGGTTTTCCGGCAGCAGCAGGTGGCTCTGGGCCGCGGTCTCATCCTCGACCTGGCCGATCCAGGCCGTGAATGGCACCTTGGCCACCGCGGCCTTCCAGGCCGCAGCCTGCGGGTAGGTGTAGGCAGGATTCACATCCCAGAACATCGCGGCGCCGTAGCGGCCCTCGGCCATGCCCTTGGTGGCGGCCTGGAGGTCCTGGACGGAGGCCAAGGGCTCGGCGGGCCGAATCCCGATAGCCTCCGTGCCGAGCATGGCATTCAACAGGTGAGCGGCCTGGTGGGCCTCGGCGGGCATCTGGGCACCGCAGAGGACCACGGCCTGACGGCCGGCAAGCTGGAGGTCCTTGATCAGGTTCGACCAGAGCTTGGTGTTCCCTCCAAGCTCGGCGGGCACGCCCGCCGAGATAGATGAAAGATCGGTGCCGGCGGGAAGGGACATGCCCTTGCCTGCCAACTCCTTCGCCAGGGCGAAAGCCATGGCGCTCAGGCGCGAAGGCGACACCGGAACCCGCACATCCGCGTTGGTGCCGGTCAGCGTGAGGGGGCCTTCCAGCACCCACAGGCGGTTGATCTCGTCCTTGGCGCTCTTCAACCTCCGCTGGGCGCCCCAGGCGCCCAGCGCCTCGGGGTCCTCCCCATTGAGGAAGTCGGCGCCCAGCGAAAGGATCACCTTGGCCTTGGCCAGCCGGGGCTGAAGCTCCACGGCCTGGCCAAAGCTGGCCTTGGCGGCTTCCTCGGGGGCATCGCCGGCGGCGGGCTCCAGGGCCAGATGCTCCAGGGTGGGCAGGGCAGCCTTGAGGTCCGCGAGCAGGGCCTTGCGGGTGGGCGAAGCCACCGCGCCGGAGATGAGCAGCACTGACTTGCCCGAGGCCTTGGCCGCCTTGAGGGCAGTGTGGAGCTGGGTGTCGGCCTCGGCCCAACCCAGGGTTCGACCCCCCGCCTTGGGGGCACGGAGCCGGTCGGGATCATAGAGCCGCAGCACATCGGCCATGGTGCGGGGGCTGGTCTTGCCCTTCACGCCCGGGTGCTCGTCGTTGCCCGTGAGGTGGATGGGGCGACCCTCGCGGGTCTTCACCAGGACGGGGTAGACCCGGCGGCCTTCGTTGAATGCGCTGGCGTAGTAGTTGGCGATTCCCGGGACGATCTCGACGGGACGCTTGGTGTAGGGCACCACGGTGCCCTGGCCCTTGCGGTCGCAGGCGACGGTGGCCGCCAGGGCCGCCGTGGCGCTCACCAGGCCGAGGAAGTCGCGCCGGGAGAAGCCGTTCTTGGGGGGCAGCCCATGGACATCATCAAAGGCGCTGGGGACAGCGCCCGGCAGAAATTCATCGTGGGCGGCCGTCTGGGCCTCCGGAGTCTCAATGCGTTCCTCGAGGGTCCGCCAGAACTGCGGCGTCTCAAGGGGACCATGATCGGGGAGTCGTGTCTTCATCGGGTCATCCGCGGCGCTTGATGGCGTGTTCGGGGGGCGTGATGGTGATGCGGGAGGCGGCCGTTCTGGGCTCGGCTTCAGGGGTGTCTTCTTTCTGGAACACAAGGCTCAGCGCCCGCTGGCCCAGGAGGAAGGGCCCGGCCAGCAGGGCAAGGGCCCGGTTGGTGATCGGCGTGCGGGTCTCGTCCGTCATCGGTCGGGTGCTCCTAGCGGTGACAGGCGGCGCAGTGCTCTGCGCCCTTGGTGATCTTCGAACCCGGCGGCAGCGAGGCATGGGGATCCCGGTGGCAGCCCAGGCAGTTGCCCATGCGCATGCCCATCTCGCGGGTGATCACCTTCATCGTTTGCACTTCCCCGTGGCAGCTCTGGCAGGCGATGCCGGCATTCACATGGGGGCGGTGGTCGAAGAAGACGTGGTCGGGCAGGGAATGGACCCTCTGCCAGGGCAGGGGCTGACCGGAATTGGCGATCTGGGTCAGCTTCTGGATGGCGGGCTTGTCAACCTTGGTGACCTTGTGGCACCCCATGCAGAGGTCCACGCAGGGAATCCCGGCGTGCCGGGACTTGTCGACGCCCGAGTGGCAGTACTGGCACTGCATCCGCAGGGTGCCGGCATGCAGCTCATGGGAGAAGGGAATGGGTTGTTCGGGGGCATAGCCTTTGGCGAAGCGGTCCGGCTGGGTGAACCAACCCACGGTCAGAACCGTGGCCAGGACGGCCACGGCCGCGGCCGGCAGGACGAAGCGGAACGCTTGGTCGAATCGGTGCATGCACAACCCCTTGGGAGGCGCGGGCTCGCGGCGGTTGCCGGGAGGCCATCCAGAAACGATGAATTCAGTGCGGCAGATCTTAAGGTCCGAGGTGCAGGCCCTTGCATGAAATGAGGTCGAGAACCCCCCAATCGGCATGCTGATCCGCTTGGATGGGAAAGGAAATCCTTGTCTAAAAAATTATCCTGACATCATCCGAACCGAGGACCTCAGGTCCCAGGGCGACAACCCAGCAAGTTGTGTCGCAGATCACGATGATAGGGTATGGGAACGTGAATGGTTACCTATTTTTTCTGAGGTGTTTCCAAGCTTTTTAAGAGGATTTTGGGGTGGTCTATTTTCCCCTCGTCCGAAAGGACGATTTCCTCCAGGACCAGGGTCCAGATCACCTAGTAAATCCGTCAACCTTTCGGGAACCCCATCCAGGGTTTCAGGAGTCCCAGATGCCCGAACAGGGCACCCATCCGTTCGACCGGTAGGCCCATCACGGTGGAGAAGCTCCCCTCCACTGCCTCGATGAACAGGGCCCCGATGCCCTGGATGGCGTAGGCCCCGGCCTTGTCCATGGGTTCCCGGGTGCCGACATACCAGCGGATCTGCGCCTCGGAGAGCGGGCGAAAGAAGACCTGGGCCGTGTCCACGAAGCTGTGGGTGACCTTGTTCCGCTGGAGGCAGAAGCCGGTATGCACCTGGTGGGCTCGGCCCTGGATCAAGGTGAGCATCCGCACGGCGTCTTCCACGTCCACGGGCTTGTTCAGGGTGTGGTGGTCTACGGCCACGGTGGTGTCGGCGGCCATGACCCAGCGGCCAGGATTGCGGGCGGCGATGACCTCGGCCTTGAGTTCCGCCAGACGGAGCACGAGGTCCATGGGCTCCTCGTCCAGGAGGGGGGTCTCATTCACCTGGGGGGCCTGCAATTCGAAGGGGATGCGCATGGCCTCGAGCCAATGCCGCCGCCGGGGGCTGCCGCTGGCCAGGATGAGGGGCTGCAGGGCGATTTCAGCAAGACCTGGTTTGGTATCGCTCATCGGAGTCCCCGGGCCTGAAGGTCAGCGGTCTTCACGCGCATGTGAATGCTGTCGTTCTCATGCCCCAGCTGGAAGCCGAAGCGTGGGTAGAACCCGGCGGCGTCTCGGGTTTCAAGGACGAAGCGATGGACCTCCCCGACCCAGGGGTGGCGCAGGGCCCACTTCACCAGTTCCGATGCGACATCGAAGCCCATGAGGTCCTGGGCCACCACCACGTCGTAGAGCTTGGCCTCGTAGGCATGGTCGGACCAGAGCCGGGTGGCGCCCACGAGCCGTCCACCCATGTGGCCCTCCGGGACCAACCGGGCGGTGAGCATGCGGGAACAGGCCAGCAGCATGCGCCACTGTTCGATGGTCCGGTAGGCGGTCCAGTAGACCTGCTCGGCCTGGAAGAAAATCTGGAGTTCCCGGGGATCCACCGTCCAGGTTTCGTCGAAGAAGGCCACGGTGCCATAGGGTGTCGCCAATGGCTCGGGTACGAGGAAGTCACGGTTCATCAGGGTTTCCGGAGCAGAGCCTTCCATCCTAGCAGGACGCACCCCGTCAGCAGACCGGTCATCAGCAACGGGAGCAGCCAGGCAGAGCGCATGGGTGTGCGGACTGGGCGCCACTGCAGTTCCAGGGCGTAAGCACCTTCAGTGAGCGGCTCCCCCCAGAGTTGGAAGTGACCGTCCTCCCGGAAGACGCCGGACTTTCCGGAAAGGGTGGCCCGCAGCAGGGGTAGGCCCAACTCCGTGGCCCGCATCCGGATCTGGACCGCGTGCAGGTCCGTGGCGATGCTCCGGTCGAACCAGCCGTCGTTGGTGTGGTTGCTCAGGAGGTTGGCGTCACTAAGCGACCGGCCGCGCCGGGTGCGCTCCGGCATCAGGGCCTCGCTGCAGATCAGCGGATGGACGCGGACCTCACCCGAGGGGGTGGGCAAGACGAAGGCGCAGCCTGCAGCCAGGTCGCCAGCCTCCTGGGAGAGAAAGCCCAGCTTCTGGTCCAGCCAGCGTCGGACGGGCTCGGGGCCGGGCATGCGCTCCCCGAAGGGCATGGGTTCGGTCTTGGCAAATAGGAAGGTCGGTCGTCCCGCCGCTTCGCCGCGGACCAGGTTGAAGAGCCCGCCTTCGGTACCGAAGAGCCAGGCCACGCCGCGGGAGGCCGCTTCCGTCGCCAGGCGCGGGTTGGGTTGCCGGTCATCCCGGCCCATGACCGAGCTCTCGGGCCACAGCAGCAGCGTGGCGCGTCCGCTGCGGGGCCACCCTTGGGCCTTGAGCAGGGCATCGCTGCGCTGCCACATCTCGGCTTCCATGCCGACCCAGCGCTGACCGGCGGGGAAGTTGGGTTGGATCATGACCACATCGAGGGTGAGCAGCGGAGCGCGGGGAAGCAGGTACCAGGCGCCACCGGCCAGAAGGAGAAATCCCAGCGCCAGGCCGGGGCCAGCCAGGGCTTTGCGCGGAGCGCCGCCGCCGGCCAGCACGGCCGCCGTCCAGGCCCCGGCCGCCCAGGCCAAGGCTGACAGGCCCGAGGTGCCGATGAAGGCCGCCGACCGCGCCGTCCAGGGCAGCGATCCGAAGGCAGCGCCCCAGGTCCAGGGATAGACATGGAAACCCCAGGTCTCCCAGCCGAGCAGCAGCAGCGCGGCCGCGAGAGAGGCACCCAGGGCCCCGGCATGGCGGAACATCCAGCGGGAGCCCATGGCGACCAGCCAGAGCCCCGTGGCCTCCCAGAGGCTCAGCAGCACCATGCCGAGGAGGGCCAGACCATAGGGCAGGCCACCCTTGCTGGCGAGGGTCTGCGGCACCCAGAGGTAGAGGAGGACGAGCCCGGCCACCAGGGTCAGCCAGGTCCAGACCGCATGCCGGCCCTTGAACAGCCCGTCCAGCAGCAGCAGCGGAAACAGCAGGGCCATGAGCGGCTCCAGCCAGCCGCCCAGGGCGCCGGGGAAGCGGAAGGCCAGGACGAAGACCCCGGACAGGACCAGGGAACTGAAGGAGCAGAGCAGCCAGCCAGATCTCAAAGGGCATGCCTCCTGGCCACTTCGAAGCACGCAATGCCAGCGGCCACGGCAGCATTCAGGCTCTCCATGCCCTGGATGGGAATGGCGAGACGTTGCACACCGTTCGGCAGGTCCGCGCCTTGCCAGCCATGGCCTTCGTTGCCCACCCACAAGCGCAGGGGTTCCGACAGGTCGGCCTCGGCCAGGGCCAGGGCTCCAGGAGCACCGTCCAGGGCGTACCAATGGCCCCCATCCGCCTTGAAGTCTTCCACCCGCCGCAGGGGCAGGAGGAAGGCGGCGCCCATGCTGCCTCGCAGGGCCTTGGGATGGAATGGGTCGGCGCAGCCGGGGCCCAGCAGCGCTTCCTGGAAGCCGAAGGCGGCGGCACTGCGGAGGATGGCGCCCAGGTTGCCGGGATCCTGGATGCCCCAAGCCCCGATGACACGGGACGCCAGAGGACCGGTGGGTTCGGGTCCCAGTTCCATCAGGAGGGCATGCTCGGGCGGGCTGCCCGCATCGGCCAATTCCCGCATGAGTGCCTCGCCCAGCACCTGGGTCTCGATGCCCAGGGTGGCCTCCAGCGGGTGGGGACTGGCCTGTTCCAGGCGCAGCCAGAGGGCGGGACACAGTCGTGTTCCGGCGATGGACTCGCGGGCCTCGGCCCAGGTCTCGATGAGCTTGTCGCCCAGCAGCAGCGTGGTGTCACGGCGATGTCC
The DNA here is from genome assembly GCA_025361045.1 of Geothrix sp. Lineage (GTDB taxonomy): Bacteria > Acidobacteriota > Holophagae > Holophagales > Holophagaceae > Geothrix. The sequence goes on along the minus strand of JANYAZ010000150.1, from coordinate 3,071 downwards.
ACCCGCCTTCAGGCGGGTCTGCAGCGCCCGGAAGCGCGGGTTGGCCTTGCTGGTGAGGAGGGGCATGGGGTCGAGGCCTTGAGCTGGCTCCAGGGTATTCGAAGGCGAGGGGGGGACCATCCGTTCAGATCGGACCAGATCGGAACGGATTGCGGCCATCAGGGTGTCGTGGGGGGCTTCGAGTGGGCGGCGACCCAGTCATCGATGACCTTGCGGACGGTCGGCATGGCGGCCCTCGTGGCCTCGATGCCTGCCTGCATGCAGCGTTTCTTCTGCGAGAAATCCAGCATCCCGATGTCGCCGATGCCGGCCGGCACAATCAGAACGTCCGCCGCCTTCTTGGACCGTTCGACATTGAGGGCGAACATGATGTTGGTGGCCTGCAGGGTGACGCCCATGACATTGGTGATGTTCGTGTTCCCGACGTTGCCGCTGATGTCCACGGCGATCACGAGGTCGGCGCCTTTAGCCTTGGCCACCGAGATGGGGATGTTGTCCACCACGCCGCCATCCACCAGGATCTTGCCCTGGTGCGACACCGGCTCGAACACGCCCGGGATGGCGGCGCTTGCCCGGATGGCGCGGGCCACCGAGCCGCTGTCGAGCACCACCTTGTAGCCCCAGTTGAGGTCCGTCGCCACGGCGGCGAAGGGGATCTTCAGGCTTTCTATGTTCTTGGTCTTGATGTGGGTCTTCACCCAGGCCTCGAGCTTGTCGCCCTTGGCGAAGCCCATGCCCGTGACGGCATTCATCACGCCGAAATCAAAGAGATCGTCCTTCTCCAACTGGAAGGCGGTCCACTCGAGGTCGAAGCTGCTGAGATCGGCGGCGTAGATCGCGCCGATGAGGCCGCCGACGCTGGTGCCCACCACCAGGTCGATGGGGATCTTCTCCTGCTCCAGGGCCCGGATGACGCCCACGTGGGCGAACCCTCGGGCGGCGCCCCCGCCCAGGACGAGGGCGATCTTGGGCTTCGGCGGGGGTCCCTGGGGCACCTGCACGGGGGTGGTCTGCGGAATCGCAATGGGTGGGGTGGTCTGACAGGCAAAGAGAAGGGCCAAACCCGCAGTCGCAATGATGTTTTCCCAACGCATGACAGATCCTCCATGAACAGGATGTAGGCGCTCGTGACCGGGATCCAGCCACTGGTGCGGCCGGGCGGTGCCAACCTGATCGGATTCGGTATTAGACTATCCGCTACCTTCGGCATTCTTCTTCCCCTTCGTGCCTTTTCAGGAGCACCGATGCAACCCTTTGTCCCTTCCGATCAGAACATGCGGGAGTTCTCCCTGCGGGCGGTGCTTATTGGCCTTGTCATGGCCGTGGTGCTCGGCTCTGCCAATGCCTACCTCGGACTGAAGGCCGGCATGACCATCGCCGCCACCTATCCCGCGGCGGTCATCGGCATGGCCCTCATCAAGCTGATGAAGGGCACCATCCTCGAAGAGAACATGGCCCGAACCGTGGGCAGCATCGGCGAGTCCGTGGCCGCCGGTGCCATCTTCACCATCCCCGCCTTCGTCATCAGCGGCATCTGGCCGCGCTTCTTCACGGCCGGGAACTACGTCACCAGTTCGCTGATCATGTTCGCCGGCGGTGTGCTCGGCATCATGTTCGTGGCCCTGCTCCGCCGCGTGATGGTGGAAGACGCTGAGCTGCCCTACCCCGAGAGCGTGGCCGCCGCCGAGATCCACAAGGCCGGCGCCCGTGGTGGCAGCGGCACCAAGTTCCTGTTCGGCGCCATGGGCATCGGTGCCGTCATCCAGGCCCTGGTGCAGATTCAGCTCTTTGCCACCACCTGGGAGCGGTTCGTGGGCTTCAAGGCCACGGCCATCAATCTGGTCCAGGGCTGGAAGGCCAAGGTCGGCGGCGGCATGCTGCTCAGTTCCCCCGGCATCAGCCCGGCCTACATGGGTGTGGGCTACATCATCGGACCCAAACTCGGTGCCCTGAACTTCTCCGGCGGCATCATCGCCTGGGGCCTGCTGGTGCCGATCATCACCTACTTCCTGGCCCCCGGTGTGCTGCCTGAAGGCGCCCCCGAAGGCGACTGGATCGCCCTCTCCGTCTCCGTCTGGAAGTTCATCGTGAGGCCCATCGCCATCGGCGGCATGCTCATGGGCGCCAGCTTCACCCTCTTCAAGATGCGCAAGAGCCTGGCCACGGGCCTCAGCCGCTCCGTCTCCGACGTGAAGAAGGCCGCTTCCGGCGAGCACGTGGTGGACCGCGTCAACAAGGACCTGCCCTTCACTTACGTCTTGTTCGGCCTCGGCTTCGCCGCCCTGGTGACCTTCTTTATCACCTGGCGCATCTTCCAGGTGAGCCCCCTGGTCTCCTTCGTGGCAGCCCTGGTGGTGGTGATCCTGGGCTTCTTCTTCTCGGCCATCAGCGGGTATCTGGTCGGCATCATGGGCTCGAGCAACAACCCCATCTCCGGCCTGACCCTGACGGCCCTGGTGATCACCGCCCTCGTGATGGTGGTCCTCGGCGTAAAGGGCCGGGAGGGCGTGGCCGCCGTGCTGGGTGTGGCCGCCGTGGTCTGCGTGAGCGCGGCCGTGGCCGGCGAAATGCTCCAGGATCTCAAGGCCGGGCACATCCTGGGCGGCACCCCCTGGCGCATGGAAATGGGCGACCTGCTCGGGGTGGCCCTGGCCTCCGTCGTGCTCTTCATCCCCCTCATGGTGCTGCACGAAGGCGACATCTCCGCCCAGGGCACCAAGCGCATCGCCGAGCTGACCGCCCAGCAGGTGCAGATGGTGACCGCGCCCGACGGCAAGACCTACACCCTGGATCAGGTGAAGCAGCTGCCCGCCGACCAGAAGAAGGCGGTGCTCTCCCTGGACGCCGGCTTCGGCTCCAAGCAGTTGGCCGCGCCCCAGGCAGGCCTCATGGCCCTGCTAAGCCGTGGCATCGTGGAAGGCAAGATGGCCTGGCCGCTCATCATCGTGGGCATGATGATGGGCTTCGCCTTCATCCTCAAGCAGGTCAAGAGCCCCATGCTGGTGTCGGTGGGCATGTACCTGCCCCTGGAGACCACCTTCGCCATCTTCCTGGGCGGCCTCATCAAGGGC